>DAOMZH010001405.1:0-2479 GCA_035437985.1 Polyangium sp. (in: bacteria) | reverse complement strand
CCCCGCCGCCAGGCTCAAAGCGACGCTCGGGCCCTTCGAGGTGAGCTCGAAATATCCCGAAGTGCGTCCGGAAAAACGCAAGAAATTGCTCTCGATGTCGGACTTGTCTTCGCCGAACGGGATGGCCCTGACGTACTCGACACCGAGGGCAACGAGGCCGCCTTTGGTTGCTGCAAATGCGTTGTTGCGCCCGTCCCAAGCGAAGTTGAAGCGCCCCGCGAACGCCACGGATTGACCCTTCGGGTAACGCAAGAGCGGAATCAGCGGCGAGTCGACGGCCGAGGCATTAAAGACGTCGATCTCGTTCACCTCGGCCGAACCGCCCAAACGCATCGTGATCGTGCGCGAGGGGCGATACGCGAGCGTAGGCACGAGCGCTTGACGGGAAATGCCAAAGCCGCGTTGGTTGTCGCGGACGTCGATGCCGTCGATCGAGAGGTTCATCAGCGGACTGAATCCAACCTCTGGAAAGTTCACGGACACCGTGTTGCGACGTTCGAGTTGGCGCGCGACGGTGAGTCGTTCGTAATCACGCCGCACGCCTTGATCGAGCACGATGAAGTCGAAGAGATAAGCAAGTTGCACGCGAAGCGTGAGCGTGATGGCGAGCCCCGCGATGTTGCGATGTCCGTACTCGACGGCGAAACGCAACCCTTCACCCGTGGAAAAACCCACGCGTGGATCGAGGTATTGCGGGATTTGTTCCGTGACCGTGATGATCACGCGCTTCTGTTTTTGCGGAACCTCGGGATCCTCGAGACCCACCGAAACACTCGAAAACGCGCCGAGTGCGCCGATGCGTTGTTCGCTCGTGCGCGCCTCGCGTTCCACATACGCACCACCAGCCACGAGCGTGACGCGACGGAGGATCAATTCTTCGCTCGTGCGCAACGCACCGCGAACCACGAATCCCCCAACGGTGACTTGATCCCGTTCGGTGACGGCAAACCGCGCGCGGGCTCGGGTCTTGTCTGGTGACGACTCGATCGTCGCCGAGACTTCCGCATAAGCAAATCCGCGATTGCGGTAGGCATCGAGCAAACGCAAACGCGCAGCTTCGAGCGCGATGGTCGACAACGGTTTTCCAAGTTCGAGCTGCGTGAGATCGAACATTTGCTTTTCGGAAAACACGCGACTTCCTTCGAACCCCACGTCGTACAAAATCGTTTGAGGTCCAAGGTTCATCGGAATGCGCAGCGCGATGTCGCGCGAACACTCGACATGTTTTTCCGCGTCGGGATGGCAGGTCGCCGCAGCGGGAGGTTCAGGCTCGGGGACGGGAAGACCACCTTCGTCGAGGGCGCATTTGGGAGCGATGTTGGGCAAAGGGAGGGGGACGCATTCAGCCGCCCGCGATCGCGGATCGCAGGTCGCGCGATCGATGGTGACGGGACCAATCGCTGCGTGCAGGTAACCCTTGCTGAACACGAGGTCACGTAGATGCTTCAGCGCGCGATCGTAGGTTTCGGGCGCGTACGTCGTGACGGGATTCAGATCCAGAGGTTTGGCGACAGGACGGCTGGCCGAAGGTTGCGTCACCAGCGAGAGAGCCGCGTTGGGGTCGCGCAGGGCAAACCCTTTTTCTCCAGGCAGTTCCTCGAGGAGGAAACTGTTGATTTCACGCTCCATTTGCTCGGGCTTCCACGTCTTGGGCAGACAAGGAAAAACCCGTTTGGCCACGCGAACCTGCGCTCCTTCGTCGATCGTGAGCACGATGTGATGCACGGGATCCTCTGGACCACCGCGTTCTTCGGCTTTGATCGTGGCATCGAAAAAACCGCGCTCGGCATAGAACCGCAGAAGTTTGTCAATCAAGTCCTGGGTCTTGAGATCCAAACCTTTGACTTGATTGATCGTGAACGCGAGCTCGACATCGTCGATGGCGTGGTTGCCCTCGAAAACAGGAATGATGCGAGGGCCAGGATCGATGATGACGTAGAGATCGCTACCCGCATTGGTCTCGCGAATTTCGTGTTGGACCTGGGCGCGGAGAAATCCGTTATCTCGAAGCGTTTCGGCAAGATCACGATCGGCATCGACCAGCAACGGTTCGTCGATACGAGCACCCGTGGTCAAACGATACTTGCTCGGCAATTCGCCGACCTCGCGCAACATCACTTGTTTGACCTGGAAGATGCGGCGCCGGATCGTGCGCGGCACACCAGGGTCGATGATGATGCGCAAAACGATGTGATCGGCGACATCCGTTTCCGCGAGGTCAAAGGTGACCGTGGCAGCGGGATGTCCGTGATCCGCGTAGTAACGACGAACGCGCTCGGTGATCTCGGTGATGGCTGGTTCAGTGATTTCACTGCCGTCGCGGATGCGAGCTGCGTCGAGGGTGGCTGACCGATCGAGCGTGGCTCCGACGAGCTGAACCGAGGATGCGATGCGTCGGGGCAATACGTGCAAGCGCACGACGACGCCATCGACCTCGAACACGGCTTCTGCGGAAATACGGGCGAATTGTCCGGTTTGT
>DAOMZH010001404.1:0-2479 GCA_035437985.1 Polyangium sp. (in: bacteria) | reverse complement strand
TTAGGACTCGGACGCTCGTTTGGACTACCGCGACTATTTTGGCACGAGCACCCGGTGAAACAAGGAGTGGCTGGTTTCGCGGCCATGCTGCTGGCCAATGGTTTGTTCTTCGTCAGCTCGCTACTGGTGCAACGGCCTAATTTCGGGCGAAAACCGGAAACTGCGCTCATTGCAATGCCCGTTCGTGAATACCTTCTGCACTGCGACGTCGCGTTGGCCCTTGCGCTCATCATTCCGATCATGCTTTTTCTCCGCGGTGCTGCGGGTGTTCGTCCAAAACGACGTTGGCCCATGGCGGTTGGAGCGGTTGGAGCTTTGGGGCTGACGGTCGCCTTCGTCAGCCTCGGCGATTGGATTGCCGAAACGTTATCGCCCAGGATTTGCGACGCATTGCCGGATGCTGCCGTCCAATCGCTCGAATTTGATGCTCCTTGCGAAAGCATTGCCCATTTGCACGTCTTGGCGACATCATTTTCCGTTGTTCTTTTGGGTGTTTATTTGGCGGGGGCCTTTATTGAACGCGTCGTGATCCCTCCTGCGGCTGGCATTTGCATTATTTTGGGCCTCATTGCCGCGACGCTCGGATCTTTCTCGTTCTGGCTCGGCGGAACCCACGTCGTCATTTTGATTGCCTTGATCGGGCTCGCAATCTGGATCGCGGGGCGCAACAAATATCGTCGCCGCGTGACGAAACTCGAACCCTATTATTCGCCGCGAGAAAATTTGGTCAGCCTCGCCAAATACAAGGTTCGGCAGCCGGCCGCAGCAGGATTGATTCGGCACGATGACATTCCCTGGCGCACATCATTGCCATTTGCTGCAGGAAAGCGACCCCTCGTTTTGGTCTGCGCGAGCGGTGGAGGATTACGTGCCGCTGCTTGGACAACCAGCGTGCTCTGCGCCCTCGAGCGGCGATTGCCGGGATTTCCATATTATATTCGTTTGATCTCGGGTGCATCGGGAGGCATGTACGGCGCTGCTGCTTATGTGGCGACATTAAGACCGCCGCCGAGTGTTTTACCGCAACGCGACGACGATTTGCATACGATTTCTCCTCGCGCGTTATTCGAGAGCGTCACCAAGGACTGTTTGTCGCTAATGACTCAGCGATTGGTGTTTCGCGATATCTTTTCCTCATTTTTGACGCTGCCTCGCTGGCCCGATCGTGGCGCAGCCCTCGAAGAAGCATTCGAGCAAAATGTGCCGAGTGCGTTTGGACAAACGTTTGGTGATCTCGCCCCAGGCGAAGCAGCGGGCTGGCGTCCTTCCCTCGTTTATTGCCCGATGCTCGCGGAAGATGGGCGGCGTCTCGTCATCTCGAACCTGGATTTGGATTTCTTACTCGTGCAAGAAGGGCCGCGCGTCGGACACGACGAGGAAGTGACCTATTCGCGCGCGGGTTATGAATTTGCCCGCTTGTTTCCAGGGTCATTGGCGAAGTTTCCGTTGCGTGTCGCGACCCGACTGAGCGCGTCATTTCCTTATTTGTCGCCTGCTGCGGTTTTACCGACCACGCCCCGAAGACGTGTCGTCGATGCCGGTTATTGGGATAATTATGGAACGAGCGTCGCATGTGCGTGGCTCGAGGCGTGCGTGGACGGCGACGCGCGAGCGGGGGACATGAGACGTTGGATGGAGGAAAATGTTTCGGGGGTGCTATTGATTCAAATTCGCGATCTTTTGGATCCAAGAAGCACGGAGGGCACAGATTTTCGGCTCGAACAACGCCGGCCACCTTCCAAAATGGAGCTGGGACTCGAAGGCATCACCTCGCCGGCATTGGGAGCGCTCTCGGCGCGCGAATCAGCGATGTTGTTTCGCAATGATGAACTCGTCGAATTGGTTGCTCGGCGGTGTAATTCTGAATTCGGACCCGGTTTTTTTACGACGGTGACGCTTTGCTTTCACGGGAATGTGTCCTTGAGCTGGTCGCTGACCGAGATGGAAAAAGGCAAATTGCGACGAGCCGCGGAGCGCACCGTCGAAGAACAGGCACCGCAGCTCGAAAAATTTTGGCGCGACCGCGGGGCGATTTGTTGGAACGATGATCTTGACGAGGTAGCCTGAAAGCCAATTTTCCACGGGAAAATGGATTGACAACCAAACGCGAATGGGGCACGCGTAGGCCATGCCGACACTCATCGAGAAGCCGACAGTCATCGAAGCTGCAGGAAACAAACCGAAACTGATTGAAGAATTCGTGGGGCGCGTCAATTCCCGGACGGAAGGCGCGAGCATCGCGCGAATGCGGAGCCCCGGAGGATGGCAAGAGCCCGGTCAAACTCCCGATTTCGACGAATACACCGTGGTGCTGCGGGGGTCATTGCGTGTCGAAACGCGCGAAAAGACGTTCGACGTCGCTGCAGGACAAGCGATCATCACGCACGAGGGAGAGTGGGTTCGTTATTCGACGCCCGAGCTAGATGGCGCAGAATACATTGCCGTTTGTTTGCCGGCATTTTCGCCCGCGACGGTGCAT
>DAOMZH010001403.1:0-2482 GCA_035437985.1 Polyangium sp. (in: bacteria) | reverse complement strand
AGCTCGTCAGGCAAGCATGGCAAATTCCGCGGGGGCACGCTGCATGTTCGTCGTTGAAGATCCAGCGCTCGTTCGAGCACTGCTTGTTCTTCGCTCATGGTCCTACCGCTTCAACAAATCGCCTCGGTTCAACAGCACCAGCCATTCGGCATATTCAGGTTCGTCCAAAGCGACCCCTGAACTGGCCATGGCCATCATTTGTTCGTTGGTTTTTTCAAATTGGTTTTGCAAATCAGTCAATCGCCTTTGTCGCTCTTCCTCGGACAGCTTTCCGGATTGTTCGTCGAATCCGAAAAACGCACCACCGAGAAAGCTCGCCATGTTGGGCGCGAGCCGAGCCAGTTTCAGCCTCGATTCTGGCGACATGATCAAGAGCGCCGGCTCGTGGCGTACGAAACGCGACGACCGCAATTCATCGAGATGATGCCATTCGTCGTCCGAGAATTTGGCAAAGCCGGTAAACAGGACAATGGACTCGGGCGGAGCGTCGCGCATTGGTTTTGCGCTGCTGTTCAACACGAGGTGCACATATTTCGTTTTTCCTACGTGAAGTGCACGTTCGATTTCGTCGGTGATGTCATTGAGCCGCTCTTCCGGGGCAACAATGCAAAACCAGGTCCCCATGCCCATTTCGGACCGAAGACGACTTGCCAACTCACCCGCGCCAAGTTCGGGAAGGGTCATGGTTACACGACCTTTGGACCGGGCCGAGGCGGTTCAATGAACTCTTCAATGGTTGGATGCACGCTGTACTTCATTTCGCCGTCTGCTGTCGAATGAACGATAATTCGTTGTGACGCGAGAAGAAAAGAGTCCCCAAACGGGCTGTCCAAAAATCGGTTCTCGTACAAAACACGCGAAAGCGATCGGTGCTCCCTTTCACTGACACCGGTCATGAGATTGCGACCAAATGCCTTGGCCACACGCTCGACGTGTTTGACTTCGACGCGATCGCCTCCATGGGCATAGGCTTCTTGCAATGCGGAATGCGCCAGCGCAATCATGTCCCGAAGAACGCCGCCCGAAGCTTTCGCCAATGCACGACAAGCGTCTTCAGGAATCATTTCGTGTGGCGCGCGGGCATGAATGATGTTGGTGAGAAACTCCAGCGCGCGAGGATCGTCCTGAATATCCACGGCCGTTTGAAGATAGGTACGGTCCTGGAAATATTGTTGCATCATGATGCGCGACTCGCCATGCATCATTCCGAGAGGAGCGGTGAGGACCACGCCAATACCAATACGTTGAAGGGCTTCGATATCTTCGTAAATGATATCCTTGAAATCCTTTAGGTCGTTCTTCCGATCGAGCGAATCAAAAAGCAACACGAGATGCGGTCGCGAACGTCGCAACGGTGCACTGAGTTTCGCGACCCATTGGCTGCGTTCACGAACATGCGCACTCAATCGACGAGCCTCGGTTTCGGGGCGTTGGATGGCACCAGCGACGTAAAACACGTCGGGGTCTTCCATTTCGAAATCATCATCGTTCGGGTTCGGATCGATGTCGTCATGATGAATATGATATCCACGCGCAATCTTGACGAGTTCATCCCGGGCAGCTTCGGCGTCGGGATCCGCACTGAAATCGGAAATGTGTTTGGCGAGTTCGAGGCCCGCTACGACGGTCAACGTGCCCGCGGGCATATTCTTGATGTCGTGAATGGCACTCACATCCACGTAAAAGGCTCGCGTGTCGTCGAGCTCATTCAGCGTTTTGGCCGTCATGAGCAATTCGGTCGTTTTTCCCGAACCAATCCCGCCAATGAGCAAAAACGATGCTGTCGGCACGAGTTCGAGGCGTCCGCTGATGACCGATACCGCCGAACCTCCAGGGCGCGCGATGTAAAATCCACGTTCGATGGCGTCCGAAGGGCTTCCTGCGGCTTGCAGCCGGGCCATTGCGTCACGAAATCGTTGCCGTCGCGTTGCCATCGTTGAGCGAACTAAGCCACCATCCCCCTCAGGCCGTCAAGTTTTTTGTGCGCGCCCCCTGCTCCCTCCTCACCCAAAACTCACCGTTGCCCGCGTGTTCGCCAGTCTCCTTGACCCAACGCTCACCATTGCCCTTTCAATCGGCCTTCAAGGTAACAGTCTTGCCTGCGTTTTGTACGATCCGCGCACCTTCGGCCGCGTCACCTCGATCAACGAGCGCTTCGGCAACGACGACGAGCAGGTCGATGCTGTCGGGAGACGCGGTTAACGCTGTACGCAGGGTTTTTAGGGTGTGTTCGTCCACGCGACGTACCCTACTCCCAAAGCCCGTTGGATGCCAAGGTGATTGTCATGGTCGGAGTTGGGTTTGGCAGAAATGCCGGCAAGTGAGAAATCGCGTTGGACGGACGTTGCGTGCGTGGACGCTGTCGCAATCGGTACGGCGCGCCAAACATGAAATGAGTTTGGCATGAGAATCACCGGGTGATGGCCCTCAACACCCCACGAGTCGAATCGTTTTTCCCTCGTGCTCGACTTCGCGTTGATAA
>DAOMZH010001402.1:0-2482 GCA_035437985.1 Polyangium sp. (in: bacteria) | reverse complement strand
GGGATCAAGGCCGCATGGATCAAGCGCGACTTTTCTTCGAACAAGCGCTCCTCAACGCCCGCAAGATGGGCGCACGTTCCGATGAAGGAGCGATCCTTGCCGATCTCGCATTGCTCTATGAACAGATGGGACGGCCGCGCGAAGCCATGACGCTCAAGGAACAAGCGTTCGCGATCGCTCGAGACGTCGGGCAGATGTGAATTTCGCGCCGCGGAAAAGCCCTACGTCGACTTCTCGATCCCTCGTGCTTGCTTCCCGGGCCCGAGTTGGTCGAAGATAGCTCTGCGACGAAGTTTTGGTGGCGAGAGTGCGCACTCGTGTACTCTCAATGGGTCAAACCGCGCTAAGCGATGAAGGCTGGGCGTTTCCAAAGACGATGCAAGGGCAGGACAGTGCGCCGCTGAGTTCGATACCAGTGCCCAGCGCTGCGCGCGGGATTCGCGGCTCGCGTGTGCTTTCTGGAATTTTTGCGGGCGTCATGTCGGGCACGCTGGTCGCAACGTTCAGCATCACGCTCGCGGCACTCATTTTTTCCGGCAACCTCACGCAATATTTGAGTCGCGGCATCGGGATGGCCCTCGCAGGTTCGGCCATCGTCGGCGTCATCGTCTCGCTTGGGAGTTCATTCCGACCTGCGATCGCTGCTCCTCAAGAAAACACTGCCGTCGTCCTTGCTCTCGTTTCTTCGGCCATTGGAACGAACATGGCCGGACGTGCCGATCCATTCCCGACCATCGTTGCTGTTTTTTCGTTGAGTGCCCTCGTCACGGGCGGCGTGTTTCTTTTGCTCGGCGTTCTTCGTTTGGGCACTCTCGTTCGATTCATTCCTTATCCAGTCGTCGGTGGATTTCTCGCGGGCACGGGCTGGCTCTTATTTACGGGTTCGCTTTCGGTCATGATCGACGCTCCCATGACCTTCGGTAATTTGGGGGCATTGCTCAAGACCACGGCGATCATCAATTGGGCTCCGGGGTTGGGTCTCGGGATTGTCCTGACACTCCTTATTCGTCGTTATCACCACTTTTTGCTCCTGCCGGGATTGCTCATTGCGGCAATCGTCCTGTTTTATTCGATTATTTATTTGGGCGGAGGCTCGGTTCAAGAAGCGAGTGCCCAGGGTCTCTTGCTCGGTCCATTTCACGGTGGGGCTCTTTGGCCGCCCATGGCCACGTCGGAGATCTCCAAGGTTGCCTGGGGCGAGGTTTTTGCGAATTCGGGTAATCTTTTCGCGATCATCATGCTCGCGACCATTTCGATTCTGCTCAATGCATCGGGCCTCGAAATCGCTACCGAGCGGGAAATTGACCTCGATCGTGAACTACGAGCGACAGGTGTGGCCAACTTGGCTGCCGGGCTTGGGTTTGGCATGGTCGGGTATTTGTCGTTGAGTGAATCGACGCTCAATCACAAAGCGGGCGCAGAGAGCCGTTTGGCGGGTATCGTTTCGGCAAGCATTTGCGCAGCGGCGCTCTTTTTTGGGGCCTCGGTTTTCTCGTATTTCCCGAAGCCCGTTCTCGGAGGATTGCTCGTTTTCTTGGGCCTCGGGTTCCTCGTCGAAACCCTTTACGATTCGTGGTTCCGATTGCCCCGGGTCGAATACGGCCTTGTCGTCATCATTCTCGTCGTGATTGCGTTCGCCGGATTCCTCGAAGGCATTGGCGTGGGCATTGTCGTTTCGTCGGTTCTTTTCGCCGTCAACTACAGCCGCATTGACGTCATCAAGCGTTCGCTGGTGGGTGGCGAAGTCCGCAGCAATGTCGAGCGCAGCGCGGGCGACGAAATGACGCTCGAGGATCGCGGCCGCGAACTCTATATTTTGCAGCTTCAGGGCTACATTTTCTTCGGCACGTCGTACACGCTTTTGAAGCGCGTGCACCAACGGATGTTGAGCGAAGATTCCGGGCCGACGCGTTTCGTGCTTTTGGATTTCCGACATGTCGATGGTATCGATTCGTCAGCTATTTTGAGTTTCGTGCGGATGCGCAAGCTTGCGGAATCGCACGGGGTCACGCTGGTGCTCACTGATTTGCCGCCAGCGGTCAAAAAGCAGCTCGAACGTGGTGGGTTTTTCGACGATACGAAGCGCGTGCGGTTTTTCACGGACCTCGATCACGGCCTCGAATGGTGCGAAAACAAGATTCTCCAAGCGGCTCCGCCGAGCATGCTGCCGCCGACCAAGTTGCTCGATGAATTGGAGAATGTTTTTGGTTCTCGCGAGCTGGTCTCGAAGTTTCTCGAATTTTTGGAAAAGGTCGAGGCTCCCTCGGGATATCGCATTTATCGTCAGGGGGACGTGTCGAAGGATCTGTATTTGATTGAAACGGGCGAACTGGCGGCCATACTCGAATTGTCCGGGGGCAAGACGAAACGTTTGCGGACGATGGGTCCAGGAACGGTCGTGGGAGAATCCGGGCTTTACTTGGGGGCCAAACGATCTGCTACCGTCGTCAGCGTGACCCCAGCGGTGCTTTATCGGTTGTCG
>DAOMZH010001401.1:0-2489 GCA_035437985.1 Polyangium sp. (in: bacteria) | reverse complement strand
ATTTCGGTGCAAAAACACTCAACGAACAAAAAACAAGCGCTTCCGACGATTGTGTCTACACCCGCGAAGAAATCGAACGCATCGCCCATCCGGCATTTGCATGCGGCGTCGTCAGCCCCCGGACCGCCCAAAACTTTGATTGCGAGCGATTTCCCCGTGCGTGAATCGCGGGCTTGATACACCTTGCCCATCCCCCCAGAACCGGCGAGACGCTCGATCAAGAAACGCTCCGCTATGACATCGCCAGAATTCATGGGAAAGCGCTACATATGCAAAACATCGGGCATGGACGACTCCACCATCCGGGCGCAGGATAACATCCCTCGCGAAATTGTGTCAAAGATTCATGGTGCCTGGTCCAGAATATTTTTCTGCCCTTGTTTTTTCGAAGGAATCAGATCATTTTTGGTGATCGGCCGATGTGGATGGCGAAGGTTTGCGGGCAATTCCAGGCCAACGTGCAGGGGATGGTAATACAACCAAACAAGAAAACTTCGGTCCCCCGGCGCTGCCAGAAATGCCTCGTAGGCCAATCGCCATGCTCGTTCGATGGTGCTCATCGGCGTTTCCGTTCCGTTTGCCCAAAAGGCCAGAAACCGGAACGATTGGGGTATGGAGGTGTTTCATCGTTCGTCTGGGTCATGCTGCTTTATGAATGCTACCAACGAATGCTCGCTATCGTCAAGCGCAACCTTGCTTTGCAAATTTGACAAACGCCACATTTCCCCTTGACAAACCGCCGTTTTTCTGGTACGTGCTGGACCTCGATATGGCTACGAATCCCAAGCTTGCGGCAAAGCACGCGAAGAAAAAACATCAGAAAGAACTCAAACGCAAAGCCAAGAAAGCGGCGTTGCGCTCGAGCAACAGCGATTTGGTTCGTGCCCCTATGTCGGCATTGTCGGCATTGTCGGCATTGTCGGGTGTCGAAAAGGGGAAGGTCATTACGCCGACGAATACCAAGCCATTTGATGGTTCGATTGGCGCGTACGCGCGACGCATCAACGTGCCGTTTTTGCGAGCGGCGTTCGAGATCTCGCATCCGGATTTCGGTGCGACTCGCGACGCGCAGTACCCGTGGACATTGCGGAAGATGGCCGCGTGCACCGATTCCGAGATTCTCGACGAACTACGGCAGATTGGTCTCGAAATAACGCGAGACGTTTTTCGTGCCGAGACAGCAAATCGGCGATCGGCGATTGCGTATGCGCACGATGAGTGGATTTCGCGTTTGTCGGAGTCACCCCAAGGGGCGCGTCATGACTTCATTTGTCTGGCGGCCCATGAATTGTGGAAACGTTGGAACGAGGATCATCCAACGCGTGAAATGGCGGTCGAGGCCCTTTTGCACATGCACAAGTACCTCCATCGCGATGAACTCGTGCAGGCCATCGAGTCCGGCGTGAAATGTTGGTCGTTTGTCACACCAGACCTCACGGACGACGTTCGCACGTTGGAAGCTCTCGAGGAGAAGCTCGGGGCTGGGCGTGGTGTGGCTTTGTTGAATCTGTTCAGCGATTTTGCGCTCGCAGCGCCGCAGATCGTCGAAAAGCATCGAGAATTGGGGGGCCAGGCTCTTCGGGTCGTCGAAGTCATGGCGCGTCAATTCTCGGACGAATCAAAAGAATGGCACGAAGAGATCGCCCAATGCACGGCCGAGCTCGCTTATCGACTCGGACAAACACAACGCGCCGAATCCATATTGCAGAGTCTCATGGACGAATATCCGCTCCATGCGGGAGCCTACGTGACGCTTGCGGAATTATGGTCGAGCGAGGGGGAGGAGGGTTTGCGCCGAGCGCTTGCGCTTTTGGAGCGGGCCGAAGCAATGCCTCTGGAAGACGGACGTGATTGCGAACTGCCTCAACAAATTGAAGAAATTTATTGGGGCCTCGGAAACAAGACCAGCGGCGGACCGGGTTGCAACTTTGCCGAGCAATCGACGCCGAGGCTCGTACGGTGGTTGAAGATGGCGTTCGAAGACGTTTCGAACGAGCACATCGAGGAGATTGGGCGTCGGGGATCGGAGGCGATAGCGCCGTTGATGCTCATCTTGAGGGATGACTATTATTGGAATCCGATTTGCCCGGACGAGGGCGCGGCGCTTCGTAATGCATTTCGGGCCATCGGCGCGATTGGAACGCAAGAAGCGGGGCAAGCGTTGATGGCCGAAGTCATTTCCAAGCGTGCCGAAGACGAATTGCCCGAGGAGGCATTTTGGGCGATGCGTCTTCTCACGCCGCGTGAACCAGCTCGCGCATCGAATTGATGACTTTTGCCGTCACGACCGCAAGTGGTTCACGCTTGTGAGACGCGGAGGCATGTTCGTCGTCAGCGCGTTCGTCCTGGCGATCGTCCCAGAAAAACCGTACTTTGAAGTGTCGTGGGAGAAACGAACTGGTTGCGGAACGCGGCGGACGTCAGGGCTCAATCCCCACCGGCGTCCATTGAAACGTCGTTACGCCGGCGTCACGAAAGATGTTCATGAC
>DAOMZH010001400.1:0-2495 GCA_035437985.1 Polyangium sp. (in: bacteria) | reverse complement strand
AGGCGGAGGCGGAACTTGGTTGACCTGTTTTTCAGGCAAGTCGAGCTTCACACTCGGCGTATCACCGCTGGCGACGTCGACGGTTTGGCTTGCTGTAACCCGACCTTCTTTGACCGCGACGATTCGATGGCGTCCAGGATTGAGCACGATTGACTTGCCAAACGGGGTTTTTCCTATCGGCAAGTCATCGATGGTCACATCAGCATCGGGCACGCTCGTCGAGATCTCCACGCGAGCCACGCGTGAGCGCAACTTTTCGATGTCCTTGTCAACGTCGGCCTTACGCTTCGGATCGATGTTGGCACCGCCTTGGGCCAAATACTTCTCGAACGAATCGAGCGCACCGGCGTAGTCGCTCAGTTGAAACTGAACGTTGCCGATGTTGTAGAGCACGACGTAGTTGGGAGCGAGTTCGTAGGCTCGACGAAACTCGACGAGTGCAGTGCGATAGTCGCCTTCGTTGAAGAGTTCACGACCACGCTGGAAGCGTCGAGACGCTTCTTCTTTGGCTTCTTTCGTTGGTTCAGCCGCGGCAGCTGGTGGGGCAGACCCTGCTGGTTGCTGCGCGAAAACCGACGCTGGAAGCAGAGGGAGAAAGAGGGCGGTGGCGAGAGCGAAACGTCGTGCGTTGTTCATCACTGGTACGGGTTTTTCTCTTCAATGGGTCGAGGTGGCTTCTTGGTGCCAGCTTTGGTCGTATCTTCCGTCGTTGGAGGAGCAACGATAATGACCTTCGTCTTCTCCTTCGTAGGTTCACCTGCTGCTGAAGACGTGGCCGGCGGAGGTGCAGTCGTTCCTGGGGCAGCTGCTTGAGGAACGAGGGCAAACTCGATGTTGCGATCCTTGTCAAACGTGATGTCGCGACTGCGGGTGGCGTAACCAGGCGCTTCCGCTTGCAGCATATGCGATGCGCCGTCGCGATCGAACTTTCCGACAAACGGATTTTTCTCGAGCGGCTTTCCATCGATGGTCAGCTTCGCATTGGCAGGGCTCACGTTGATCCAAATCTCAACTTGTCCCGTCTGAGGCGAGTTTGTCGCAACGTTCGTCGGCTGCGCTGGCGGACGCGTCGCAAACCAGATGCCCGCTCCAATCGCCGCCGCAGCGATCAGCGCGACTGCACCCAAGATCCCACCGCGTTTTGGCGGCGCAGAAGGCTGCGATCCCGAATGCATCGAAGGCGTCGATGCTGTGAGCGAAGTCGGCGATGACGTCGTTGCTTGGCTCGAGTTTGCCGAAGCAGGCTTCGGACTCGATTTCGTGTCCCCGGTCGTCGCGGAAGGATCGATTTGCGACATCGGTCCAGATGCAGCGCCGCCTGGATTGTCGAGCTGGGGCAAACTGATCGCTTGAAACTCGGTTGTCGGGAGCGACTTCACAACCTTGAGTTGCGTTTCGACAATCCCTTTGATCTTGGCTCGATTTTCCTCGAAGTGACGCGCCACGAGTTTGCCCACTTCGCGAAGCGACGTCTTGTCGTTTGTCGAATCGAGCATTTCTTCGAGAGCCGTCGCTAGTTCGACCGTCGTCGAATAACGATCTTCACGGCGCAGCGCGAGCGCCTTCATGACGATCTTCTCGAGAGCTTCGGGCACTTCGGGATCAATGTCCCGAGGGGAGGGAATGTCGCCATTGATGAGGCGATGAAGAACGGTGAGATCCGGAATTCCCTTCCACAAACGACGGCCCGTTGCGGCTTCCCACAACATGACGCCCGCCGAGAAAATATCGGCTCGACGATCAACTCGTTCGCCGCGGGCTTGCTCGGGAGCCATGTACGCGACTTTGCCCTTCACCACGCCGAGGCGGGTTTCAGCGGACGAATTCATCGCTTTGGCAATGCCGAAGTCGACGACCTTGACCTGCCCATCGTACGTGACGAACACGTTGTGCGGCGTAACGTCACGATGCACGACATTGAGCGGCGTACCGTCGAAGTCCGTCAGTTCGTGCGCGTGATGCAAACCCACGAGCATGTCGATGATGATCCGCAAGTGCATCGACAAGGTCAAACCGCCATCTCGGCCGATTCGATGCAAAACCCGATTGAGCGGCTGTCCTTCGAGGTACTCCATGGCGATGAAGTAACGATCGCCTTCTTGACCAACCTCGTTTGTCTGGACAACATTGGGATGACTCAGACGAGCCGCAAGGCGGGCTTCGTCGAGGAACATGCTCAAAAATTCGGGATCCGTCGCGAGTTGCGGACGAATCTGCTTGATCACGACGAGCTTGTTGAAGCCCGCAGGACCTTGAACGACCGCCAAATAAACCTCGGCCATACCACCATGGCCGAGTTCAGCGATTAGCCTGTATTTACCGAGGATATTCGCCTCGGGTCCTTTCGTTGCGGTGGACCCATCCATGGTCGACATTTACCTCGCTAAGGCAGCTCGAACGGATTGAATGAGGACATGCACGGTCGCGTGGGCACCCGTACGGCAAATCATGGTACCCAGACTGCCCGTTTTACGCAATCGGCGCGAGTTTTTGAC
>DAOMZH010001399.1:0-2498 GCA_035437985.1 Polyangium sp. (in: bacteria) | reverse complement strand
TCTTCGATCGCAAAAAATGAATCGGCGACGACGTCTTCGTTGGCCACCGGAAGTTTGCCCCGACGCGACAATTCACCAAAACGCGTGCCCGGCTCGATCGTCAAGCTGTAGGCTGACACATGGGTCACCCCAGTTTCTGCAACGCGTCGAGCTTCCGCAGCAGCTTCGGCTGGTGATTGTTCGCGCACCGGACCACCGGCCAGGTAGCGCGCACTTGCCCCAGCATCAGGCAGCGCAACGCCATAAATCAAATCGGCACTCACCCTCGGAACACCAGCACGCACTGCGGCAACAACCGCGCCAAGTCCACCCGCCGGATCATGCAAACGCCCAAGAAATTCGAGCCTTTCGCGATCAGTACCTTGCACCCCGACGCTCAAACGATTGACCCCCACGTCGACGAGCGCGCGAGCTTTGTCCTCATCGAGCGACGTCGGATTACATTCGGCCGTGACTTCGAGGTCTTTGGCGACATTCGTTGCTGCTCCAATGATTGCCGCAACGACCCTTCCCATGGCCGCTGGTGCCCACAACGATGGAGTGCCCCCACCAAAAAAGATCGTAGTGAGCGTTCTGTCCGTCAAAGATGCAGCACGGCGCGCGAGCTCCGCGATCACCGCATCCGCGTATCGCTCGTGTTCAATCTGCTGCGGCTGTTCCGCGTACGAAACGAAGTCGCAGTAGGGGCACTTCTTCAGGCACCACGGAAAATGTACGTAAACTCCAATGGGCATCATGGCATTCGCAATGTATAATGCATCACAGGGAGGTTCGACGCTCGAGGTGCAGGAACACCTTATGGTCACACAATTGCCGCACGAAGGGCTGAATGTTAGCGTCAAGCATGCTGGAGCTGCAGAAGCGTCGGCCGAAAGTCGTATGTTGACGTCTCAAGAGCTAATCCGCCGCATCCAGGAATATCACCCTGGAGCGGACGTCGAGCTCATCGCGCGTGCATACACGTATGCCGACGAGGCGCATAAGGGACAAACCCGAAAAAGCGGCGATCCTTATTTTTCTCACCCGATCTCAGTTGCCGAAATCATCATCGAGTTACGGCTCGACGCCGCGAGTGTCATTGCGGGCCTCTTGCATGACGTCGTCGAAGACACGCTGGCTACGAATGCCGACATCGAGCGGGAGTTTGGACAAGAAGTAGCCTTCCTCGTCGATGGCGTGACCAAGCTGTCCAAGATCAACTTCGCCTCGAAGGAAGACCGGCAGGCCGAAAATTTCCGCAAGATGCTCATCGCGATGGCGCGTGACATTCGCGTTCTGCTCGTGAAGCTCTGCGATCGTTTGGACAACATGCGCACGCTCGAGCACATGAAGCCCGAGGCGCAAGATCGCATTGCACGCGAAACGATGGAGATTTACGCGCCTCTCGCCAATCGCCTCGGTATCGCCAGGTTCAAGAGCGAGCTTGAAGATTTGGCCTTCAGATACTTGGAGCCCCAAGCATATTCGGACCTCACCCAGAAGGTCCTCGGCTCGAAAGCCGAGCGCGATAAATACACGGCGGACGTTTCGAAGATCCTCACCGCCAAACTCGCCGAGCAAGGATTTGCAGCCGAAGTCACGGGTCGCGCGAAGCACCTGTATTCGATCTGGCGCAAGATGCAGGTGCAGCAGTGCGACTTCGATCAGGTCTACGACGTCATCGCTTTCCGTGTTCTCGTCGAATCCGTTGCGGATTGTTATGCGGCGCTCGGCGTCATTCATTCGCAATGGACACCTGTTCCAGGGCGCTTCAAGGATTACGTCGCGCTGCCCAAACCCAACATGTACCAATCGCTGCACACGACGGTGATTGGCCCAGCGCGTGAACGCATCGAAGTGCAGATCCGCACCCACGAGATGCATCGCGTCGCCGAGCAAGGCATTGCGGCGCATTGGCGTTACAAAGAGAGAAACTCGGGCGGTATCGATCCGCGCGATGCGGCGCGTTTTGGATGGTTGCGCCAGTTGATGGAATTCCAAAAGGACATGAAAGATCCTGCGGAATTCCTCGAAAGCGTGAAGGTGGATCTCTTCCAAGACGAGGTTTACGTCTTCACGCCCAAAGGCGATGTCCGCGTGTTTCCGCGCGGCTCGACGCCCATCGATTTTGCGTACGCGATTCACTCCGAAGTCGGTGATCACTGCTCGGGCGCACGCGCAAACGGCGCAATCGTGCCGCTGCGTTACAAGCTCCGCAACGGCGATGTCGTGGAGGTCATGACAAACCCGAACCAGCATCCCAACAAGGACTGGCTCGACTTCGTCACGAGCAGCCGCGCCAAGGGCCGAATTCGTCAGTATCTGCGCGCCGATCAACGCGAGAAATCACTCAAACTCGGCCGCGAGCTGCTCGAAAAAGAAATGCATCACAGCAGCATCAGCATGGCTCGTCTGACCAAGAACGAAGCCGAGCTGCGCAAACTCAACGAGCACTTCAACGTTCACACGTTCGACGAACTGCTCATCGGTATCGGATACGGAAAGTTCACGGCGAAGGA
>DAOMZH010001398.1:0-2499 GCA_035437985.1 Polyangium sp. (in: bacteria) | reverse complement strand
GACCATTGAACGAGATCAATGGATCACTTCTGACCAGCTCGAGCACCCAGGACTCGCGCCTCTTGTGACCTTCCTCCACAATTTGCTGGCCTTGTCGCCAAACGCCCCTCTTGCTTTCGGCTCGACACTGCAGTAACGGCGATTGGCCATGGCCGAAAACAAGACGAAACCCACCGATGTCGACGTCGAGGCGCATATTGCTGCCATTCCCAACGACAAACAGCGCCAATTTTGCGAGAAGCTCCTCGAGCTCATGCGCAACATCAGCAAAGAAGAGCCGAAGATGTGGGGGCCGACCATCGTCGGGTTTGGCACGTACCATTATCGCTACGAGAGCGGTCGAGAAGGCGACGCGTGTCGTACCGGATTCGCCGCCCGGGGCAAGAACGAAGTCGTCGTCTACCTTGCAGGCCTCGACGAAATACCCAGCGAAACCATGAAGGCGCTCGGATCGCACCGAACCAGCAAAGTGTGCCTCTACCTGCGCAATTTCGAAACGATCAACATGACCATTCTAGAAAAACTCATCCGGAATTCCCTCGCCGAAGTCGAACGGCGTTACGGATGACCCACTCGCCAACCTCGCAATGTCACTTCTTGCGCTTCGACGCTCTAACCTGATCTACCGCATCCTGGCGCAGGAATCCTCGGGAAAACCAATCGTCATAGACAAACCCCATTTCGCCTGAAGCGAGCGCCCGAGTTCGTTCCGCAATGCGCCGAATGGCGGGATTGTGATGCTTGGCCAAGCCACTCGCCAGATCGAGCATCTTGCGGGGTTCGTGTTGCCTGAGTCCCGCCAAATGGCAATACAAACAATGATGCAAATACTCCGCTTCGGGCAATGACGTATCCGAAGCCAAATCTGCCAGCCAATCGAGGCGTTCGTCCCAATTCACCACGATATCCCATTCCATCGCCGGAGCTCCGCCCCGAGAAAACGAGGCCCACTCGACCAATTCCAGGTAACTCGGCAGGTAGACGTCCTTGAAAAACATGTTTTGGGTTGCGATCGGCAAGGCATGAAGCAGTTTGACGTGACCGTGATCCCAGCCGGTCAAAATACGATACGGCTCGCCGGCAATCTCGGTGGGCAAGGTGCGGGGAACCTCGAGCTTGGCATCTTGCATGACTTTCAGGCAATGGTGCAATCCATCCCAATCATCGACGCCGTCCGGGAAATACGGCTCGAACATGACCCAATCCAAACTCACGAGGCAATCCTGAATGCGGATCCCTTTTTCGCCGAGGTCGAGATAACTGCGCAAATATTCCGCCGCATTCACGCAGCGAGACAACGGGAGGAACTTCCCGAGCTGCTCGAAGATCATGGGAGAAACCTCGCAGTTCATGAGGTGTTCCTGTTCCAGTACGACGCACACTTCTCGACGCCAGAATTCGGCCTGGTCCGGCGAATAGTCACGCCCGCTTTTCTCGAACAGTGCGGCATAACGTCGAGCCGGTTCGTCGAGGCGCTGGAGAATGCTGGGAAGGAGCAATCCTTTTTTCCAGGTGCGATCGAACTTCAGCGCCCAATCGTCGATGCTGTAGACTTCCACGCCGTCCGGAAAATCGGTACGTCCTTCCGCAACCATTTTGGAAACTTCGATGAGTTTGCGGAGCGTACTGTCCGCTATGTAGGTGCTATGCAACATGGTCGGGACGAAGTTGTAGGTCCAGACGGGTTCGTCGATGCGCGTGCCGCGAGTATGCTCGTAATCCTGGCGCACGCGGGAAAACTCGACCACCATCGAGAGACGCGCGAATTCCTCGGGTTTGATAGGATAATACCAAAGGACGCCGCTTTCGTTGATCCGCGTAAAGTTCTTTAGATTCTCGGCGAGTTCGTGGTTGTGAATGGCGCTCGCGAAATACCTGAGCAATTCATTACGATCGTGTTCATCGGCAAACCCGAGTTCGAGTTTGTTGTTGTGGCGGTCGACGCACAATACAAAACCGTCGATGCGTAGGTAGTGCTCCCTCATGGTTTTTGTGGCCAAGGTGCAGATGAAATGGGATTGGTCCAAGACCAACGTACGCGTGATTGGGTCTGCATGTCCAGCTCGAACGACGGCACAGGATGCGCTGAACGAACAATCTTTGGGCCGCAGGGCGATTTCGATTGCCGATCGGGAGGAGTTGGACCAAAGGGTTTGCCCATGAGTTTTGGCAAGAATCCCCATGTTGCAAAAGCGCAAACGGCCGAACAAAAGGCGCAGGATGCGACCGATGATCGTTCTCGGGCGCTGGCATATCGCGAAGCTGGGCACCAGTGGGAGCGCGCAGCCGAGCGCGAATCGCCGGGCAAGCGGCGGACGGAGTACGAACAAAATGCCGAGCGTGCGCGATCTCTTGCCGATGGTGGTGGGGAAGATAGCGGTGACGAAGGTGCGAGCGTGGTGGACCCGAAATTGCTCAATTGAATTTGGGATGTCGTAGCGGCAGAGCCCCTCCTTCGCACGCGTGCAGCCATAAAGAGCGTGTTTATCAGGCGTTGCG
>DAOMZH010001397.1:0-2499 GCA_035437985.1 Polyangium sp. (in: bacteria) | reverse complement strand
GATCGAGCCGCTGGCCACGTAGTATTGCCACTTGACCGGGCGGAGCCACGTGCTCGTGCCCGTGGGCGTAGGCACGACGCTCGCGAAGATATATTGCAAATTGGCGCGGTTCTCGTAAAACGCCTCCTGCGCAATCTGCTTCAGCATGCCAATGGCGGCCGTCGTGAGCTTTTTGGAAGGGTCAATGACGTCAATGATGGCTACATACCCTGGATCATTTACGCTCGGAGATTTCGTCGGCGAAAAGACGAGTTGCGTCAGAGCGCCTTGGCCATTGAGTTCTTGCGTGTCTTCGGGGCCCATCCACCCTAGGTTGACCTCGATCAGCATGGTGACACCCGTCATGTCCCACTCGCCATTGACGCCCGGCAATCCGGTAATCGAGAGCGATCCGCTCTTGATCGGAACATTGAGCTTGACCAGGCGATTCTGGCTTCCGTTCGCCATGCTCCAGGGGCTCAGGGTGACATGGATAGTGGTGACGGCGCCCGTTACCGAATCTTTATTGGTGTAATCAAGCGGCATGTTGACGCTGGCGAGGTTTTGGGCCAGCAGCTCATTAACCTTGTCCTTCGTCAGGGCATACACGTAATCATAGCCGTAGGTATCCATGCTAACTCCGATTAGATCATGTATTCGCAATTGGTCGACCGCCATTGACTCGCGATCGGGCTTGGGTGACCGTGGCATGAACAAAGCATGAGCCGTGCCAATATTCGATTGACGTTCGTGCTTTGCACCCGAGAATGAAAATTCGGGCTCAAAACAATGGGATGTCGGGGTATGCCCCGTCGTCCCGCTTTACCCGAACGATGTGCGGGCATCATGTTTTCTGGGTGGCGCACATGTGCGCGCACATGTGCGGGCGTGATGGCATTGAAAGACCATCGACATCATCGGACGTGTTCGAAGCGTTGCACAATTTGCTTTTCATTGACGGCGCTTTTACTGTAGGCTCAGACCCCCTGATCCCGACGCTGCACGCATCGTGCCTTGGTTGCGACATTTGGGCTGGATCCAGGCCACATCGCTCGACCAGGATTTTGTTGCACGCGCGAATCGCGCAAGAATTCTGCGACGAGTCGATTCCGTGTGCTCGGGGTCAAACTGTGGCAAGGAGAGGGTCGACGGTTCGGAGACTGCCATGCCGCAAGTTCAGTTGCCCCTTTTTCCAGCGACGGTGACTCAAATCAATTCTACGCTTGCCTTTGAAGCTCGCGACGGTCGTGTGACCTATTTCAATGGGTTGGCGCCCCCTTCGATATTCTGCGCCCGGAGAATGGGGCAAGCTCCTCGGCCTCGACCGTATTCCCGAAGTACGTACATTGCGCATGAAAGTTAAAAAGTTGTGTGAATCAGGGAATGCGCCATTTTAGAGTGCGCAATTGTGCAAAGATTGGATGGCTGCGAATCCCGGAGCATCGGGCGTATTGTACGTCGATGGCCATGTGCGCGTTTATCATGGCCATCAAACGAAATTGCCGAAGCATTATGTGACTCGCGAGCGGCTCTGTTTACGCGCAACGACGGATTATTGGGTCAATGCCATGGATGGCCAACCGTTTTTCTTGGTCAATAAAGTGGTCGACCCGGGGCTCATCGATGTACTGCGCGAAGACATCATTCCGCGCCTTGTGCGTGATGTTCCAGGATAACCCACAGACGAGCAGTTGACCATGGATCTGACGCTTCATCGGTTTACCCTCGTTTTCGATCGAGAGGGCTATGGCCCTGCTTTCGTGCTCGAAGCGAAAAAACTACGTCCGATGTTCGCCACCTTTTCACCAAATACACATTCACCTTCGTCGCAGGCAATCGAAAAAATCGCAATCCTTCACCATGATCGCTTTTCACATAAACCCCATCGAGCACCAACGTGTCGGAGTGGATGTTCAATCGTAACGCCGAATCGAATCGCTGTATGACCGTCCCCATCCCCGTGAATGCGTCCTCCACACTCGACAAACCCAATTCACGTTTCGCCCTCCATAGATAACTCCGTTGCAATTCCCGGACAAACGTATCTACCACGAATGCACACAATTCCCGGTCGTAACCAACTCGAACGCGCAATTCCCACGGCAACGTGCACACCCCTTGGCGTATTTGCACCATCGGAATCACGTGTTCGGTGAGCCATACTGCCGTGTCGCTCATCCGACGTCCCAAACACGACGGGCAAAACCCTCGACGTTTGCACGAAAACCCCACCAATCGCTCGAGTCCGCAATCCGTACATCGTACCCGGATAAACCCAACTTCGAGCTGCCCACAACGCAGGTATTCGTCGACTTCGCGCACGACGAACTTCGGCAAACTCCCAAGCTCCTCGACCCGCCGTTTTCTCGATGATTTTGTATGGCGACCCCTGGCGACCGCCAGAGGGCTAATTGACATTGAATTCCGTCTTGGCGTCAAGAATTACATTAAATTGGGGCAACGTACTCGACATCATGGGGCGCAAATCGAGTAAGATCTGGGCGGAGGTCCCATGCATCC
>DAOMZH010001396.1:0-2501 GCA_035437985.1 Polyangium sp. (in: bacteria) | reverse complement strand
GGACAAACAGCGCCTCGATGATCACATCGATCGCATCAACGAGCTCGAACGCAAGCTCAAGGTGACTGCGTCTTGTGGGAACATCACGCCGCCGAGTTCTTCGTCGGTGGATGAACTCGGTTCGTCATTCGGGGTCGATCCGATGGCGCAAAAGAGGTTCTGGCAATTGATGAACGACGTGGTCGTGGCGGCGATGGCGTGTGACACGTGTCGGGTCGTCACGATGAACGTAGGCGAGACGTTTTCGGATTTCGTGGGTGATTGGCACCAAGACGTGGCGCACCAAGCGAATGTCGATGCGGCGAAACACGAGATCATTTTCGCAGCGCACCAGCGTTTCTTCGAAGATGTCTTCGTCGACCTCGTGTCGAAACTCGATGCGCTCGTGGATCCGAATGGTGGAACGGTTTTGGATCACAGCCTCGTGCAATGGACGCAGGAGTCTGGGACGGTGACGCATGATCCGATCGAGATGACGGTGGTCACCGCGGGCAGCGCCGATGGGTTTTTCACGACGGGCAGCTACTGCGATTATCGCAATTTGCAAAAACCTGCGGCCAAGGCGGGAGGCACACAGCTCGTCGATTCCCACGTGGGCCTCGTTTACAACCAATGGCTCGGAAACGTGCTGCAATCGATGGGTTTGTCGCCATCGACGTACGAATCGGGTGGGCACGGCGGTTATGGCTTGGTGCAGATGTCCACGGAAAACTGGTATGGCGGTTTCGGGAAGTACGGAGCTGAAGAGCTGGGCGTGATGAGCGAGATTCTCCCGTTCCTCAAGGCTTGAGCGACGTTCGACAGTGTTCGTCCGGTACAAAAAAAAACTTGCCAGTTGATTCCGTTCGTGGTTCATGTGTCACGGCACATGAGCAATCCTCGCGACGACGAAATTCCCCCTGAAGAACAATTTGGCTTGCGCTCGACGCGGAACATCGAAGTGACGTGGGGCGATTGTGATGCTGCGGGTGTCGTCTTTTATCCGCGGTATTATGCGTGGTTCGATGCGTGCACGCATTCGCTCTTGGAACGGGCGGGTCTGGCGCACCGTACGCTTCGCCAAACCTATGGGCTTTTGGGGACGCCGTTGATTCAAGCCTCGGCGAAATTCATGGCGCCCTCGACGTATGGCGATATTTTGGATACGGAAAGTCGCATCTCGAAAATCGTCGATCGCGGTTTTACCGTGACGCACCGTTTTTCGGTTCGTGGTCGTTTGGTCGTGGAAGGCGAGGAAGTGCGCGTATGGGCAAGAGAAACCGGCGATCCTGCGCGGCCCATGAAAACGGTCGACCCGGGCCCCGAGATCCGCGCGATCATCGAGGGTCGTTACTCAGTTTGACTCAATTGCCTGCAATACGGGCGGCATCGGCGCGATGTGCGCCATTGGGGCGGGTTGCTAGATAACGTTTGGCTGCAGCAACTGCTTCGGGACGGCGACCTGCTCGTTGCAAGGCGATTGCCCGCAAATAATCCGCTTCGTCCGAGCGGGCATCGCTTGGGTGCGTCTCGGCAAACTTCGCGAGTTTGTCGGCACTGCCAGCATAATCGCCTCGGCGCATGGCGGCCATGGCTTCGGCAAATGTGCGCGAAGCTGCGGAAGGTTGGGCTGGAGAAACCGTGGGCTCGGGCGCAGGCGTAGGCATGGTAGGCATGGACGGAGCGATCACGGGCAGGATATGTTCGGGCGCGGGTGGTGAATCGAGTTTGTCCGGGGCAAAAATGTCGTTAACCTCGGTCCTGGACCTCGTGGTTCGGGGCGTTTGCTGGGCAATGGCGCCAGGCGACGGGACCACCGAGGGCGATTCGGTCGGTGCTGCGGCGGGCATAGGTCCGCTATTTTCGGCCTTCTTATCAGGTTTGTCGGAAGTTGGCGAATCTCCGGTCGCGCGCCACGAACCTCCGTCGGTGATGTTCGCGGTAAAACCCGCGTATTGCACTTCGACCGTGCCTTGTTCCACGGCGACGCTGCGAATGCGTCCGTCTTCGGCTTCCACTCGAAATGCCGTTGCCCGCACTTCGATATGCGCGTCCTTGGTGCGCACGACAAACCGTTTGCCGTTGGCGAGTTTCGGCATTTTGATGTCGAGAACGCCGTGCTCCAGATTCAATTCAGTCAGCTCTGCCGTGTGATTACGGGTAAAACGCGCGTCCTCGGACGCATGCATTCCAAATCTCGGGCCATTCGTCAAAATCGGCAATGCGCTCATGTGCAGAGCGATGCCCACGCGATTCGATTGTCCTGCCCGACCGCCCACGAATCCCAAAACGACTGCCGCAGCCATCAATACTGCGCCAATTGCCAGGCGCGGGCGATGGGCAACCGCCTGTGTTGGCCCTTGATTGGCCGCGCGCTGCAGCAAAGCCACGCGCGATCGCTGATGCTCGAGCGGCGTGAGTTTGTCCAAGGGGGCCCGCACAGCATTCCCAATCTTGTCCAGGTCCCGCGCGAAATCGGAACATTCCGGACAACCTTCCAGATGTCGCTCCATTGAAGCCAT
>DAOMZH010001395.1:0-2501 GCA_035437985.1 Polyangium sp. (in: bacteria) | reverse complement strand
AAAACACGATCCGATAAGAGCCCCACCAAATGCCCTCCATCGAGAACTGGCAAATGGCGAATTTGATGTTCGCGCATCACGCGATGCGCGTGAGCTAGCGATTGATCGTACCCAACCGAATGCGGGCTCGGCGTCATGTAATCAGCAATGATCTTGTCCTTCATGGCTTCCTCGGACCGAGCAACTTGCAAGAGTGCGGCCAAACGCCAAACGTACGATCTTTCAACATGACCGACGCGCTAACTTTGCGCCGCCATGCATTTCATGCGCGATACTCCACCGAATTCCGGCCCGAGCCTACGCCTCGAATTGCTGCGAAATCCCTGCGTTTGGCGCGCAAGAATGGGAGCGAGCCCCGTGGCACGACTTCTGCCCTGAAGTGAACGCAGAGAATTCATCGAGAGAGGCGGGATACCGAAATGACAACTCTAGGCAAACCATACACGATCCTGGTCGGAATTGATTTCTCGGATGCGAGCGACGGGGCGCTCGATGAAGCATTGACGTTGGCCATGGAGCGTCACGGCGAACTGCACGTGCTTTATGTCGATGACCATTTCCGGGCTCCCGAGGGCGGACGCGAAGCGGCCGAAATTACGCTTTTGCGCGTCGAACACCACACCGTGGCGCGGATGAAAGAACTTGGACGTCGTCTTGGGCGAGACGTGTCTTGCCGAAAAATTTACTCGCATTTCCGTCTTGGCGGGGCCGCGGAACAAATCGTGCAACTCGCGTCGGACCTCGATGCCGATCTCATGGTTGTCGGGACGCACGGACGGAGTGGCTTGAAGCGCATCGTTCTCGGCTCGGAGGCCGAACGTGTCATGCGGATGGCTCGTTGTCCCACGTTGATCATTCGCCCCAAAGATCACGAAGGACTGGGCAAAGTGCCAGAAATCGAGCCACCTTGTAAGGATTGTCTCGCCAAACGTGCGGAAACGGCTGGCGCTACGTTCTGGTGCGAGCGGCATTCGGAGCATCATATCCGCGCCCATGTGCTGCATTCTGGAGGAGGTTTGGGTGGCGATCACGGTGCGTCGGGAACGACTGCAACCCCCGTTTGAATCAAGCTCCCGAGAGCATCAAAAACCCCGCAGCGATTGCAACTCCCTGCGGGGTTTTCTTTTTCCTGACCACCGAGCATCATTTCGACGCTGGATTATCGCACGGCTAGAGACCCAAGAGCTCCGCCGCCAAAGCTGCATAATCCAGGGGCTTGACGAATACCCGAGGCTCCGGATCGAGCGATTTCATGCGCCGCGATACGAGGTCGGGATAGCCCGTGACAAACACGATCGGCAATGATGGTTGCCGCTCCCGCGCGCGATACGCGATCGCAAAGCCGTCCCCAAGGGGCATGCGCAGGTCCGTGACCAGGACATCCAGCATCGCTAAATGGTTCAATCGAGCCTTGGCCGATTCACCATCATGAGCGACCTCCACTTCATGGCCATCCTCGCGCAAGAGACACGCAAACATTTCGGTTGTTCGGACGTCGTCATCGACCACCAAAATGCGCTTTTTTTGATTGAGTATCCCACCCATGGCGAAACATTAAACAAAATTCATGCCAACCATGGCTCGGCAGGACCTCACGTCGCAGCTTTTTTCTCTTTTGACACGATTCCATATTCGTGAAGACGGTATTGGATCGTCCGGACGCTAATATCCAACATTTCCGCGGCTCTTGTCGTCGAGCCATT
This sequence comes from Polyangium sp. (in: bacteria), assembly GCA_035437985.1. Lineage (GTDB taxonomy): Bacteria > Myxococcota_A > Polyangia > Polyangiales > Polyangiaceae > Polyangium. Next base: position 798 of record DAOMZH010001395.1, on the reverse strand, counting down.
GGTTGCTTCCAGTGTCGCGAGAATGGCAAACCGTTCGATATCGGCCATGGTCGCTCCAGGAATACGCACAGCACCTTTGGGCAATGGAGCCACGTCGATCGGCAAGTCGTCCTCATTCAAGATGGTGTCTTCGCAGAGCACGACCGCGCGTTCGAGGGCGTTTTCGAGTTCGCGGACATTGCCTGGCCACCGATGGGCCAGGAGCTTGGCGCGGGCGCGATCGCTATAGCCGTCAATACGTTTCTTGTTTTCCGCGGCAAACCGCCGCAAGAAATGTTCGGCCAGAAGCAAGACGTCTCCACCGCGGAGACGCAAAGCTGGCATTTCGATGTGGACGACATTTAATCGATAATACAAATCTTCACGAAATCGCCCGTCTTGTACGTCTTTGGCCAAGTCCCGATTCGTCGCGGCCACGAGGCGTACATCGACTTCGATGGGTTCATTGCCGCCAACCCGTTCGAAGGTTCGCTCTTGCAACACGCGCAAAAGTTTCACCTGGGTTGCTGGCGGAATTTCGCCTACTTCATCGAGAAACAATGTGCCCCCATGGGCTTGTTCGAATCGGCCCAAACGACGCTTGTCCGCTCCCGTGAACGACCCGCGTTCGTGCCCGAAAAGTTCGCTTTCCAAAAGGCTCTCGGCAAGGGCTGCACAATGAAGCGTAATAAATGGAGCTCCGTGACGAGGGCTTTTTCGGTGAATGGCCCGCGCCAATTCACCTTTGCCCGTACCACTTTCCCCCGTGATGAGAACGGTGGCCCGAGCTGCGGCCACTTGGCGCGCGACTCGATATAC
>DAOMZH010001394.1:0-2507 GCA_035437985.1 Polyangium sp. (in: bacteria) | reverse complement strand
GAAGCCTTGGACCGCACAGCCGCCGCGACATGGGCCTCCAGCAATTCCTCGACCTGCAGACCGCTACGGTGGCGCCAGAGCCGAAGGTCGAGCCTGAAAAACCCATTGCGACGCCTGCGCCTGCTCCCGCTCCCGCCCCCACGCAGGTGCACGTTCCTGCGCACACGAATGCACCTGCGCCAGCACCAGCACCAGCACCAGCACCTGCGCCAGCACCTGCGCCTGAACAAGTTCAGCCAGAAAAACCAGCGCCTCCGCCACCAACAACGACATCTCCGCCAGCGAAGCAATTGCCTCTCGAACCGATCAATGAAATTAACTGACGAGGATCTTGCAGTGTTCGTACCAATGTTGCGTAATGCATTTCTTCTCGTCGTGTTAGCGGTTGGAATATGTTCACCAACGGTCGCGGTGGCTCAAGATCCGACGCCAGACAAGGGGCGTGCCACTTCGTTATATAACGAGGCGAATGTGGAAATGAGCCAAGGAAATTATGCATCAGCCTGCCCCAGGTTGGTGCAAGCACAAGAGCTTTGGCCCGACAATGTCCTGATGCCCATAGGTTTGGCTAAATGTCACAGTGGTGCCGGCAAACTCATTTTGGCATTGCAGGATTACGATATAGCGCGCCAGCTGGCGGTAAGCCAGAATAACTCCCAAAGAATAGCCAAGATTGATGCGGAGATTGACGCGTTGAAGCCTCGCCTTGGTAAGTTGCTCATTCCCGTATCCAGCAACGTGAGTAAATTTCGAGATGCAGTGGTTTCTCTCGACGGAACCCCCATTCCGCAGATTCAATGGAACCAGCCCATAACCGTCGATCCTGGAGACCACGAAATCGAGGTCTCGGCATCGGGTCAGACTCCCTTGAAAATTCCCGTTCAAGTTCCCGAGGGAAAAGAGACGACAGCGCCGTCGGTGGCTCCGCCTTGGATTCCGCCCAGTACGGAGGCGCGTCCCCCGACCCCGGCAGATCCTCCGAAAAATCCCTCCGTCACTATACCTCCGACAAACCCGACGCCCATCGCGCCTACAGTCGATGACTCATCCAAGACGACGTCATTGCGAAAGGACAGCAAGACATCCGAAGGAAGTTCCGGCATGCGGGTAGGTGGGCAAGTTCTTCTCGTGATCGGCGGTGGTAGTTTCCTCGTGGGCAGCGCTTTGGGCATTTTGGCCATTTCGAAGTACAGCAGCGCTAGCGATGACGGGCATTGCGATGCGAATGACGTCTGCGACGCGGTTGGAACTCAATTGCGCAACAATGCCAAGTCGTTTGGTTATGGTTCAGGGGTGAGCTTCGCTATTGCCATACCCTCGCTCATTGTTGGAGGCGTCCTGTTTTCCAAGTCTCCTCCGGCGCCGAAGAGTAACCGGCCGCCACCCGTTCTAGGCAATCTGTGGATTGGACCCAGCGGCGTGGGTTTGACCGGACAATGGTAAACGTCACGCAGCCCCGAGGGGTTTGACACGAGAAACATGCGCCGCTGCTCATGAGAGCCCTGGGAGCTGTTTGCGTTTAGGGAGTTTGCGGGGTGCTTGTCTCGGAAGTCGCACTTGCTTTTTATTCCGTCGTTCGATTGACGCCCGGGCCGCTACGTGTCGAAAATAAGCGTCGGATGGCTCTCGCGCTGGAGTTCTCTGTGCGTACGATATCGGTGTTGCTCTTTCTGCTCGCGGGGACGCTCGTATCGTGTACGATGCCGGCCCAAACTGTGACTCCCGCACCACCCAATGCCTCGGCCATGATGGTCCACGTGATTCGCCTGCGCCCCGGCGAAGATCTGAAACGGGCCCTCGAAGCGTATGTCTCAACAAACGGCATCGAAGCGGCCGTCATCGTTTCGTGTGTCGGGAGTCTCGATGTTGCGTCGATTCGTTTCGCCAATCGGCCGGGCGCGACGACGGTGCCCGGAAAACTCGAGATCACGGGGCTTGTTGGAATGTTATCGAAGTCCAGTGGTTCTCATCTGCATATTACCGTGGCCGATGGTGAAGGTCAGGCCCTTGGGGGGCATTTGATGGATGGATCGCTCGTCTACACCACGGCGGAGATCGCCATTGGTGAATTATCCGCTGTTCGATTCAGTCGCGAAAAAGATCCCACGTACGGATACAACGAATTGGTCGTTCACCCACATCCATGAACACCGCCGCCCCGCCCCCTCCTCGTTTTTCTTGGCAAAACATTCGCTTTTTTTTGGCGAATCGCTCGGTTTCATCCCTCGCCACGTTCGTCGTGATCGTCGTTGCGGGTCTGATCGGCAGTTTGCCCCTCTTCGATGGCCCTGGATATGAGAGTGCCCTAGCGGCTGGGCTCTTTATTCCCGTCATTACGATCATCGCCACGGCGCTCGAATTGTCGAAAGAGCGTTTGGCGCCGATGGATGCCCTGAGCCGCGGTGTGGCGAATGGATGCAAATGGGTAGGTTTGGCCTGGCTCATCACGATGCTGCACGGATTGCGCCATGGTTATTGCGATGCTTGGGGCGGCACGGTGCATTGGT
>DAOMZH010001393.1:0-2508 GCA_035437985.1 Polyangium sp. (in: bacteria) | reverse complement strand
TCGGTCGCGTGCTCGCGGCCGACGAACTGCTTTTTCCTCCGGGCGGGGACAAGGAAGTTTATGCCGAGTTTGTCGCGCTGTTACTCGAGTTGCAGCACTTCGCGCCCACGCTGATCGCGCGCACGTTCCCTTCATTGCGCAGCCCGACGCAAGCGCTCGCCGTCGTCAACCAAGACGTCGATGCCGCAGCCGTGATGGCCGCATGCAAGCCGCTCGGTGCTGAAGCTCCGAATCCGCATGCATCCACGAAAGATTCGACGACCCCGACCTACTCCGCACTACCGGCGTTCGATCTGCTTCCCAAGTTCATGTCGCGTCGCGCGGCAACGCCCGAACAAGCCAAGCGCCTCATCGCTCAAGCCGTGGAGGCTCGCAAAGAAGGCAATCACGTTCGCGCAGCGTTGTTTTGCCTCGCCGCTCTGCCCGCAGCTGGTGAAGAACAAAGTCTGTCTTTACGAACGCTCGTGCGTTCGGATCTCGAGGCGCTCGGAGTTCGTTTGGACAAAGCGCTCACGCCGCCAGATGCTACCGAAGCGCCGGCTCCGATTCCGTGGATGTCGTCGTTGATGCCGCTGGCGATTGTGGCGAGTGAACGGCAAGCGCTACGTTATCCGGTCGAAGCGCGTCTCTTGTACGACTTGCAGCGCGCGTGCACGGAACACGAGCGTGGTGCGTCGGCGATCGACGTCGTCAAGTGGGCGTTGTCCCTGGGCAAACGTCCGGTCGTGCGCAAGCTGCCGATGACGCGAACGTCACGCATCGCTCGGCACATGCGCAGTGCCCTGGACAAACTCCGCCACGCCGAACTTCCTGCGGCCGATCGACGGCTTTTGTCACGCTTGCTCCGCCATGCTGCCAAGCGCGCCGAAGAAAACGTCCGCGCGACATTACGCCCTGCTTTGCAAGAGACGCTCACGGTCGTGGGTCTCGTCCCGGAGAGTTTGCCCGAGCAAGTCGCGAGCAAAAAACTGGTCGAAGAACTTTGCGACAAGGCCGTCAGCCGGGGCTTTTTCAGCATCGCCGAGCTTCGTGATGCTTTGTCCCGCAACCAATTGAAGCTCGCGGATGTGTCGGTCCCGCGCGAACTCGTGCTCGACGACGCCCTCTTGCGCGCCGATCAACTGCTCGATCTGCGTCTCGATGGTGTGTATCGCCGCGGAGAAATTTACCTGCGGGTGTTGCAAAAAGGTTCGAGCATCTTTTTCGGAAAGAAAATCGGTCGTTTCGCAACTTTGTACCTGATCCTGCCAGTGGGCGGGGCGTTTGTCGCCCTGGAAGGTTTGGCGCACATGGTTTCGGCCGTGGCGAAAAAACTCGACGCTGCGCCCCCTGAAATCGTCAACTGGATCTCGATCGGGATCACGAGCCTGCTCGTCTTCGGTCTCTTGCACAGCGAGGTGATGCGGTTTCTCGCGTTGCGTTTGGTTTCGGGGATTGCGTCGGCGATTTGGTCGGGTTTGTCTTGGGTCGGACATTCGCTCGTCGAGTTACGACCGGTGCGGTACTTGATCGAGAGTGGTTTGGCGCGGACGATTGGACAAACGATCATCGCTCCGCTTTTCGTGACGTTGCTGCTCTACTTCTTAACCCCCATGCGGCAACTTGGCGGAGCGATCAGCGTTCTCGGGGCCACGGGGGTGTTTGTCGCGGCGGCGGTTTTTCTGAACACGCGCGTGGGCGTGATGGTGCAAGAACTCGCGGTGGATCAGCTGGCGCGAGGTTGGGAGATGTTGGGACGCCGCGCGATCCCCGGCATGTTTCGGCTCATTCTCGCGACGTTCCGCACGATGCTCGAGATCTCGGAGCGGATGCTTTATCGCGTCGACGAGTGGCTCAGGTTTCGCGACGGCGAACATCGAGCAACGATTCCATTCAAAGCATTCCTGGGCTTCGTGTGGTTTTTCGTGGCCTATGTGATTCGTCTTTACATCACGTTGCTCATCGAACCGGAGATTAACCCGGTCAAACACTTTCCCGTCGTGACGGTCGCGCAAAAAATGACGTTGTCGATCGCCGGCGACTTGCTCACGTTTTTGCAAAAAGTTTTTGCGCCCCTCGGTCCCGTGATTGGCGGAACGATCGCCGGAACTACGGTTTTTCTTTTTCCCAGCGTCTTCGGATTTCTCGTTTGGGAGCTCAAAGAAAATTATCGCCTTTATCGAGAAAACCGCCCGGGAAAGCTCGGTCCAGTACCCATCGGGCAACACGGCGAAACCGTCGGCTCGCTGATGCGCCCTGGATTTCATTCCGGAACGTTGCCCAAGCATTTTGCCAAATTGCGCAAGGCGGCCCGTCGTGCCGAATTGGCCGAGTCTTTGGGACAAACGCATGGCCATAGTGCATTGCGCGGGCTTCAGCAAACCCTGGAAGATTTGAAAGAAACGATTCGCCACGCCGTGGAACGCGAGATTGCGCAGCTTCTGGCGGCGAGCCCCGATTTTCGAGCAGGAACCATTTCCGTCGTTGCTATCGAACTCGGCTCGAATCGCGTCACCGTGGAACTCGTTT
>DAOMZH010001392.1:0-2508 GCA_035437985.1 Polyangium sp. (in: bacteria) | reverse complement strand
CGACAAAGATTCGAATACCCCTCGTGATCCTGACACAAAAGCACGACCGAACCTTGCGAGCGTAATTCGGCGCGTTTGTCTGGACCAGCCTCGAGCGACATTTCTGCGCCAATGATCAGACGTTGTCCCGTTTTTTTCGCTTCGCTATGCGCGCGCGCCACGCCGTACAAACCATCTCGATCCGCAATGGCGATAGCGGACAAACCCAAATCTTGGGCCCGTTTCACCATTTCTTCAGGATGCGATGCGCCTTCGAGAAATGAAAACGACGAACGCGCACAAAGTTCCGCAAATACCGGCGGTGATTCGAGGGCACCCGGCGTTCCGCTCGAAACAATCGATAAAGGAGGCACCTTTCGACTCATTCACAATACCCTTGCAAATACCCCTCGCCCGTCGCGCGATCCACATACACCCACGCGAGCGTGCGCGCTGGTTGCGCCGCCGCTTTGCCTGAATTCGCGCGCGCCGTGCCTGGACCAGCCACGAACCAAGCCACTCCGTAATCACGCGACGCCGGCTTGCTCGTCCACCATTCGACCCCATCGAGCCGCAATGCAAAACGCACATGTTCAATGACGTACATCCGCCCCTCGACCGCCACGACCGCACCTTTGGTGATGCGCCCGAGCGGCAACGGCGTCGCAAACAAACGCGTTGGTTCAGGAACGTCACTTTCATCGAGCTCCTCGGGCGATGCCGGAAGCGACTTTTTCGCTTCTAGATCCACCATCGGCACGAACCGCGAACGAGCTTCGGGACGATGCGCCGCCGTCGATTCGAGCACGCCCACACAATCCGCCCCGATATCCGCCGAAAGTTCAGCCAACAACGTCGGTAGTGCGTCAGGACGAACTACTTTGTCGCGCGAGAGATCGATCTGCGTGCGATGCGCTTCGACGATCTGCGACACCTCCATGCGCATGCCCGTTGTCGGTGCAACGAGAGCCGTTTTTTCGAGTTTCGTGCGCAGTGTGCGATGTAGATCCGCAGCGCTCGAGAGCGGCGCGGGCATGTCGATGTCGAGCGAGAGCACAGGTTCGTCCGGGTTTATCCCGTTTGGATTGCGTAACCGCACGATGGATTTATCCAGCGGCAAATGCAGCGCGATCGCTTGACAAGCTTCACCTCGAGCCTCGAGACGCGAAGCCAAACGCGACGTCATGGAACGCAAAACGAAGAGCAACGGTTCGACACTCGTGATGGGATCATCGAAGTTCATTTCTTCGACGAGCACGCGCGGAGGCTCGTAAGGAACGAGCGGGAGAGGATCGTATCCTGTCGCTAGATCCAGCACTTCGGGCGCTCGAAGACCAAGGCGCGGAGCGAGTTCGGCGCGCGGGAGTTTGCCCAATGCTCCGACATTGAAGATTCCGAGACGAAGGAAAAACCCTACGGTGTCCGGATCGAGAGGCAACACGGAGATCGGCAACGAGGAAAGAACGTTGGTGACGTCTTTGGCGATCACGGTCGTGTACGGACGATGTTGCACGACGAGCGCGGAATTGTTCGAAACTGAAGGATTGAGAGCAAACCTGGCGAGAGCTTGGGCAATTCGTGGGCCGGCAGCGATCGCTGCTTGAGCGCGATGTCCCAGGGTTTGCACGCGGGCGCAAAGTTCATCGAGCAGCGCTTGTTCACCGCCAACGAGATGCGCAGCGCCTGTGATGTCGAGCCAAACCGTGTCGTGTACGGTTTGTCGTTTGGTACGTTCGGATTCTCCAGACTGTTCGGGGTGCAAACGAATGCTCGCCGTCGTACCCAGGTTCAGACAAACTTCGGCGACTCGTCCAAGAGCGGCGAAGATCTCGTCGATGAACACGGTGTGGATCTGCAGACCAGCGAGCGTAGCTTGCGCTTCGGCAACCCCTTGGCCCGGACGAACTCCATAATGCCATGCGGCTTCGTCGACGAGATCGATGATGGCGGTGGCGTTGGTTCGAGTTTGTCTCTCTTCAATGTGTGAGTCTGACAAACCATAGGAGAAAATGACCGCGAGTGGGCCATCTACGTGCAGACGTTGCCGCACGAGTTCCACGCCGAGCTGAGGAAGAGCGACGGCCGCGATTCTTCGACTGGTCACTGCTCTCATGATACGCGAGCGACTTGGCGACCCCGTTACAACATTTGGGGCTTTGGGTCGCGATAGACGCCCTTCGCCCCAAATCCCAAATCGATCGCGCACGATCCGGTCACTCGACCAGCGCGATCTTTGGCCACGCGCAAACCGAGTTTGTCTTCTGCAAGTCGTTCGAGCTCGATGCGCATTGCAGTTGGTAATGGCATGGCGCGCGAAGCATTGGCATCCGTGAGCAGCACGATGGTCGTATCGCTGCCTTCGATAGCCAATGCCAAACGTCGCACGATCGTGACCCAACGATCGAGACGTGTTTCACCACGACAACCAGGCACACCCGCCGTATCGATCACGACGACGGAAAACGCATGACTCTGCGCCACGCGCACGGCGACACGCGCGAGATCCTCGAAACCTGGACGGATGACCAG
>DAOMZH010001391.1:0-2509 GCA_035437985.1 Polyangium sp. (in: bacteria) | reverse complement strand
CATTGCTTTCGGCACCTTCATCGCCGCCGAGTTTGGTGCTGCTCGAACTGAAAAGCGCGCTCGTCGAATCCCTGGGCCAAAAGCTCGGGAGCCCGGTGGACTCATCGCCCGAAGCGATCCTGTCGGCAGCGCATCGCGCAGGAAAGCTTGACGACGCCCAGCGCACGGCGTTGAAGGAAGTTCTGAACGCGATGCAAAAAGCCGAGGCTGCGATCGTGGCCGGTCGACCGATCTACATCGCTCGATCCACGCGGGACAAAGCAGCGACGATCGTGCGTGATGTTTTGAATTCTGCCGGAGCCATTTCGGCCCCTCCCTTAACCCCTCCCCTAACCCCTGCCGCTTCTGTTTCAGAGGAGAGCGCCCCTTGACCCAGGCCGTTGCCATCGAGGAGATATCCGCCGCCAAAGACCGACTCGACACGCTTCGTCGGGAGATCAGTCAGGTCTACATCGGCCCCACGCGAGTCTTGGACCTGATGCTCACCGCGCTCCTTGCTCAGGGGCATGTGTTGCTCGAAGGTGTTCCGGGAGTCGCCAAGACGACGCTGGTGAAAGCTTATGCAGCAGCACTCGGGGCATCCGTGCGGCGCATTCAGTTCACCCCGGATCTCTTGCCGGCCGATATTACGGGTACGTACGTTCTTTCGCCCAAAGACGGCACGTTTTCCCTGCGCCCAGGACCGATCTTTGCCAACGTCGTTCTGGCTGACGAAATCAATCGCGCCCCTGCAAAAACGCAGTCCGCATTGCTCGAAGCCATGCAGGAACGACAAGTCACGATCGAAGGCGATCGTTTCGAATTGCCCGCGCCGTTCATGGTGCTCGCCACGCAAAATCCCATCGACCTCGAAGGCACCTATCCGTTGCCCGAAGCGCAGATCGATCGCTTCCTGGTTCGCGTGAGCATCGGGTATCCATCCGCCAAAGACGAGGTGGCGATGTTGCGAACACACAACGCCGAACCTCCAAAAGCACGCTCGGTTTTGACCGTCGAACAACTCTTGAGCCTGCAAAGCATCGCGCGACGGGTGCATGTGGATGACGACTTGTACGAGTACGCCGTAGGACTCACGTCTTTCACGCGATCGCATGCCAAGGTTCTTCTCGGTGCATCACCCCGCGCGACGCTGGGCTTGGTGCAAGCGGCCAAGAGCGCCGCGGTGATCGCTGGACGACCGTTTGTCACGCCAGACGACATTCGAGGTGTGGCGTCATCGGTCATGGGTCATCGCTTGGTGCTCGTGCCGGAATCCGAAGGGGATACGCGAGCTCGCGATGCGGTTGTCGAAGATGCAATCTCTCGCGTGGCTTATCGGCGCGCGGTTCGTCCGGTTTGAACGATGCAAATCTTTCCCACGCGTTCGGCGGCACACGTGAGCATCGGAGCCCTCGCGATCGCAGGCGTCGGTCTCGTTGCGCGTGAACCAGCCATCGTGGGATGGGCCGGAGCGATGGTCGTGGCCATGGCTCTCGCCCGTGCCGTTACGCTCGTTTCGATCTCGCGCATTCGAGCTGCGGGTTTCGAGATGTTGTGGACCGGGCACAAACGACTGCTTCGAACCGGTCGCGGAAGTGTCATCGAAGTCGAAGCGGAAGTGCGCAACCGCGACACGCTCGCCGCTCGTTACGTGCGTCTGCGCGCGATCGCGTCATCGCAACTCGACATCAAGATCGAGCCGTCTGCAGGTGAAGTTCCGGCATCGGGTCGTTTGAAGGTGAAAGTTTCGGTGCACACGCCGCGCGTGGGTCAACACGGCTTGCATGGTTTGGCACTCGAAGTTCACGGTGCACCGGGACTGTTCGAGGTCCCGCTGACGTTCGCAAATCCTTTTGGGATCGAAGTATTACCTCGCTCGTTTGCCGCATGGCTCCCCTCCCCGCGCGGTGGACGAAGCAAACTGCTCGCACCAACGGGTCGCCCAGGTCGCGCTCGAGGTGATGGAAGTGATCTGCGGGAATTGCGCGAGCATCGGCCTGGGGATCCGTTCCGACGAATTGCGTGGAAAGCGAGTGCTCGGCGCGGGCAGCTTTTGGTTCGGGACTTCGAACGCGAAGAACGCGATGTCGTGTGGGTCGTGCTCGATGCGTCCGTCGAGCTTTGGGCTGGTCCAGTAGGTCGAGCTCCATTGGATCTCGCGATCGATGAAGCGGCGTCGATTTGTCAGCGTTACTTGGCGCGGGGTGATCGAGTGGGCCTTGCCATCTATGCCGCAACGCCGCGAGCGTTTCTCCTGCCAGACCAAGGTCCGGCGCATGGCCACAAGATCGCGCAAGCCCTGCTGACCGCAACGAGTACGTACGACGCGGCGCGAAGCGATCTCGATGAAGCGGACGTCGCCGTGCGCGTACTCGAGCACATGCGACCGCTGGATGGTCGAGGTTTGTCGGACATGCGTCGCGGGGATCTGGATCGTTTGGCGATGCGCGCTGATGCGGTGCGATCTCGCGCGCCGTTCAACCCACCAGCCCCGGAAGCTCGATCTTCGCGGGAACGAACGTTGCGCCGT
>DAOMZH010001390.1:0-2511 GCA_035437985.1 Polyangium sp. (in: bacteria) | reverse complement strand
CCAAGATTATACGCACCTCGATGATGCGCGGAAAGCCTTGCTCGAGGAACAAGGCCATATTTGTTGCTTTTGCATGCGCCGCATTGCAATTCGACAAATGAAAATTGCCCATTGGGCGCCACAAAGCCTGCATCCCGACCGAACCATGGATTGGACGAACCTCATGGGTGCGTGCCCCGGGGGTGATGGCGATCGCGACGCGGTAAAGCATTGCGATACCGCGCAAGGGGACATTCCCATCAAATTGAATCCCGCCGATCGCAGCCAGCAATGCGAACGGTTTGTCCGATACAGCATCGACGGCCGCGTGTGGTCAGAAGACGCCGATATCAACAAAGACCTCGATAGAACGCTCAACCTGAACCATGCCGCCCTCATGCGTGCGCGCCTCGCAGTGTGGAGTGCATTCGTTACGCGCATGGAGAAGCAACAAAGTCGCAATGGTCAATGGTCGCCCGAGAGCATCGAGCAGGAATTGGCAGAATGGTTGCGTCGCGACAAGCAGGGCATGTTGCGCGAATTTTGCCAGGTCGTGATTTATCACTTGGAAAAGAAACGTCGGCGAAACAATCGCTGAACGTGAAGACTTCACCCAACCCCGCCCAACCCTCGGCACCAATGGTAAAAGACCACCCACGATGACCAACCTCCTCGACCGTGCCCGCGCCTGGATCCAAGCCGATCCCGATTCCGATGACCGCGACGAACTCACCCGCATCGTCGACGACGCAACCCTCAGTCTCGACCCCGATCGACGCGCCGACGCCCTGCGCGACTTGAACGAACGTTTTTCCGGGCCACTCGAGTTTGGCACGGCCGGACTTCGCGGAGTCATGGGCGCAGGTGAATCACGCATGAATCGTGCCGTCATTCGCCGCACGACCGCCGGGCTCGCCAAGTATTTGAAGGCCAATGCCGACGCCAAAACCCTCGCGCGAGGCGTTGTCATTGGGTACGACGGGCGCCGTCATAGCTGGGAATTTTCTCAAGAAACCGCCGCAGTTTTGGCCGCTTTTGGCATTCGTTCGTGGCTCGCTCCCACCCTCTGCCCTACGCCGTTTGCCGCATTTGCCGTCGATCGCTTGCAAGCCGCCGCCGGCGTCATGATCACCGCCAGCCACAATCCGCCCGAATACAATGGCTACAAAGCCTATTGGAGCAATGGCGCGCAGATCATTCCCCCACACGACAAAGGCATCGCCGCCGCCATTGATGGCTGCCCTGCAGCAAAAGACGTCCCCATCATGCACTTCGCCGAAGGCACCGAGTCGGGCTTCGTCAAGTTCTTCCCAGACGAACTCCTCGAACAATACATGGCGGAGATTGACAAACTCTGGGTTCGTCCCGCCGGCGACAACGACTTGTGCATCGTCTACACGCCCATGCACGGTGTCGGCGAAAAATACATGCGCACGGCGATGACCCGCGCTGGGTTTGGCGGGTACCGCGTCGTCCCCGAACAAGCCGAACCCGACGGGAATTTTCCCACGGTGGCCTTTCCAAACCCCGAAGAAAAAGGCGCCATGGATCTGTCGTTTGCCCTCGCCGAACAAGAACGCGCCGACCTCGTCCTGGCCAATGATCCCGACGCCGATCGCCTCGCCGTCGCTGTTCCGCGTCCCGGTGGCGGTTACACGCAACTCACCGGAAACCAAGTCGGCACGCTCCTCGGACACTACTTGTTGACCACGTCGCCAGCATGTTTGTCTGACAAAACCACCGTCGAAAATGCCGATAAGAAGGTCGTGATTGCCTCGATCGTCTCGTCGCCCATGCTCGGAGCGATCGCGCGTGAACTCGGCGTGCGATACGAAGAAACACTCACGGGCTTCAAATGGATCGCCAATCGCGCCATGGAGCTCGAGAAATCAGACGAGCTACATTTCGTCTTTGGTTACGAAGAAGCGCTTGGATACACCGTCGGCCCGCTCGTGCGCGACAAAGACGGCATCTCAGCCGGCGTTCTTTTCGCCGAACTCGCCGCGCTCCTCAAGAAGAACGGACGCAGTGTCTTGGAGGAACTCGAGAGTTTGTCTCGGCGTTATGGCCATTATGCGAGTGGGCAAAGGTCGGTCACGTTGAAAGGGGCCGATGGCATGACGCAAATGAAGGCCGCGATGGATCGTCTTCGTTTGGCTCGCCCAACCCAGGTTGGACCTCTCGCCGTGCTGGCGACCGCGGATTTCCAGACGCGCATTCGCACGCATGCGGATGGACGCACGGAAGATCTCACGCTGCCCGTGACGAACATGATCGCCCTGGATCTCGAAGGTGGGAGCCGCATCATCGCGCGTCCCAGCGGCACGGAGCCCAAGATCAAATTTTACTTCGACGTACGTGAGCCCATGTCGTCCAAGGAAAACATGGCCGCTGCCGACGAACGAGCCCTCGCGCGCATGGAAGAGCTGAAGAAGGCGTTCAGCGAAATCGCTCGCGTTTGAGCATGCTTCTTAAATTTCGGGGGTATGGGGGCAGAGCAGCCTGCTCGTCTTTTGGGCGCAGCCCAAAAGA
>DAOMZH010001389.1:0-2513 GCA_035437985.1 Polyangium sp. (in: bacteria) | reverse complement strand
CGCTGAAGCCCATCCCTCGACGACTGAAACGCGCACCCTGCCCGAGTATCTCCTGACGCAGGAGGACAAACATTGTTTGGACGCATTGCTCGCGGCACCTGCGGACGCGGTCAAACTTTGGGAAGCTTACTTGGCGAGTCCAGGTGGCAAAGGACCATGGGCGGCGGCGGCGCGCGCACGGCTCGAAAGCGCGAAGAAACCGGGGAAAACCAAATGACCGGAATCACGAGGCGCGTTTATCGCATTTGGCCGGCAATTGCGTGTTTTTGTCTCTTGCATAGCGGTGATGCGTCGGCTGCACCTACCGTTTGGGTTAAAGCGCGTCGACCCAATGCGTCAGCGCGGACCGAGCTCATTGAGAAATCCGAAAAAGCGCTGAGCGATGCGACGCTGAAAAAAGAACGATTTCAGCTTTATACGGGTTTGCCTTTCGGCAACGAATCACTCGAAGCCTCGCGTCTCGAAGCGCGAGCATTTCTCGAACGAGCGGGTGGAGGAACCAGTCCAAACACGTCGGTGCGGCTTTATTACGCGACGGTGTTGCGGGCATTGGCGAGTGATCAAAGGCCTCGGAATCTCAAGAATATCGAAGAAGCTGCAAAGATCCTGCAATCGGTCATTGCGGCGCATCCGCCTCAAGCTTTGATGCTTCAGGCTTGGGATGAATTGGCACTTTGTTATGCAATGCTCGAGAAGCGTGACCAAGAAATTCATGCGTATGGCGAGGCGCTCGCGTACGAGCCCATGGGGCCTCGACGGGCGCTGCTCTTGGCGAATCGCGCCGAAGCGTACATGGGCATGAATCGCCTGGAAGATGCGATTCGTGGATATCGCGAGGCGCTGGCCTCGCTCGTGCAAGATGAAATCGACGATTACGGGGTGACGACGTTATGGGGATTGGCGGTCGCGCTGGACCGCAATGGCGATGTGGAGGAAGGGCTGGCGCATATTCGTTTGGCGCGGTCATACGATCCGATTGACAAACGAATTCAGAGTGATTCTTGGTTTTATTCACCTCCTCACGACGAACATTGGTACAAAGCGCTCGGAGCCTGGGCCAAAGCGCGGGAGATGCCGCATTCCATCGATCGTATTTTCGAATATGGCCATGCGCTCGAATACTGGGATAGGTACATCGAGCGCGCACCGGAAAATGACCATTATGTGGCGCTCGCCAAAGTGCGCCGTCGCGCGTGCGCACTCGAGCGTGAACGAGCGGCGCACGTCACGCCCACCCACTGATTGAACGACGGAGGTCTTGGTTGTCTTCCGATTCTTTGTTCGATCAACCCGTGGCTTGGTCGGGTCGCCCCAAAGTCGTGGCTTGCCCGCCGATGTACCGCCTTGCAGCTATCGTCATGGGCATTGTTTCGGCGACGACGACGGCATCGGCCATTGTGGTGGCCAAAGCGCTGGACCACAATCCAGGGTCGCAACTAGCCTTTGCGGCGTGGTCGGCGGTGCTTGCCGTCGGCCTTTATCAAGGTCCGAAATGGTGGCTCAGCGAATTCGAATATGTCGTGACCGATCGCCTCGTTTTCATCAAGCGCGGGCAATTTCGGCGCACGATGGATCGGTCCGCGATTAGTTATGCTCGAATTCATTGGGATCCTAATCATCCAGGTATTGGCGATTTGGAACTCGTGCGCGCCGTGCCCACCGGCGCATTACGCCGGCGATTGTCCATCGTTTTGACAGGGGTTGTCGCGCCAGACCGCATTTGGGCCATTATTCGAGGGATCACGCCCGCCACGCCCGCAGGAGATGGCGAACGTCTTTTGGCGCAACGACTCGATGATGGCGAACGCGTGTTATGGTCGGGTCAACCGCCGAATCATTGGGGCAAATGGTTGCCAGCCAATGGGCGTATGTGGGCGGCTCTGGGTCTTGGTTTGCTCCTGGCATTTGCGTCGGTTTTTATTTCGATTCGTGCCGTGCATGCGGTGGGAACCGTGACCGAAGGTGGAATGGATCCGCATTCGATTCAGTTTTATGCGCTCGTCACATCGTTGGTGCTCACGATTTTGCTGATGGTCGGGGCATCTCTTTTCATCATTTACGGGTCGACGATTTTGCCTGGACGATTGCATTCCGAAACGCGGTATTGGGTGACGGATCGTCGAGTATTGATTCAATGCGGCGATCATGAGCTCCATTTGGAACGAACGCATATCGTCGACGTCATTGAAAGTCCCGTTCCTGGCGGATTTCAGGACCTGTTTTTCGTGCTCGATGGGCCCCGCGCGCGGGCATTTGCGTCCGGTGGGGCATTTGGCGAACGCGACATCGAGGGATTGCAGCCGATCTTTAGGCGCATGGATCGGGCCGACGCGGAAACGGTGCGGGGCTTTTTGAAGGGCTGATCAGACTAACCGGACTAACCGGACTAACCGGGACCACGTCTGGATTTGGGCCCTCGCTTCGCGCGCTAACAAGCGCGCTACGCGAGGCTTTGTTCACGATGGGGGCTCGCCGTTGGGTCTCACAATCTCTTTGGCTGCGCCAAAGAGACT
>DAOMZH010001388.1:0-2514 GCA_035437985.1 Polyangium sp. (in: bacteria) | reverse complement strand
GGGCGTCGTCAAGCTTTCCTGCGTGATGTGCTGCCGACATGATCGCTTCCGGCGATGAGTCCACAGGGCTCCCGAGCTTTTGGCCTAGCGATTCGACGAGCGCGCTTTTTAATTCGAGCAACACCAAACTCGGCGGCGACGAAGGCGCCGAAAGCAACGCGAGACGACCAGCTACGCCACCTTGAGCGACGAGCGGTGTGGGTCGGGCAAACCTCGGGTTTGGACTTTTGTACGGGCGTGCCGACGCGCGAACGATCCACGTACCAATGCCGAGCAATGCAAAAAGCGCCAGGGCCCAGTGCAAGAACGGTGGAGCTCCATGTTGTCGTGCATCGGCGAGAGCATCTGCCAGACCGCGCGCGTACGATTCGAGATCCTTACGAACCGAGTCGTTCCCGGCAAACGAGTTCACTTCGGAGAAACGATTGGCCACGATGTAGAGTTTGCCCCCGTGGCGTTTGCCCCCGTCTTCATCGACGAGGTAGTGACACAATGCCGAGGCAAACGCGCGGTTTCCCGGGTATCGCAACATCTGGTTCATCAAACCCGAAGGATCACTCAACGCAAACACGCGCCCTTGATCCACCATGCCCGCAAGCGCCACGGTGCCCGGAGGTTCTCCCACGGCTTGGATCTCCAGAACGCTCGTGAGTTTTTTCGGAGAGCGCAGTCCCGTCGCATGGTTTGTCACGAACTGCTGCACGTTTTGCACGACGGGATGGGGCCCCGACGCTTGGCCTTTTTCATCCACGAGAACGGGCTTGGCGATGGCGAGTTGCGGCTTGTTGCGCAGGGCTTCGACGGGTCGGGTTGGAAGCGAAGTTCGTTCGATGCTGAAGCGACGGAGCGTTTCTTCGCCGCGACCGTAGTCGTCCACGATGGCCAGACGCCCTCCGGCCCGGACAAACGATTCGGTTTCCTCGGGATCCATGCTTTGCAGCGGATGCAGCACGAGGACGCCGTCGTTGAGCGTGACGGTGCTCCAATCGAGGACGGCGACCGCTTTGACGCGATCACTGCCGAGTTCATTGACGGCGATGTCGTAGAGAGCGGAGCAGCCTTGCCAAGTCACGTCGTTGATGTCGAAAGCATCGCTACGTGCGGTTGGGGCGTGGGTGAGCAATGCGAGCAAAAGAGCCGAGAAAACAAGGCGAGAAATGCATCGGCGGCGCGTCACGTCGAGGACGTGCGTTGTTGCGTCGTCGTGAATTCGCCGTGCTTTCCAGGGCGCTCGCGCGCCGTGCTGCGTCATGGGGACGCGGAGCATAACCTTGTCCTGGGCGATAAGCTTGACCCCGCTACTTGCATTGCTAGATTCGACTCGTGACCCAGCCGATATACTTTCGCTGAGTTCACATCGGGCGACGGCACTCTAGCGTTGTGGAGGAGTTCTGATGCTACCTCCTTTCATCATCGAACAAATCCGGCAACGAGAAGAACGGGAGCGCCGCCAGCGTGAGGAGATCCGCCCACGCCTGGAATTGCCGCTCGAGCGTTACCCTGGGCCACGGCGTCCGGCAGGCCAAACCCCTGTCGTGGACGACGATGATCCGAATCGCGGGGTGATCATTTTGGACATCGTTTGACGTTTGTCATCGTTTGTCCTTTCTCGTTTGTCCTCTGTGGTCCCCTGAACCCCAAACTCCTTCCTCTTATTCCTTACTCATCACGTCGGCGGTGTTTGTCCTGCCGATGTGGATGATCCGTAGAAGATCGGTTGTTCAGCTCGGACGAGGAAAAACTCATCGCCACCCTTGACCGCCCGCAACCTCTTGCGTACCCTTCGCGCCCCATGTCTCCCTACGGCGCATCCTTCCTGGTTCGCCGCTTCGGCAGCGCGTGTCGTAGGACCGGCAATAGCCGGACAAATTGAAAAGGTTCGAGGTTTACCGATGGCCGTTCATATCCGCCTTGCTCGGGCGGGCACGAAGAAGACCCCGTTTTACCGAATTGTCGTTGCCGATCAGCGCGCTGCTCGCGGGGGTCGGTTCATCGAACGTTTGGGCACATTTGATCCCCTCAGCAACGCGATCGTTTTGAAGAGCGATCGTTTGAAGCACTGGCGGGACCAAGGCGCTTTGCCCTCGCATACGGTCGAGTTGCTCTTGAAGCGTCCCGAAGTCGCTGCCGCAACTGCAGCAGCTCCAGCAGCAAAGTAGTCGAACATGGCGAACGCATCCCCGTCCGCTCCTGCGATGCTCGTCAATCTCGTTCGACTCATCGCTCAAGCTCTCGTCGATCACCCTGATCAGGTGAAAGTCCGTGAAGTCACTGGCGATCGCTTTCCGCGTATCGAACTCGCCGTGGCCCGTGACGACATCGGCAAGGTGATTGGCAAAGATGGTCGTACAGCTCAATCCATTCGCGCTTTGGTGAATGCTGCAGCCCACAAGGCTGGCACCCGCGCTTACCTCGACATCCTGGATTGACCACCCGTCGTCCCGCTTCGACAAACTCCACGTCGCGACGGTTCGTTCCCGTCGCCGAAGTCGCACGCGCCCACGGAATCCGCGG
>DAOMZH010001387.1:0-2514 GCA_035437985.1 Polyangium sp. (in: bacteria) | reverse complement strand
GTTCATCTTTTTGCCAGAGACCAATACGTTCGTTCCCACCGCTTCATTGACGAATCCACGCGCCTATGCTGGCGCTGTGTTGCTCGAAGATGGACGGGTCTTGATTGTCGGCGGCGCGAGTGACCAGCTCGATCCAACTACGAGCTCGCTCGCGTCGGTCGAATTCTACGATCCAAAAACGGAGCAATGGAGCGAGGGGCCGACCATGAACCTGCCACATTATCCGGTGTTTGCGACACGTCTTCCTGATGGCCGGGTGCTCGTTGGATCCCAAGGTGAAGGCCCGGAACCGGCGTCGGATGTGGAGATTTTCGATCCTGCGCTGGGCACGTGGACGTTGAGCGAGGGTTTGTCGCAGCAAAAAACGGACTGGACCAATGTGGTGGTTTTGGGTAACGATCGGCTCCTTTTTTCAGGTTTTCAGAATCTCGATGGAACTGGGTTTTTGCAGGTGAGCGACCCGAAAAGGGGCCTTTCCGAACCCGTTCCAATGCCCGATTTCTACCCATTCGGACAAACGGCGCTCTTGGAGCTTCCGGACGGCCGCGTCCTCGTCCAATCCTCGTTATCGATGCTGACCCAGAACACCAAAATGGGACTCTTCGATCCCTTGCACGAGACGTGGGACTTCATGGGAGTCGTGCCGGTGTCCGCCGGTCCGGCAAACCTATTGCATGGCGATGTTTTTTGGGCGGAAGCCAATTGGTCTGCGTCGAGATCCGTCATCTTTACTCCTAAAGACAAACAATTCACCATGGTCGAATCGCCCTATGCTCCGCTGTCGTCTTTCCAATATCGAACGACACCTCTTGTCGATGGCCGTATGCTGGTAACCGGTGCCACGTTCATGGGTAACAAAGAAGGGGCGTATCTTTATGGCAAATCGAGGGGCGGGGCATGTTCAGGAGCATTCGAGTGCGCAAGTGGTCATTGCGTCGACGGATATTGTTGCAATGAAGCCTGTGATGATGACGGTTCATGCAATACCTGCGCACGAGCCGAGGGGGCAATCGCTGACGGAACATGCACCAAGCTTTTATCCTGCGGTCGGTATCAATGCGACCATATCGACGTTCTGCCCGGTGGTCAAAACCCCGTGTGTACCGCGACGTGCGCCCGCGCATCGGATTGCGCAACGGGTTATGCGTGTACGATGGATGGGTTTTGTGAGGAACCGAAGAACCATGATATCGATGAAGGGTGTACGGTTGCTCCAGGTAAAACCGGTTTTTCGGCGCCCTGGTGGCTCGTCGTGGCCTGCCTCGGGATGTCGCGTGTCCGGCGCAAGGCCCCCAACCATAGCCAAAAATGGTTTGGCACCCTTTTCCGACAATGACCTCCAGGTCGGACAAGACGCAATCGCTGCTGGGTGAAGGACCTGGAACTTGGAGGTTTGGCATGGTGCTCGAAGCGAAGGAGAGATGTGCTGGATGTCGCGTCGATGATGCAGACGAGGGAATGGTTCCAATTGGAGCAACCATAGCGGCCATGCTCGGCATGCTCGTTGCGCGTCGGGAAAACCTCGCCCCGTGCGACTGGACGGGCCGGCACGTATGGTCGTCAATACCATGAAACGCAGCTTGGAGAGCCTCGCGCGTAAACAACCCGCGCTCCCTGGATGCGCCCTCGGACACGGGCAACAATGGTTGTCCACCGCATCGAAATGCCGTCTGGTCTGCCAATGAATCAACGGCGCATGAAACAGCGCCTGAATACGATAACAAGACGCTTTTCTTGATTGAACATCGTTGGTGTTTTGTGCGAAGATGGGTGCATGTTGTACGGCGTGGGGATGGTTTTGCTCGGCCTGCTCGGCCTCGTTGTGCTTCTCATCGTCCTGATCATCATCGCCGCCTCCATTTCTGCATACCTGAATGCTCCGCCTCGTCCGCTGCCCGATGACAAGGTCATTGAAATGTTGCGGACACACGACCTAGGAGAAATTCCCGAGCCGCTGCGGGGGCCGGCTCCGCGACGAGATGTATTCTCCTTTCGCGGCTATCTGAAGCAAAAGCGCTATCGAAAGCAGTATCTGCCGATGCTGATGGAGGGGCCCATCTACCGCGGATTGTGCATTTGCTGGCACGAGCTTCCGGGAGCTGGTGAATGTGACGCAACGTATGAATATGCCTGGCTCGATCGTGACGGCCGATTGCATCGCAAACGCGAGACGTCGTATTACGACCACCACGCGGTGCTTTCACAAGGCTCGGGAGACGTGCACCCCGTCCTCGATGCGAATTTCAAACTCGATTCCCCCGTGACCATCGTGTGTTCGAACACGACGGACGACCATATCGTGTACGAGGCGCTCTTGATCGAAAAAGATCCCATACCATCGCCCGAGGGACAAGGAATGTATCGATAGCGACGACCAGGTGGACGAGACGCGATCGATACATGGACATGAGTCTCTCGCGTTTTTTCAAAATCTTGCCCATCATTGCAAATGATCCCTTTGTGCATCTCTGCGTCATGGCAACAAGATGGAAGAATGTGCAGTCGTGCCGAACC
>DAOMZH010001386.1:0-2522 GCA_035437985.1 Polyangium sp. (in: bacteria) | reverse complement strand
CGCGAACGCGGGGGCTCACATGAAGGCTTGTTTCATAGGGCATTTTCCGTGCCCAAGAACGCGGCTTCGGAGTTGCGATGCATCCTGCCTCCAGACCTCGTCCAGCGCATCAAGTGGGACAAACTGCGCCGAGCTTCCGACAAGTTCGTCGATACGCACCTGACGAGCCGGTACTCGGACCTCTTGTTCGAGGTGGAGATCGATGACGAAAAAGCTTTTATTTCTGTGCTATTCGAGCACAAGAGCAAGCCCGAGTATTGGACGCTTTTGCAGATTTTGGAATACAAGGTGCGCATTTGGCGAAGTTACGTGCGGGAGCGTAGCGACAAACCGGTGAAACGTTTGCCCGTGATCTTGCCGGTGGTGTTGCATCATGGCGCATCTGGTTGGACGGCACCGCAACGGTTCATCGAGTATTTTGGCAAGGTGCAGGAGTCGTTGCGCCCGTTTGTCCCGGACTTCGGGATCTTGCTGGACGATGTGGCCAAAGTGAGCCCCGACAAACTGCTCGCCAGGCCGATGACGGCCGAGGGAAGGTTCGTGCTTTTGTGTTTGCAGCTGGGCCGAACGCCGGAAAGGTTCTTCGCGGAACTGCCGCGGTGGGCAAAGCTGATCAAAGAACTGTGGAGCGGCGAAGAGAAAGGACTTGTCTTCGCGGTGATGGTGCCGTATTTGAAGAGAGTCGGTGGTGTTCCAGAAGCGGAGACGGTGATGGCGTTGCAAAAGATCCTCAAGTTCAGTCCTGCCGAAGAGATCATCTTCATCGAAGAAGTCTGGAAGCAAAAAGGGATGCTCGAAGGACTGCGCAAAGGCGAGCTCAAAGGAAGGCTCGAAGGAAAGCTCGAAGGAAAGCTCGAAGGAAAGCTCGAAGGGCAGCTGACGGCGACCCGGGCACTCGTGTCCTCGCAGCTCGCCAAACGGTTCGGCCCGCTTTCACCAAGCGTCACCAAGCGCCTCGATGCGGCTACGCAAGCCGAGCTGGAGGCCATGGGCCTGCGCATCATCGATGCCAAAACCCTCGACGAGGTCGTAGGTAAACCCAAGCGCAAGCGCCAGTAACTCCTGCCTACTTCACGAACGCGGCAATTCAAACACTTGCCCGCGCTGTTTCACGCCTTGTTCCCGTCCACGTCTTTCGGACCGCGGTCTTTCTCAGCGCTCCCGCCTTTTTCGCCATCTGTTCTCATTCGGGCCCAACTGAGCACGAGAATGAACATGAACATCATCGAAGCGGTAATGGCATGCGTAGTACTCGTTACGAGCGACGACGTATTGTGCTTCGTGTCGAGAAGCACTGTACGCAGAGCCTGAGCGCGCTCCTTGTCCGAACTCGCGTTCGCAAAAGACGCTCCAAAATCCCCAACATCTCGATTCATCTGCTCGTTGAAGTTGCGCTCGGCAATAGTGGTAAACACGAAGGTCAATACGTAATACACAAGCACACCTGCAAAAGGGCCGTAGGTTTTCCAGCGCATCACAGTTCCTCTTTCATCGACCAACGATTGAATTCGCCAACGTGTCCGATTCTTTCGCCCCAAACCCGACTCAACGCCAGCGCTCGACGAGATCCGGCAGCACCGTGACGGACATTTGCACGAGGTGCGCCATGTGTTGGTCCGGCGTTTGTCCCGAATAGCCGCGCACATGCAACTCGCCCGTTTTCGCTTCCGTCGTCTGCTCGAGCCACGCTTCCTGGGGCTTCGGCAATGCCGCAAGCAATGGCGGTATCGTGATCCTCGGTGGCGTTTGCTTTGCTGCGGCCCGCTCGGCACCCACCTCGCGCAAGAGCGCATCCGCCGTCTCTTGCGTGCTGGCATAGGTCATCCCGCCAATTTCCGAATGCGATATCGAAAACAATCGTTTCCCATCGGCCGCGAGCTTCGCAAAACGTAGAAATGGCGCGAGCCGCACCGGATCCACAACTTTGGTTTTCGGATCGAGATACGCCGCGTGAATGCCATCCATCACGAGCACCGAATCGATTCGCTCCACATTCGCTTCCACATTGAGCACTCGGGACAACGCCCCATACCCAGCGCTCCACGATCCCACCGCCACACGCCGAACCTTCGCCTCCTTCAAGCCCCGCGTCTTTACCGTCTCCAGAATCTTGTTGACCGTTTGCTCGAAGATCCCAACCACCGAATACTTTTCCTCGTACGGCCCCGAACCATTACCCAAGTTGACCGTATACACGAGCGCATTGAGGGAAGCTCCATTCGCGCTCTCTTTGACCACCGTCGGATTGCCGTGAAAATGCATGTACAAGTCAAACGACCCATCATCCGAGCGGAAAGCTGTCGGAACGTGCAACAGTCCGCCCATGACCAATACATGGCCGTCACGCTTGAACTTGTAATCGGCGCGCAGCTCCGGAGGCATGTCCGGCGTTGGCGGAAGCTTGGGCATCACGAGGTGATGCAGGCTCAGCGCTACGTCCGGAGCTGACGTCGCCGCGGCAAGGATGCTCGTGAAGCCGATGCCCAGGGCGAGCGACACTCCAACGCCCATCAGCGCCGCTT
>DAOMZH010001385.1:0-2523 GCA_035437985.1 Polyangium sp. (in: bacteria) | reverse complement strand
CGCGACTCGAGCCAGTCATCGAAGCGAGTGAGCAATCCTTGCGCGGGGGTGTGTCGACGAGGTGCGAGGTCGAGAGATTTCCAAATTCGGTGCACGGTGGATCGACTGACCCCTGGCGCACGCGCAACGCTCCGACGACTCCACGACCACGCTCCTCTTGGCATGGGCTCGAGCGATCTCTGCACCAACTCGGCGATGCATGCAGAGCCGATACGGCGAGGTGTTCTTGAGCGTGGGCGCTCGTCAAGCCCAGAAGGTCGTTCCTGGACGAACCTGCATGTCCACGTGCCCCAGCGTCTGTGGGCTGGAGGCGAAAAACTGAAGAGAAAGTTTGCGGGGCTTAAAAAGTGCCGCGAAAGCCCACAGAGCTGGGACCAATCAAGGGCTCGATGTGGAACGACGTGGTTGCGGGTTTGGCCTTCGAACCCGTGACGAACAGCACGACACCCGTCACAATCGCTGCACCACCGAGAACGAGCCCTACGCTCGAGACGACTCGGAGGGTGCTGTACTCATTATAGAGCTTCGTATAAACCGGTTTTTCTTCCGTCGTCAGCGGGCAAGGCTTGTTCTGCTCCGCAAGTTCGGCTGGACAATACTCTTCGAGCTTTGGTTCCTTGTTGATCGCGGAAATTCCCGTCGCGATACCAACGATCCCCAGCGCGCCGCCCGCCGCAAGAAGACCAACACCTGCACGTTTCTTCGTGCTCCAGGGCTGGGACACGGGTTTGTCCGTTTGCGGTGGTGGCGTATCGTTTCCGTCTACCTTGGGTTCGAGTTCGAGCACGACGCGTGATGCTTGTTTCTCGGTGACGGTAACTTCTTCCAAATCCGCGTGCGTTTCCGTCGTTGCGCCGATCTTGTGGTCACCTGGGTTGACCAGCATTTTGACCCCGACCAACGCCTTGGGAATCGGTTTGCCATCGAGCGTGACGGCGGCTTGATCCGCGCCAGGGCCGTTGACCACAACCTCGACGGACGGAATACGTGGTGTGAGTGCCTGGAGTTCGGTTCGTGCCGCGTCTTGGGCCCCGACAAATGCTGGAGGAGCATTCGTATCGAGGGTCGTGTTGATACAGGCGCGATAACGTTCGGCTGCTTCGATCAATCGTCCGAGTTTGTCCAGGGATCGGGCTGCATGGAGCGTAATCGTCGGAGCTTGGATGATTGCAGCTGCACGATCGAAACGATCGAGCGCATCGGCGTACTGCTTCTTCTCGAAAAACGACATGCCTTCATCAGCAAGTGCCCGGGCGGTTGCACGCAGTTGGTCATCGACCGGTTGTGCTCCCGCAGGTGCTGCATGGAGCATCATGCTCACGAGCACCGCACCGATCATCTTCGACAACCGCATCGTTTTTCTCGCGCTCCTTCACGTTTGTCCGGGCAGGTCAGAACCCCCAGCCGCCTTTGTTCTTCGTCGTATTCGTTGTTTTCTTGGTCGATAGCGGCTTGGTCGTCAGGGGCTTCGTCGGGGAAGTCGTCGTTGCTTCTGGCGCATCCGTCGCCGTTGCACTCGACGCTGCAGTGGTCGAGGCTGCAGGGGGTTCAATCGGAGCCGATGACCCAGAAGGTCCGGGTGTCGCTACAGGTGTCGCGGCACTCTCTGCTGGAGCCGCGGTTGTATTCGACGAACCACTGAACGAGACAAACGCACCTGCACCGACCGCTGCGAGAACAAGTGTTGCGACAAACCCAATGATCACCGCGGAGCGTCGATTCTTATTTCCTGCACCCGTCATCACGGGAGACGCGACGCCCGGATGGGTCATCGTGTTGGCACTTGGAAACGAAGGTCGCAGAAGTGACGTTCCATCCGGACCAACCAGGGAAACTCGATCTTGCGGGGGGACCACGATGCGCGGCATCGCCGTTCCCGTCATGCCCAAGCTGATGAGCCCCGAACCTTCGGGGGAGAGCAAAAACCGCAACGACTCGGCCAGTTCGCGCGCCGATTGGAAACGATCCTGCGGCTCGCGTGCGCAGGCTTTGGCAAACCATGCGTCAAACCCATCGGGAAGCGGCACGCCCGATGTAGCAACGACTTGCGAAGGAATCGGTAACGGTCGCGCACAAATCTGCACGATGAGATCCCCAAGTGCCTCGCTGTCGAAGGGACGAACGCCACAGATGCACTCGAAAGCGATGACGCCGAGGGACCAAAGATCGGCGCGATAGTCGATCGATTTGTTCCCCAACGCTTGTTCGGGGCTCATGTAACACGGGGTTCCAACGACCGAACCCGTTCGCGTCGAGACACCTCCTTCGGCACCAAGCACCCCGGTCGTTGCTTTGGCGATGCCGAAGTCGAGAACCTTGGCGATCTCGTCGTCATCGTTTTTCACGAGAAACACGTTTCCGGGCTTCAAATCGCGATGAACGATGCCGACTTCGTGCGCTTTGCCGATCGCGCGGGCCACGTGCGTGATGACCGTGGCGGTCATGAGTGGCGGTAAAACCTGCACTTTGTCGAGGCGATCTTCGAGGGTTTCTCCCTCGAGCATTTCCATCGCGATGTAGGGA
>DAOMZH010001384.1:0-2524 GCA_035437985.1 Polyangium sp. (in: bacteria) | reverse complement strand
TTCCCGTTCCTGCAATGGCCCCGAGCACACTCACGGCAACTCCACCCACATTCGAAACCATTTGCATCTGTTGCTTCGATTGCGCTTCTTGCTTTTTCAACGCCAAACGTTCCGCCGAACCAACAAACGCCTCACGGCACTTGGAACAATTCGCATCGCGATGCGGGGAAAGCGTCCCGCAAAACACGCATTGCACGACAAGCCACGTCGCACATGCCGAACATTTCTGCGCCTCGCGCTCATGCAGCAAGCCGCAATTGGGGCAGGGGACACCGTCACGCGCCGCGTTTGCCGAATAAGGCGCTCGGCAGAAACGACAAACCACGACGCCAGCTTGCCGTGGCGCACCGCAATGATCGCAGGTCGGGAGCGACATGGCCGAGCATGATACCACGAGGTGCCCGCCCTTAACTACAACTCGCCTGGACGCTCGACGACGCCGCTTCGCAAAACTCCTGACTTGATGTTCAGTGCCGTCTGTGCGAACGTTTGGCCTGGTCGTACATGGCTTCTTTCGCCAGCAAGCTCTCGCGGTTGCCCAAGATGCCCGGGGAAGCTCCGTCGGTCGAGCTCGCGGTGCCCAAAATCGCGCCTGGGCCCGAAAGTCCTGCCGAAGCAGCGCTCAGGTCCAAACCTACGCTGGACGAACTGCGCAATCGCATTTCGCGCATCGTCGCCAAAGTTTCAGCCCCGGCTCCTAGGCCCAATCCTACCGCCACCGAACTCCCGTTTTACCTGGAACGTACCGACGTCGGTCCGCTTTATGTGCGTCGCGAAAAAGCCGTGCCTGCTGCGCGTGTAGGTCGCGTCCCGCTCGTGTCCGCACGCGACGCCGACCCCGCCATGCTCTCCTTGCTCGCGCTCGACCCCGCACTCGCCACGTGTGATGTGCGCAAAGCCCTTTTTCTCGATACGGAAACGACGGGGCTGCAAGGGGGAACTGGCACCGTGCCTTTCCTCCTCGGCATGGCGTTTTACGATGCAAACCACGGCGGGTTTGTCTTGGAACAAGCGCTCTTGCGACGCCTTGGAGAAGAAGCGCCCATCTTGGAGCTAGCAACGAGGCGTCTCGAGGAAGCTTCGATGATCATCACGTACAACGGCAAGTCGTTCGACATGCCGCTGTTGCGCACGCGTTTCATCATGAATCGCCTCCCCGTTCCAGCGGACAAACCTCATCTCGATTTGGTCCACGTCGCGCGACGCATTCACGGTCAGCGTTTGAAAAACCGAACCCTCGTGAACATCGAAAACGAAGTCCTCGGCCGCGAGCGGGTAGGGGACGTTGCGGGCGCCGATGTCGTCGCTTGTTACATGCATTATTTACGAACAGGTGATGACAGCGCGCTTTCGGGCGTCGTCGAACACAACGCAGCGGACGTTCTGTCGATGGTCGCGCTGGTGGGTCTTTATGGCGAGCCGCTTGGTAGTCTGGGCGGAGCAGACTTGGCTGGTGTGGCCAAAACGCTACGCCGCGCAGGGCAACTCGAACGCGCGGCCGAGATGGCCGACGCGGCGCTCGACAAAGGTGGAGGCTCGATCGCGCGACGCGCTCGAGGCGACATTGCCAAAGCTCGCGGGGACAAGGCGCGCGCGCTCCTCGACTACGAAGTCTTGGCAACAGAAGTGGACGACCCTTCCGTTCGCCTCGAATTGGCCAAACTTTACGAACATCACGTCAAGGCCTTTACGTCGGCATTGGCATTGGTCGAACAAGGCACGGGCGAGACCAACTTGGACCTCGAAAAGCGAAAAGCTCGACTCGCCCGCAAGATCGAACGTTCAGCCTGAAAAAAGTAGATGACGCCGTTGGTTCGTCCGACGTGGAACGAGACGAATTCGACCTAGGCGCTCTCTGGCAATGACAAACGGCGCGAGGTGGTGTAGCATTGGAGCGATGTTGACCGTCGGCTGCGCCGGCTTTCCTGTGCCCGCGACTCGCTACTTCAAAGAGTTCATGTTCGTGGAGGTGCAGGAAACACATGTCTCGATTCCCGGATCGGGCACGATTCGCCGCTGGAAACGCGAGGCGCCCGAAGGGTTCCGTTTTGCGCTTCTTGGTCCACGTGATGTTGGGCAAGAAGGTTTTCGCGAGGGGAAGGTCATCGAAACGGCGTTGAAGAGCCTCGATGCTGTCGCCGAAGAGCTCGAAGCCACGACGGCCGTGTTTACTGCGCCCCCGGAATTTGCCTCGAATCGCACCAACAAAGGCATGGTGCGTGATTTCTTGGAGTCCATACGAACGCGTTATGGTCGCGTGATCTTCGAGCCTGCACAGGGATGGGATCCCGACGAATGTGACGAGATGGCCCAGGAAGCTGGCGCGATTGCCGCACGAGATCCACTCGTCACCGGCCTGTCGAAACGAGCTACTGCGTATTACCGACTGCATGGCCCAGCAGGTCACAAGTCGCGTTACGAAGATCCAGCCATCGAAAAGCTCGCGGACATTGCCAAAGGCGCCAAGCACCACAAGGACGCGACCTACGTTTTTACGAACGTCGACATGTTCGCCGACGCAAAA
>DAOMZH010001383.1:0-2531 GCA_035437985.1 Polyangium sp. (in: bacteria) | reverse complement strand
AACCTTCTTCGTCGACCGGAAGCGGAACCAATCGGGCGCCTGTTTGTCCCAACGCTTCCCATGCCGGTCGGTACCCCAATGCTTCGACCGCCACGACATCTCCTGACGCCACGAGCGCTCGCGAAAGTACATCGAGGGCCATCTGACTTCCTCGCGTCACGAGCACTTCTTCGGGATTCGCCACGACTCCTCGCACCGCGCCAAACATCGTCGCGAGCGCTGATCGCAGGTGTTCGTCTCCCCGTGGATCACCGTAGTCGAACAGGCGTTTGTCCGCTGTACGCGCAGCCCGTCGATACGCGCGCGCGATGATGTCCGTCGGCAAGAGACGAACGTCTGGTTTGCCTGCGGAGAGTTCGAGCAAGCCTGTTTTTTGTGTCTGCAACGGATGGCTCGGTGCTCCGCGTGACGGCAAATCGAACCCGAGACGTGAGGCAATATTGGGTCGCATCTTCGCGCCCGCACGATGCGCATTCATCTCCGGTATCGAGGCCGAGACAAACGTTCCTTGCGCCGGCGTCGTTTCGATCCAACCCTCGGCACTGAGCTCTCGATACGCCGCGAGCACCGTGTTGCGATGCACGTCGAGCGAGGTCGCGAGCATGCGACTGCTCGGCAAAATCGTGCCGGGCTTGAGCCGACCGCGCCGAATGTCGTCCATCACCGCCCGAGCTATGCGCAGAAAAAGGGGCGTGTCAGAAGCCTCGTCGACGCTGATCTCGATGGGATACGTACGCATCCAACTGGTCTACCCGATTTTTTGATTCTGGTCCTTTTCGATGTACCAGGTGCGACGCAGATCATCGGCATGCGTAAGGAGATCTTTCGAATGGATCGGGCGAGCGCGATCGAGCTGCTCGCTGGGGCAAACGTCGTGCATCTGGCTTCTTCGACCCCCGAGGGTGAGCCGGTGCTGCGGGTCGCGCATGCCGTCGTCGTCGATGGTTGGCTCTTGTTTCACGGCGCGCCCGCAGGCGAAAAAATGGACACCATCGGACGTCGCGCGGTCGTGAGTGTCGAAGAGGTCGTTGCTTCGATCCCGAGTTACTTCGTGGATCCAGAACGCGCGTGTCCAGCCACGACGTTTTATCGGAGCGTGCAGGTGCATGGCTCGATCGAGCAGATCGACGACGTGCATTTGAAGGCGTCGATGCTCGCGGCGCTGATGACCAAACATCAACCCGAAGGTGGTCATGTTCCGATCACCGCCGAGCATCCGCTTTATCGCAAAGCGATTGAAGGCATCCTCGTGCTCGGCGTTCGTTGCGACAATGTCGATGGCCAGGCGAAGCTCGGGCAGAATCGATCGCCAGCGGAGATCGTGCGCATCGTCGAATTGTTGTCGTCGCGTGGCCAACCCGGCGATGTGCGCGCAATCGATCTCGTGCTTCGCGCCAATCCGCACGTGCCGCGACCCAAATTCTTACGTGGTCCAAATGATGTGCGCCTCATGTGTGCCCTGGGCGAACGAGACGCTGACGAGGCGCTGGAGTTGCTGCGAAACACGTATTGGCAAGAAGGTACGAAACCGGAGAAAATTCGTCGCAGCTTGCTTGGCTCGACTGCGTGGGTCGGTGCGCGCGATGCGTCGGGAACGTTGGTCGCGATGGCGCGAGCGATGAGTGATGGCGCGAAGTGTGCCTGGATGTACGACGTGATCGTCCTACAAGACCGGCATCGAGACGGGTTGGGCACGGCGGTGGTGCAACTCTTGCTCGATCATCCAGCCGTGCGTGGTGTTGATCGCGTTTTGCTCAATACCCGCGATGCCGAGGGGTTTTATGAACGTTTTGGATTTCGAAACCATGTTGTTTCGCCTGACCGGCGGTTGTCCCAGATGATCCTCGAACGGACGAACGCCAAAGTTCAGCTTCCATCGACCAACGTGCTTGCATCGGTGAACGGTTGAACGTACTCAAATTGGGGCGCGGGAAGGTGCAACAGTCCCTTGGGGGCGGACACTCGGCCTGCTCGATCTGGTGGCGATATGCCTCGAAATTTCGCTGATCGTCTCTCCGCCGTAGCTCCGAGTGCGACCTTGGCGATGGCCGCTCGAGCCACACGCTTGCGCAGCCAAGGTCATAAAGTTTTTCCGTTCAGCGTGGGCGAACCGGACTTCGACACCCCGCAGTTCATCCGCGAGGCTGCAGCGGTCGCTCTTGCTGCCGGCGCGTCGCACTACACCCCCGTGTCTGGTACGTCCGCGTTGCGCCATGCCGTTTGTGCTGCAACGGAACGCGATCGTGGCTACAGCGTCAGCCCCGACCAAATCACCATCTCCTGCGGCGCCAAACATGCCCTCTTCAACCTCGCCTTGGCGCTGTACGACCCAGGCGACGAGGTCATCATTCCCGCGCCTTATTGGGTCAGTTATCCCGAGCAAGTGCGGATTGTCGGGGCAAACCCAGTCATCGTCGAGACGCACGTGCAAGACGGTTTCCGCCTCGATCCGGTGAGCCTCGAGCGCGCGATCACTTCGCGCACCAAGGCGATCATCCCGGTCCATCTCTACGGCCATCCCTGCGATCTCG
>DAOMZH010001382.1:0-2534 GCA_035437985.1 Polyangium sp. (in: bacteria) | reverse complement strand
CCACTTGTCCTTTTTCTTCGTCGTCGATGTTGGAGCCGTCGTGTTTCGCGGCGCCGGGGATGGTGCTGGAGATTGACGGGTGACCGCTGGGGCGGTGGATTTCACGCTTTCGGGTGGCGCAGAAGCTGGTGCCGTCGCTGTTTCTGGAGGCTGCACAGTCGCGGAAGCCAATGGAACGACGCTCGGACCACTGTGCGCGCTCGCTACGCCATCAGTCGCTTGTTCGGGGCTTGTTGCGTCTGAATCACTCGAAAAGACGACGTAAAGCAGCAGCAAAACCATGCACGCAATGGCGCCGATCGCTCCGAAGATCACCATCGGTTTTCTCGGCTCGATCGGCTTTTGGCTCGTCGTGTTCGCACTGCCATGCAGTGACGAAGTCGATGTTCCCACCAGCTGAACGTGACTCAATCGCTCCGGCTCCGGCGGAATGAGCGATGCTGAATGTCCTTGGGCAAACGCATTGGCGAGGATGGCTGCAGGCGGTGGAAGTCCGAGCGCCTCGGATAGAGCTGCAACCATCGCCGATGCCGTGGGGAATCGTTCCGTCGGCTTGCGCGCCGTGGCTTTTGAAAACCAAGCGTCAAAGCCCACCGGGATCACGATTCCATTTCGAAGAGCCCGAACAGAAGCCTTTTCTTGCGGACCCATCGTCGCGTACGCCGCAAACGCAAATACGTTCGCACCCTTTTTGGATTCTTCGAACCAATAGGTTTGTCCGACCAGCATCGTGTACGCGATCATTCCGAGCGCGTACAAATCCGTCGCTGCCGATACCGCTGATTCCGCGAGGAATTGTTCGGGTGCCATATACAGCGGCGTGCCCACGGCTTGCGTTGCATTCGCCGAGGCCGCGTTTGCCGCGACAATCTTCGCGATTCCAAAGTCGAGCAGCTTGATTCGCGGCGGACCATCTTCGCGTTCACACAAATACAAATTGTCAGGTTTGAGATCCCGATGCACGATGCGGGATCGATGCGTTTTGTCGAGCGCCAAAGCCGCTTGATGCAGGTACAGCACCGTGTCGTGCGAGGACAAACGCTCGAGTCGCTTGATGCGTTTGCTGATCTCTTCCCCCTGCAAAAGCTCCATCACGAGGTACGGCATCCCGGTCGTCGCATCGACGCCCGCATCGAAAACATCGACGATGTACTCGCTCTCGATTTGCGCCGTTACGCTCGCTTCTTGCCGAAATCTGTCGCGTGATTCGTCGTTTTGACACAGGTCCGGATGCATCACTTTGAGCGCCCGACGGCGACTCGTTTCGAGATGCATGACCTCGTAAACCGCACCCATGCCTCCCGCCGCGATCCTTCGCTCTACGCGGTATCGACCCGCAAATATCGCTCCTACGACGAGATCATCAGACATGGCAGGGCAGGTTCGATGGGCACTTCGGCAATGATTCTCTTCGCTGCATCACGAAGAGCACAGAATATG
The DNA here is from genome assembly GCA_035437985.1 of Polyangium sp. (in: bacteria). Taxonomy (GTDB): domain Bacteria; phylum Myxococcota_A; class Polyangia; order Polyangiales; family Polyangiaceae; genus Polyangium. The sequence goes on along the minus strand of DAOMZH010001382.1, from coordinate 1,094 downwards.
CAGTAAACGGCGTTCAGGCAGGAGCGTCAAGAGATTGCTCCACGCGTTTTGCGGCACCTTCGTCGTCATGCCCATCGCAACGATCGTCACAACTTCGTCACGTACGTTGTTGGCAAACGCGGAGCCGCAGATGCGTACACCACATCAGGCATGTCCGAAGGCGTCTTCTGCAATGGTTCTCGCCTAGGCGCTCGTTTCGACGGCGTTTCTTGCGCTGGAGTTTCCGGCTCGGGCATACCCGCACAAGCACCAAGACTCAGCATCGTAATCAACCAAGCGATACGGATTTTCATTCTTGGCTCCCTCAATTCAACCATGCACTCGTCGGCCAAAATCCCGCATCCAGCGAGCCTCGTCCTCGGACAAAGGTCCGCGCTCGACCGCATCCAGGTTCTGCTCCAATTCCGCACGACTCGCCGGCCCCGTAAGCGCCATGTCCACATGTGGGTTTGACAGTTGAAACCGATAACAATCACCCGCAGTCATCACCGGACCATCCCAACCCCGCGGTCGTTGCAACAGCTTGCGCCACGACGTTGCCGTGTAGGCCAAGATCGTCGGCGAATGATCCTTCACGTGCGGAAATATCTCGCGCTCGGCACCCGGATGCGCCGCGTTGTACCGAATCATCAGCAGATCGAGCGGTGAACTTTCGGCGAGTTTTCCCGCGCGCGGCCGGTCGTGAATGCTCACTCCAATCGCCTTCACTTTGCCGCTCTCTCGCAAGTGCAGAAGCTCTTTTTCCGTCGAGTTTGTCCAAGCAGAACCAACCCCGAGCCATCCGAGCAAGAGGACATCGAGGTAGTCGGTGGCGAGATCTTTCAGCAGACTTTCGGCTCCGGAACGGACGGTTCGTCCAAAGAAACCGATGGTGGCAAACCCGATGACCGACACGGAATCGCGTTTGGTCTGGATCGCGTTACGCAGCGGCGACCGCATGCCTTTGTTTCGGCGAGTCCACAAGAAGAGGTTGACACCACGATCGATCGCGACGCGCACGCCGTCTTCATCGATGCCGTAGTTGGCCGCCAATCCCAGACGGTGGATCGTTTTTCCGTGAAGAGCTTTCGGTGACGCACGCAGCCAATCGTTCA
>DAOMZH010001381.1:0-2538 GCA_035437985.1 Polyangium sp. (in: bacteria) | reverse complement strand
CTCGCCGGAGGTGGTCGAGACATTGCGGGCAATCCTGTTAACGTGGCCTCGAAATTATCGGAGGATGCGAGTGTCGACGGTATTCTCGTCGAATCATCGGCAGTCACGCCAACCATTGGCGAATTGGGCCGACAATTCTACTTTACCATTTCCGATGTAGAACTTTCTGGATGCGTGATTCATCCCTGAACGTGACGCACCTCATGCGTTATTTCGGGCTCGTACGAGTCTATTGGAGTTTGTCGGCGCGAGCCGCCTTGCCCCTTGGAACACCACTCCTTTTCGGAATTGCTGTCGTAGCCGGCATCGTTTTTGGTCCCACCGGTATGCGGGCCGCGGATCTCGTATTCACCATGCGTTCGTCCCGGGGCTTCGCCACCATTATCTGGTTCGCTTGGCTCATTCTCACGTTTCCCGTGGCTCGCCTCGCGCTCGTCCCGCCATCTTCACTCTACTTACGCTGGCTTCCCGCACCCCGCGCCATATTGTATGCATCCGCGGCAACGAGCACCCTGCTCGTCGAATTTCCCCTGATGCTCCTCTTTGCAATAGGTGAAAACGCCCTGAGCGGATTTTCTGCCGGATTGAGCGCGTTGGCGCTGCATTCTGCAGGCACGACCCGTCCTTATGGCTGGCGGCATCTCCTGGTGCTCGTCCTCTGGAGTATTTCGGTATTCGTTCCGCAACGAGACGCGTCGTTTGTCGGGGCTGCGCTCGCCGCTGTTATATCAGTAAAGCAAGCGATCGATCGGGCGCCCGAAGTACATGCACTCGCTCGTGGAAAGACGCGTGTTCACGCACCTGCGTTGGCGATTGCATACGCTCATGTGCAATATGTGTTTCGGAAGGAATTTGCTGTCGTTGGCCGTACGATTGTTTTTGCGGGTTTGGCTGGGCTGAGTTTGCCGCTCGCCGCGCGCGGCTTCGAATTGGAAACACCGGCCGAAATTGGCGCCTTGGCTTGGGGTTTGTCCGGTATCGCTCTGACTCCCGCTCTCTCTGGGATGAGTGGCGCGATCATTCGCTCCGAGCAGCTCATGGCTTGGCTTGCCGATGTTTTGGGCACGTCCGCAACGATACGTGTGGCCGGAGCCGTGCTGGCGATGGCCATGTTGGGATGTGGCGCCGGAGTTTGTCTGGGAACAGTAGCGTTGGTTTTTCTGCAGGGGAGTTCTGCGGCGATTTTTGCGCGTCTCCTCGTCCTTCCCGTACTTTGGGCCATTGGCACGGGAGCATTGCTGACCGTTTACGCCCGCGAAGCGGCCGCGTCGCCGAAACGCGGCGATCGCAGTATGGTTGCCGCAATCGTTTTCGTGATTCTGGGGATCATATCGGCAGTGCAATGGGGGGAAAGGTCGCTCGTCTTGATTTGTTGCATGGTCATCGTAGGTTTGTCGATAGCTCCAAAGAGACTCGAACGTTGGCGCCGTCGTCGAGGGATATCGTGACGCTCGAAGTGAACAAGATCAGCAAGTGGCTTGGGGTGAACAAGGTACTCGATGAAGTGTCTTTTGACCTTCCCTCGGGACGAATATTGGCCTTGTTCGGGCAAAATGGCGCCGGTAAATCGACATTGCTGCGTATTCTCGCCGGAGTCATGGATGCCGATGCGGGGCAGGCCAAACTCGATGGACAAGGGCTACTCGAAAATCGAGCGTCAGGAAAAACGATGTTGGGTTATGTGCCCGAGGCCGCCGACGCTCCACCTCATTTGACCCCGCGCGAACTCATGGCCCTCGTGGCCTCGTTGAAACGAACTCCAATACCCAAGGCGGAATTATTGGCGCGCGTGGGAATCGACGCGTATCTCGATCAATTCATTGGCAGTCTTTCTTTGGGCCAACGTCGCCGTACGTGTCTTGCTGCCGCACTTTGCGGGGACGTAAAGTTACTTTTGCTGGACGAACCTACGAATGGTTTGGATTCCTCGGGCGTGGGCATGCTCGTCGATATACTGGTCGAGCACGCACGTGCCGGAGGTATTGCGGTCGTCGCGACGCACGACGAAGCGTTTGCCAATCAGCTCGATGCCCAACGACTTCGCCTCGTCGCTGGGCGTTTGGCGCCGTTCGACAAAAAACGTTGATTGTCCGTGTATCTCCTCGATCGAATCGAAGTAACCCGTGATGAACGCGGCGCCGAACGACTGCCCGGCCCGGATCGGCCGTCCGCCGAACTCCTCGATCATGCAGACGTAGCCGCGCTGGTGGCACCATGCCTCCGACACCACAGTTGGATCGAGCGTCATCCCGGCAAGCCACGGGCCTTCGGCTCCGCTCTTCGGATCGCGCAGCCGGTAGGCGCGGATGAAGCGCTTCGGAACACGCTGATCGCCGCGCCGGTAGAGGTGCTTCTCATCGGGCGGGAAATTGGCAAGGAACTCGCTCGAGGGAATCCGGCCGAGGTGACTGAGATAGACCTCGGAAAACGTATCGCCCTGTTTGTGTTTGATATGGCCCGGCATGTCGACGCGCAGGAAGAGCGCCTCTGAATCGTTCGCCGAGACAATGCGGTCCGCCGACACGAAATAACGCGCAC
>DAOMZH010001380.1:0-2539 GCA_035437985.1 Polyangium sp. (in: bacteria) | reverse complement strand
CGCGTAGGGCGTGAATGATGTCTTGGCGCCGCGATTTCGAAGGCAAATTCTGCTCAGCCATAACCATCCTCCACAAAGATGGTCCGCAAAAGCTCCTGATTCAGCACCACCTGGCGCGTCGTTGCTTGGTATTCCACCACCGGCTCGCTATCGATGTTCAAGACTTGCTCGAGGCGCTGGACGAATCCGGGCACGCGCGAACCACTGCCTCCCGCGTCGATGCCCATTTCAACGGCAAAGGGATCTTGCGCCATCCGCCCCCCGCGCCGAATCAAGAGTTCAATCGCTTTGCGGCACTTTTCCCGATGTTGTTCAGCCAGTTGTTCCAATTGTACCTGGAAAAACTTCGTCTTCACGAGCGCCTTGTAAAGCGCAGGAGGTGGTTCGACGACCGCGGGTTGCTCGAACGGCAAACTCGCTTGTCCCGCCTTCGATATCGCTGGAGCCAATGCAGCTCCCGGCATTTCGGCCTGCGCCATATCCTCGGACAAACGCGGCGCCTTCCAATCCCAGCAACGCGGCGGCACGACTGGACATTCGCGGTACCCCAGCGATTCGAGCATTTCCGTTTTTCCCCGGGGCACCAGCAAGATCGCCGGCGCAATGGCTTCCGCCAACGTCGCGCCCCCGTGTTCACCCGCATGCAGCATTTGCGTGTACCTTATGGACTCGTGCGCCGCCATGGCCACGCGCCCGCCCAAAGCTCCTCCCGGCAATTCAATCTCGTCCGCCGCCGCCGATTCGCCCGTGCGCAAGACACGATGCCGCGCCCCGCGCTCCATTCCTTCGGGATCTTTGCCCGTGCGCACAGCTGCGCCCACGAAACGCCGCGAGAGCACATGCCCGTGATCGCTCACGAGAAGCACCAGGCGCCCGCGATGCGCGGCGGCTTCGAGCAAACTTTGCAACGCCGGAATGCGGTCCTTTTTCCAATTGATGCGCACTTGAAAAGAACCCTTGAGCTGATCGTCGATAGCATTGACGACAACCGCCACGATGCGCGCATTGCCGCGCACCTCCGTATTGGCATTGCTCGACAAACCGCCCCCCTCACCCACGATATCGCCGCGTAACAGCGTCACGGGTTTTTCCCGTAAAGCACGCACCATTTCGTGATTCGAAAGCCGCTCGCCATCCCGCGCCGTATCGAGTTTGTCGCCCGCTACCAATGCTCGCCCAGCAAACAGCGCACTCCGCGACAATTTCGTCAACGTTGGCAAGTGCGCCACCACTGCGGGTCGCACCCCTTTCGATACCGCCTCGAACGACGACTTCGCAATCGACTCCCATAACTCGGCCACGTTCGCCCAACTCATTCCATCCATGCACAATACGAGCAGGCTCATGTCGTCCAATTGCGTCAAAACGTCCAAGCCCATCTCGGCAAGTACGTTTTCAATGGGCAACACATGGCGTGTTCGTCCGGCCAATTTCACTGCGTTACGTAGCGACGAACGTACCCCCGTAGCCCCCACGCTACGAGCGTAGGCCGCAGCAAAACGCGCGTCCATATCGTCACGAATTCGATCCACGGCCACCACGAGGTTCATCAAATCTTTGCGCAGCGCAATCGACCATTCCACATCCACGACGTGTCGCGCATAATCGATGTAGCCCCCGACCTCCGCTTGAAATCCCGCCAGGCGCACCACCTCGGCCAAGGGCGATTCGGCAGGCTGCGCCAAGGCTTTTGTCTCCGCATCCACCAGAAATGCCGACAGTCGTGTCGCCATTTCCACTTGCTCGCTCGCGTCCGCGTCTTTGCGCATTCCGTCGTGCGCCAAAAGTCGCGCCGCCGCTTGCACCACCGCCTCCAAGTCCGTCGGTTCCCGCTCGGCCACGAGTTTGTCCACAGCGGCCACGTAAACGCGTAATCGTTCGGTCAATACGAGCGGCAGGCGGTGCGAGTCAATCGCCAATTGGCGAATTCGCTCCTCCACGCAGAGCTGTTCGGCGGCTTCGAGCAACGAGGCCCGTAATGATTCATGTTGTCGCTCTTCGAGGCGCGGCCAAAACATCGGCACCAAATACCCAAGCTCCAAAACGACTTTCGCAAAATCCACTTCCGAGCCCGAAAGCAACGATTGCAGCGGGTGTTTGTCCACATAACGTACGTGCGTCCGCAAGACCGGCATCAGATAACCGAATCCCGCCGAATTCGGCTGCGTCAATGTCGAACGCGCCGCCTCGCCCAGCAGCGCCATTGCCGCCATCTCGCGCGTCCGATCCTCCAGCCACCCCGCCAATACCCACGGCGCCGCTGTCCCCAATCGCCGCTCCAGCACCGCGAAAACTTCCTCCCGAGCTCCCGGCACACTCCGTAAAACCTCCGCGAGGCCCGTTCCGCGACGTTCCCGATCCGTCAATACCGCGAAAAAAAGATGTCCCGCGGTCGTGACTTCGTGCTCCAATCGCTGGCGCAGCAAAACGAGCCATGCATCGTCGAGATCGATACTCGGCGCATCACCTTTGGCATACGCACGATCACCATCGTGTTGCGTTACCAAGCGCAATTTGCTGCCTCGCATTCGAGGCGTGC
>DAOMZH010001379.1:0-2542 GCA_035437985.1 Polyangium sp. (in: bacteria) | reverse complement strand
CGGGACGACCTCTCGGTCAAGGGATTTTAAAACCGGGTGGGCGTACGCTACAAGCAGCAAACAGCATCAAACACGAGGTTTCAGAGAACGGTTCACCCCCGATTGCGACCCCTTCCGGCGTTTCACGGCCTCCGTCCGGCGATTCAAACTTGGAAATTCGCCTCGAATCGGCGAACGTTTGCGATTCTTGCGATTCGTTGGCGATGAGGCCGCCTCGTCGTGAGGAACTGGTCGCGATGCTGATGCGTGTGCAGATGGCGGCGATGGAGATGGGGGATATGGGGGCCGCGAGAGTGCTGCATGAAGCGGTGGGGAGGTTGATGAAGTGAGAAGTCGTAAAGATGGGCCTGGAACAGAAGGCCATCAGCGTTTACGCGAAGATCTAGCTCTCCATGCCGCCGAGGCGTGAGTAGCGCATAGCGGTGAAGCTGAACATGCCCCAACACGCGTGGTATCCCGACCAACGGAATTAGAACTACGACGATTCGCGGTCAGCAGACATGATTGTACGAATGTGGGCTCATGACCACTCGCGTCCTAGGACGCAATTCATGGCCTCGAAAGGCGAGACGTTGTTCGTCAACGCGGGACGACGCAACGAAATCCAACCGTCGCGTCAATGGCCAACGGGGATTGGGTCACCGAAAACGTAAATACCCCAGCGAGCGTCAGGTTGCCGAGGCTCCCGCCACGAATGGCGACAGAGGGTACGCCAGACGCCCAATTGGCGTCCGTCACGAGTGCTTTCGAGGCAACATTCCAAACTCCATCGCCATTCAAAGGTGCAGTAGGCCAAGGAACGTACACCCAATTCGAAACGGACGTCGGCGCGGCAAACCATTCGCTCGTATACTCCCAGACATTGCCGATCATATCCTGTGCCCCCCAAATACTCGAACAGCCAGTGTCGACATTGGCTGCTCCCGTCATTCGGCGCTCTCCAGGAGACGTGCGGCATGCCCCCGGGCCCCCATCGTTTGCCCCAGGATCCTTCGTTCCGGTTGCGGCTTGGATCCATTCGGGGCCCGTTGCGAGCCGTTTTCCGTTGGAAAGGCATGCGAGGTTCGCCTGGAACCAGGTCATCGATATGCTCGGTAAAACGTTGCCCTTGCTTACTGCATAAAGTGCGTTTGCCGTGTCGCCCATTTGACCATTGCTTGGAAACGAAGCGGGATAATCATTCGTAGTCGTGCCATATTGCGTACCCATTCCAGCGGCATCCGACCACACGCTTGCTTCGTACCGGTCGATCCAGAAGGCACCACCGCCGTGACCAACTTTGACGACTTCGTCCGTCCCCTTGGAGCACACGACGATCGAACCGCCGCCATTCGGATTTTGCAAATACCCAAGGGGACACGGCGGATCCACACTCGCTGGTGGCGAGATGGTTTCAAGTGCCGCGATACGTTGCTCCAGCGCATTGAAATTCTCGTTCAAGTCGAGAGATTTCAAGACATCGCCATCCTTGAACGTGTGCGGGACATTCGCGTACGCCACCGCGGCTGCGCCAAGGAGGACCGCCAAAGGTACACCCAACCGGATGGCCCACCTCTTGGTTCGGCTCGACCATTCAACATCGATCACCACGACTTTGATTTTCATTGCTATGCTCCTCTTGTTGGTCATTCCGGTCGAAGGACGCAATTGCCCACCGTGCTTTGCCCTAACACGCAGGTATTGGAACTACCCGAGGAAGATTCACCACTCGAACTGCTCATACCTCCTGTGGTTGTATTCAAATTGGTGACTTCTGGACCGCAACCAGTCAGCGTGACCGCTGCAGCAACGATCCATGGCCAAGGCACGAACAGTCGTCGATTCTGCCATTGCATTTGTAGCATCTTTGAATCTCCCGACGCGCGCACGCGCATCCGCTGAACCTCCATCAAGTCCTGTGCCAGAGGTGCGCTGCTTTTCGCGCGCGGTCGTAATGCCGAAGCTGTACGTTTTGTGGCTTGGCAGGCCACAAACGCGACGGGATGTCGACACGTAAACCACGGTCTCGGCTCAAGTTGTTTTTCTCTGCGGCATCCCCGGGCGTGAATCAGGTTTACCTTGAAAGGTTACTGCGACACGGCATTGCCTCTGGAATCGCCACCCGTCGACAGGCCCATAGGCTGAGCGTTCCCCAAGCTGCACGTGCCGCGGTGAAAATCGAATCTCTTGGTTTCGAGGTCGAAGCAATCATAGAGAGCCGCGACGGGCACTGCATACGGTTGCCCATGTTTGCCGACCGTTTTGTGTCCATTCGGAGATATTTCACAAGGATTGTTGAACGAGCAGGCTTTGCCGCCCTCGTACATCGTTTGGGCCAATGCGTAAATGACGTGCGACGACACATCGACTCCCGCCGTGCCCGATTGTCCATGGACAAACTTGCACTGAGGTTCCGCGGTGAGCCGCAAAAATCCTTGCCACGTCCACGGCCCCTCCTTGATTTGGTGCACCCGAGTCTCGACACTGCATGTGCTCTTTACCATTCGATTGTACGAGTCAAAAACCAGAACGGTTCCGTCGGAAGGGACGGTTTTCGCGGCAG
>DAOMZH010001378.1:0-2545 GCA_035437985.1 Polyangium sp. (in: bacteria) | reverse complement strand
GCAGCGCTCGAGGACATGGTGATCCAAGTGGAAGCCAAGAAATTGACGGGATGAAAGTAGGCAACGAAACTGCACTCTTTCAAGATGATTGGAGTGCATTTCGAGGCTCGACAATGGGGGCCTGACGGTGCTACGTTGGGCCTGTTCTTGTGAAACCGGCTGCTCTCGTTGCCTTGGCCGTCTTTGTTTCGTTGCTCGGCCTTGTTTCGGCGCGTTTGCTAGGTCTTGCTGCGCGTACGCGGCAGGCGCCGGAATTGCTTTTGGGGCTTTCGACGGCTCTTCCGCTTGTTGGCTACACGTTTGGCTTTTACGGCGCCGCCGTTGGTCATGGTGTTCCGGCGCAATGGATTGCGGAGATTTCTGGTTCCTTGGTTGATATGGGATTCGTCGCAACGGTCGTTTTCGTTTGGCGGGTGTTTCGACCTGACGAACGATGGGCCAAGGTTTTGGTGCTGGGTATCGTGGCGGCGTTATTGGCAATGTCGGTCGTGAATCACGTCATTCCTTGGGACGATGGGGTTCCTTCGGCGATCGTGCCGCGCAGCATTCTGCGGACGATTTCTTATGCTTGGGTAGCGATCGAATCGCTGCATTATGGTCGTTTGATGCGCCGCCGGGTATCATTTGGTTTGGCCGAACCACTTTTGGCGGATCGCTTCAGCTTATGGGGATTCGCGCATATTTGTTTGGCGTTGATGCTTATGTTGCTGATGGCCGGCGTGAAATTGCATTTGAGTGGCGCAGATTTCGCGCGGTTGTGCACATTTTCCGGTTTTGTCTTGGGTCTCCTTGGTGCTGTTCCCTTGCTGCTCAGCTTCTTTCCGACGTCACGATATGTTCGTCATGTTGAACGGCGGTATCGTCGCGAGGTGATTTCATGAGCGACGAGTCACCGGTATTCGACAGGGCGGCGAACGAACTCGAAAGTTTGTCCCGCATGAGTCGCCTCGAGGCCCGCGGAACGTTGCGTTTGGCTCTGAAAGATGCCGGGCTCATTCCGAAAACAGTGAACGCCAAATCGATGCTCGTGGTTCTCGACCGCATTTTGCCAGCACTTTTGACTCGCCGTGGCGTTCAAGGCGCTCCGGAAATGTGTCGAACTATTTCGACAATGGTTCGCGGATTGACCGGGGAAGGCAGTTACGAAATCGATACGCCAGAAAAGATATTTGCCCGCATTAGCCAACCCGCGAGGATTTCGACGTCCGAGATGAAACCGCCCTCTTCACGACCTCCGCCGCCGTCTTCGTCGAAAAGCGCGCCGCACAGTATGCCAATTTCGCCTTCGGCAAAACTCCCATCCAGTCCAGGATGGTCGATATTTTCGAAACCGCGCGGCATCAAACCATCCGAATCGGATGAATGAACATTGGCCAGAGATGAAACGAGATGGACACGGCACTGCTTGCTTTCGACGTTGATGGTTTGCACCAGGGGCGCCTCGTGCGCCCTTTCGAGGCGAAAAAGTGGATGGAAGCACTCGATGACATGCTTTCCCGCATCGTCGCGAAATTGGGGCGACCGTCGAAATGTTTTTTAGGAAAAACGGACCTCGACCAAACTTCTCCACCGCCCTCCGTCTTGTTGCTGCCGATTGCCCACGATGCGCGATATGCGCGCGTTGATCAAGTTTTGGTGCATGCGCCTGGTGGTTTTGATGAAGTTGCCATTGCTGCATTGCGCGAATTGCGATACATCGAAATCAAGGATCGAGCTGCGGTCGTGACCGTGCTCGTCCACATCGGAAAAAAATACGAATTGGGCCAAACGTTTGACCATTTCGCAGTTTCAAACGTTTGGCAAAGCGTAACCCCTTGTTTTCTGTTCGAGGATCAAAAGTCGCCGAATCTTGGAGACCTCGAGCCCGTTCTTTGTGCCGAACTAGCGGAGCATGGTTTTCCGCCGTATTCGCAGCTCGAAATTGCCGTGAAACCTGGTCGTTTTGCGCCGGTCGCGGCCATTCGAGAAACGACTAATCCCGAGGAAACGCTCCAGACATTGTCGGCGGTATGGGACGCAGGCGACCCCGATGACGACGGCAAGCTGAAATGGAGGCTTGGATTCCGGTTACACTTTGACGAACCAGTTCGCGGCCCGATGGTGTTGGGTTTTGGAGCTCGCCATGGAATGGGGCAGTTTTTGCCAACGAATGCTGGGCGACCCTCGCCCTGAATGGACGGAGAACCTCGACAATGAAGCATTTCAGCAAGGTCGCCAGCATCGGGTTTTTCTCGATGATCTCCATGTGCTCATGTGGTGACGAAGGACAAACCACCAGCACGTCCAGCGGCAGCAGCTCGGGCGATGTCAGCAGCGCCAGCAGTGCGAATGCATCGAGCAGCTCGAGTGGCGCGGGTCAAGGTGGAGTTGGCGGAATGGGCCAAGGTGGAGTTGGCGGCAATGGCGGTTCGGGTCAAGGCGGAATGGTAAGCAATGGCGGCGCCGGGGGAACCGGCGGTGACGCGAGCGGCGGAATGGGCGGCGCTGCGGGCAGCGGAACGGGCGGAATGGGCGGAATGGGCGGAATGGGCGGCGTTGCGAGTGG
>DAOMZH010001377.1:0-2549 GCA_035437985.1 Polyangium sp. (in: bacteria) | reverse complement strand
CTTTCACTTCGGAAAAACGATTCTTCATCGATGAACGAAAATCATCACTCGCGTACCAGAAGACGCGAAGCAAAATCCCGCAGAGACGTTGGTGTTGCGCGATCTTCTACAATCCGACGAAGCTCGGCTTGAACATCGCGCAGCTCGGAAGGCCGGAGCCACTGGAGCGCGAGACGCGTCGTATAGTGCATGTTCTTCACCAATACCGCACGAACAATTCCCGCGGCTGGAAATGAAAACGAAACATCGAGCGGCGGAAGACCCAGCGCTTTCGCTCCTGATTCGAGCGCATCTTCGAACTTGTTTCGATTCCACTCGAGCACTTCGTGAAACAGATGTCCGTCGTCGGGCGTAAAGACATGAAGGGCATCGGCCATCGCAATCGCAAAGCGGGCTTGCGCATCGAGGCCGACGCGGGAACCGGAATCGAGTTCGACGAGTGGAAAAAACCGCACGGCAAAAACAGTCTCTCCAGCGTCGCTGGCGACCAGTTCGTGAATTCGTGTTTCAACGGGCCCCATCAACGCGAGTGTCGCACGAAAAGATGATGAACGATGCAGGCGTGTTTCGTGCCACGCGCAACATTTCACTGGGGTTACACCCGATTTCACCAGAGCACGACATCATCGGTGTCAACCACCCACGCTGCGCTTCCCACCTGCGAGAACTTGGCCAACAATGACCTCGATGAAGCGCCCGACCCGACGTCACTTGATGCTCGCAGGGGTAACCCTCGCCGGCATCGCTGCGATCGTGGTACCGTTGCGTTCACCGGGAGTACGCGCTTCGTTTTCCGCTGCGTATCGCGCGTTTCACGACCCCGCGCTGGTCGATCGTCCGGCCCAAACGATGGTGCTCGAACCTGCGGGTTCGTCCGTGCGAATCGATGAAAACCGCTTGCTCGACGCCGCGATCGCGCGCGACTTCGACAAAGCGACCCCCGAAGACCTCGACGATCCAGAAAGCAGCGCGCTCTCGGCGCTCGCGATGCCGGATCTGCGGATTCCGATCACGCGGCGCACGATGCGTTTCGTGAAGTTTTTCTCGCGCACGGAGTCAGGACGAACGACGTTTGGCGAGAGGTTTGCCCGCGGAGGGAAATACCGCCCGCACATCGAACACGCGTTGCGAGAAGCAGGTTTGCCCGAGGATCTGGTCTGGCTTGCGGCCGTTGAAAGCGGCTTCGATCCGCGCGCAACATCGCAAGCCGGAGCGGTTGGTCTGTTCCAATTCATGCCGGAAACAGGCGCCTTGTACGGGCTCGATCAATCCCAATGGGTCGACGAACGACGAAGCATCACGCGATCGACGACAGCCGCCGTGGCGCACCTGAGGGACCTCTATGAACGTTTTCGCCGCTGGGATCTCGCGCTTGCCGCCTACAACGCAGGGGTCGAGAACGTCTTGCGAGCCATGAACAAAGCGGCGGAGCTGCGACCACGTGGGGCACCAGCCACGCCGATTGGGTTTGCCGAGCTCGCCCAACAAAAACTTTTGCCCGAAGAAACCATGAACTACGTGCCGCAAATCGTGGCGTTCGCGATTGTCGCGAACAACCGCGCGCGGTTTGGCATGGACGCATTTCATCCCGATCCGCCACTCGAGCTTGGCGAAATCGCGGTTCCCGAAGGCACACGTTTGCGCACGATCGCGCGGGCCGCAGGCATATCTACGCATCTGGTGCGCGAGTACAACCCGGAAATCTTGCGCGACCGCACGCCCACGTACGGTGGTGACTACATCATCCATCTGCCCGGAGAACGTATCCAACAAACTTTGGCCGCGTTTCCCGCGTACCTCGAACACGAGCGGGTGGACGATCCAAACGGCGATCGTCCGGGCGAACAGGCGACGGCCATGGCCGCACCGAAGATCCCGGGAGACGATTTCGATGACGATGGTGAAGCACCGCTACCGCCACGTCCTTCGCCGATTGGGAAAAACCGGCTGCCGACGTTCATTCTGCCGGGACAATCTCCAAGTGGCCTCGACATGTCGAGCCTTGGTGGGCTTGGCGCGAAGTTGCCCTCGGTCTACATCGGCGGGGACGTAGGTTGGCGAAGACAAACGGGGGGTGAGGATCCGTTGTCGGTGCTGGCGGTGAACGATGGATCGGCGCCTGCGGCAGCAAAAGGGTTGAGCGCGGCGAACATACAGAAGCAGTTGGGAATCGTTGCAACACCAACGAAATCGAGCGCGGAAGATCCTTTCGAGAAGTTCGTCCTTCAAAACGGCGTGATCGTCCGACTTCGAACGGATGCTTCGGCGCCGCGTGTCGCGATCACGGTGCGCATTGCTCCCGAACAATCAAACGTGGTCGTCGGGGTTGCCGATGTTCTGGATCAGCTTGGCTCGGGCGAAGTTCGGCACACCATCACGGTGAGCAAACGCGATGTGGACCTTGGTTTTGACCTTGCAGCGGGACGTCTGCGGTTGTTGCTGGGTGAAGCAACGGGAGCGCCGCTCGCGAGTTTGCGACGTTTGTCGTCGCTACCGCGCCGTCATGCCTTGGATCAAGCGCCGTACGGACCGGCGTGGTTGACGCTTGG
>DAOMZH010001376.1:0-2551 GCA_035437985.1 Polyangium sp. (in: bacteria) | reverse complement strand
CACTACGTTTCCACGGAATTACCTCCGTCGGAATGACAAACGGCGTGCCTTCGAGCGACATGCGCGGATTCAGCGTCTTGAAATGCAGGTTTTTCGGAATGGCTTCGTGCTGCAAACAAAGAATCGCTTTGATCAATCCTCCAATGCCGGCCGCCGCTTCCATGTGCCCGACGTTTGTCTTCAACGCTCCGAGCACACACGTCGAACCATCCGCGCGCGGTGCCCCAAGCACCTCACGCAATGCCTCGAATTCAATCGGATCCCCGAGCGAAGTTCCCGTCCCATGCGTCTCGACGTACCCGATGTCTTCCGGCGATAACCGCGCCACCTCCAACGCTCGTCGTAACATGGCTTGTTGCGACAATACGTTCGGCGCGGTGAGTCCCGTCGAGCGACCATCTTGATTCACCACGGATCCGCGAATCACCGCGAGGATCGGATCCCCATCGCGCTGAGCATCCGACAGGCGTTTGAGCACCACGATGCCACAACCTTCACCTCGGACAAACCCATTCGCTTGCGCATCGAACGTCTTGCAACGACCGTCCGGCGAAAGCGCCTGAATCTCGGCCGCCATCGCCATACCAAGCGGATCCAGGATCATGTTGACGCCGCCGGCCAAGGCCAAGTCGCTTTCTTGGTTGCGTAAACTCTGGCAGGCCAGGTGGACACTGACGAGCGACGACGAACACGCCGTATCGACCGCCATGCTGGGGCCTTCGAGCCCCAGGATATAGGACAAGCGACCGGCGACGACACTATGCACGTTACCTATACTGCTGTACATATCGAGCGGATCAACCTCGCGTACGACGTGGGCGTAGTCAGCCCCAATCACGCCCAGATAGACGCCTGTTTTCGAGCGCATCAACTGATCAATGGGCAATCCTGCCGCTTCGAGTGCTTCCCACGCCACTTTCAGCACCATCCGTTGCTGCGGATCGAGATGCATCGCCTCGCGGGGCGAGATCCCAAAAAAACCCGCATCGAATTGGTCGACGGAATCCATGAGCGCCGCCCATCGTGTCGCGGGTTTGTCGCTCTCAATCGCATCGACTGACCAACGTTCCGCCGGTATTCGCCGAACTCCGTCCACTCCTGCTTCCAACGCTCGCCAAAATGCTTCGGGATCCCGTCCACCGGCGGGAAATCGACATGCCAAACCGATTACCGCAATGGGAGCATTGTCAACTGACTCGTGTGTCTTGAGCTGGGCCTTCAGCTCCTTGATCTTGACAAGAGCATTGCGAAGTAGTTCATTGGAATCGTGGGGGCTTCTGCTCATGTTGTCCATTCCTTGTGTCACTCGTCGAAGACTTCGCGTGCCAGTTCGTCGTACACGTCTTGTTCTGAAAGTTCTGAAACCACCTTTTGAATGAATTCCCGCTCCGCGGAACTTGCCGAACTCGATTTTTGCTCGAGCAAAACGGGCTGCTGCGAGGGCGGAAACAGCAGGTCTTGAAGGTGACCAGTCAATGCTGCGGTCGTTGCAAACTTGAACAGAATTGTTGCTGAGAGCTTCAATCCCAAGCTCCTCTCGAGCCGATTCCGCAACTCCAAACTCATGAGCGAATCCATCCCAATACTCTGCAAAGGAACCAAACGATCGATTCGCGCCGGGTCCAGGTGCAAAACAGCACTGATCTGTTGGAGCAAGTGTTTTTCCATCAAGTTCGCTCGCTCTTCAGGTCGCGCCATTCGCAAGTGTTCCAGGAATTCGTTTGCAGTGGTCGTATTTGCTCGACCGCGTTGTTTCAAGAGTTCAGCGAAGAATGGTATTTCTGTGGTACTCGGGTAAAACTCGACCCATTGCCGCATGTCCATACGCAGCACCCCGATTTCCGCACGTGGATGCGCAAGCAGTCTGCGAAACGCTTCCAGCCCTTCGGCGGGCGCAAAACTAGCCCCACCTCGATAGGAAAGACGTCTGCCTCGAATGTCGAGGGCCGCGGCGGCACCTATATCCGCAAAGCCTCCCCATTGAATGCTCATGCCAGGCATTCCTCGGCGCGTTCGCTCACGACACAAGGCATCCAAATACGCATTGGACGCGCAATAATTGCCTTGTCCCGGCGAACCCATCAGCGACGCTCCGGACGAGTACATCGCGAAAAAGTCGAGGGATTCAGCCATCGAATGCTTGTGCAGGTTCCAGGCTCCCAGCGCTTTGGGTCCGTAAACTTTCCGAAAACTCTCCGCGGTTTGTTCAAGCAAGGTATGATCGTCGAGCACCATGGCTGCATGCACGATACCGGCGAGCGGCGGCATTTCATTGCGCACGGTTTGGAGGAGTTTCCCCACGTCGGTTTCACTCGTCACATCCGCTTGGGCACACATCACGCGCGCGCCTTTTTCCTCCAGTGCGGCAATGGCCCGGCGCATTTCGTCGCTCGGACCTTTGCGACTCACGAGCACGATGTTGCGCCCTCCTTGCTCCACCAACCATTGCGCCAGGGAAAAGCCCAGACCACCCAAACCGCCGGTGATCAAATAGGTGCGGTCGTCGCGAATCGCGGGCGATCGCACGGCAGACGCCATAATCTGCGCCAGA
>DAOMZH010001375.1:0-2555 GCA_035437985.1 Polyangium sp. (in: bacteria) | reverse complement strand
TATGGCCCGCCGCCTGAAGCTCCTGCAGGTTATCCGGCTCCGCCCCGCGGCGGAGGGTTTGGCCCGCCGCCACCGCCTCCTCCGCACATGGGAGCTGATGCGGGTTATGGTCCACCACCGCCTCCTCCTGCGGCAGACGGTGGATATGCCGACCACAAGGAACCGCCTCGACCAGGTCGTCCTGGAGGAAGTGCATCGACCGCGGCGAACGTTGCCGGTCGTGGACCGGGCGGAAATACGGGCGAACGACGACCCCTCGCCGGGTTCCTCGTCAGTTACCAAGACGATCCGCTCGGCAAATATTGGCCGTTATGGCAAGGGCGCAACAGCATCGGTCGCGCCGATACCGGTCAGAAATGCGACATCGAGATCGCTCATGGAACGACATCCACCCATCACGCAGCGGTCGACTGCGAAGGTGGACGGTTTGTCCTACACGACCTCGGTTCGACGAACGGCACCTTTCATAACGAAGATGCCATTGGATTCAAAGGTCGACGCGAACTTCGTGATGGAGACAAGATCCGCTTTGGCGGCTTCAGCGTCATCACGATCATCGTGACGGCTCGTACCTGAGATCGCGCGGAGAATCGCCGTGCGCAAACCCACGACGTGTTCGACGTTTCGCCCGGACAAACGCGCGTGATGCCTCATCGCCCGCGAACGACGACGGGTTTGTCGCGCCGAGTACCCCGACCACTGGAGGCCTACTTCATGACACCACACCCCAACGCAGCCACCGTTCACTCCACACGGGTACGGGCCAAGGCTTCGCTGTTCGCCCTCGCCGCGCTCGCGGCTCTCGTGGCGTTCCTCATCGCTCCTGCCGCATCATTGGCAGCCCCAGAAGCCAAGATTCTGCGCATCGATCCGCGCACGAGTACGGTCGATGGAGCCCCTGTGCTCACGACGGTCATCGACCTCGTACAGAACAAGCGCATGTCGGATGCAACGCGTCCGTGTGCCACGCTCAACGGAGACGCGTATTACGACTGCGTCGCCAACGCCCTCGAACAGCCCAACGCGCTTTACGCGTCGTTCGATTTTCCAGACAAGAACGCGATCCTCACGGTCGTCGTCGATGGCTCCGACACAGCGGCAAAGTTCGAATCGAAAGCCCGCTGGGGTGAGAGCACCAATCAACCTGGAGTGGGCACGGCGTGGCTCATCTTGATCGATGCTGCATCTTCGATGGGCTCACGCTTCGATGAAGCGAAGGCCGTGGCGAGTGCCTTCGTCAACGCGATGGGCCCGAATGACATCGTCAACGTCATGTTCTTCAACGACAAGAGCGTCGTCGAAGACTCGAAGTGGGTGAAAGAAAAGCAGGGCGCGCTGCAAGCGATCGCGAACGTACGCAATACGTTCCCGACGCAAGGCCGCACCAGACCGCTCTTCAACATCATCAAGACCGCGGCGACCGACGGCTTCAAAGAGCTTGGCAACGTGGGCACCAACGTCGTCGTGCCGATGCACCAAGCGATGGTTGTCTTGTCAAACGGTTCTGCCGGTGCCGATCCCAGCTCGAACGCCGCGGCAGCAAATCTCCTCAAGGACTACCTCACGAAGGGCCGTTTTCCCGAGAACAACGAAGTTCTTCCGAAGACCCCTGTCCCGGTCATCTCGATCTGGTTCCCCAACAAACTGATCGAAGAGTTCGGCGCTCAAGCTCGTGAATTCATGGAGGGCATGACGAACCCCGAAATCGGCGGGTTTTACAGCGTCCTTCGCGACAAACAGGAAGCGCGTGCGGCCAACATCGTCAACGTCGTGCGCACACGCTTCAACAAGATGCACATCGTCAAGTGGCGCGTGTCGTGTGTAGCCCTGAGCCTCACGCAGACGCTGCGCCTTGCGTTCTTGGCGACAGACCCGCCGATCGCTGGTGATGCAACGTTCCAGAACGTCCCCATCGGGATTGACCCGTCGCAATGGCCGCTCGACATCGATCGAGAAGCAACGGAACGCGCCGCGCAAAAAGAACCTGCGTATCCTGGCGGAACGCTCAAGGTGTTCGGCAACTTCTGCTGGGGTGGAAATGCGCAACGAGCCGAGCTCTACATGGTTCCCAAGAACCAACCAGCTCCGGCATCCCTTCAAGGCGGAGGCATCGATGACGCCAAGAAGGCACAGAAAACCCTGATCGAACAAGGCATGCGCGGCAAAGCGATCACTGCTGGTGAGAGCATGGTCGAGTTCGAATTGCCCAAGTCCGACAAGTTCCTTTCGGGCAAAGGCGACGCCATGACTGCGCGGCTCATCGTTTACGACAACCAAGCCAAACGCACGAGCGCGATCACGGCGGACAAAATCGCCACGGTCAAAGCGAAGGAAGCTCCACTTCCGTACTTCTTGATCGGCGGCATCACGTTTGGCGGAGTCGTCCTCATTCTGCTCGTCGTCTCGATCTTCCGCGGTGGTGGCAACAAGCGTAAGGGCAACGCGCCGGCGCAAGCTCCACGACCTGTCGTCGCCGGTGGTCCGTCGATGTCACCAGGTGGATATGGCCCACCGCCCCCAATGCCGGGACAAGACTTCGGTGGAGGTGGTTATGG
>DAOMZH010001374.1:0-2561 GCA_035437985.1 Polyangium sp. (in: bacteria) | reverse complement strand
CGAACGTCGACACCGCGCAGTCCATCGATGGCACCTTTGGCCGCTTCTGCAGAGGCCATCGTGACAAACCCGAAGCCGCGTTTGCGACCATCGGCGTCCATGGGGAGGTGTACGCGCACGACTGGTCCCGAACCCGTCGAAGTGATCATCGCTTCGACTTCTTCGACACTCGCGTCATACGGCAAGTTGCCTACGTAGAGGGTGCGATCAGGTGCGCCAGCAGGGCCACCAGGGCCACCGCCAAACCCACCACCAACGCCGCCTCCCGGACCTCTATCGCCACCTGGACCACCGCCACCGCGGGGCCCGCCAAAACCACCACCGCCGCCAGCTTCACGACGGGGAGGTTCGGCTTGGAACGGTCGAACAGAGATTGACTTTCCTCCCTGAAACGACCCATCGAGCGACTCACGTGCCGCGTTCGCCTCTGCACTCGTTGCAAGCGTCACGAACCCGAAACCACGCGGCCGCCCAGTCGCGCGATCCTTCGGCAGACTCACTTCGACGACATTGCCTCCGGTGGCCTCGAAAAGCCCCCGCAGTACGTCTTCGGTGATTGAATCGGGCAAGCCTGCGACGAACAACTTACGAGAATCTTCAGCCATCGAAAAACCTGCACACCCACGATATCCGGTTGCGTCGAAGCATCGTTGAATGCTGCGACTTCGAGGCGCGCGCCCTGCTGCTCGCCTCGAATGCTCCTCCTCGACGACCTGCCGGCGCTGCATGTACCGGAGCCAGATCTTCTAGGACCTGCCCACGATATATGGCCCCCTTCCCGCGTCAAGGGAGCCCCAAATTCACCTCGTTGGCGCGTACGAAATTACTCACCACGAGATCACGCCAAACCCCGAGAAAACAAGCATTTCGACACCTTACGTCACTGCGTAAAAAGACGACCAGATCCCATCGTGCCGAGGACGTTCCGACGCCTCTCCCCGTGAGCGCAAAGCGTGTTAGGACGTCTGTTCGAGGTAAAAAAGACGATGGCTGAGGAGTTCAACATCGATCGTTTGATGAATTCGTCCGGGCGTGTCGAACTGAACGATCTGGACTGGTCCGAAGTGCCAAAACACGAGCTAACCCCCGAAGCACTACGGACATTGCGATACTTCCTGCAGACGGAAAACTCGACATTCTTTTACGTCAAAGCATTGATGAGCACGCGTGCAGTCTTCGAAGAACCGGAGCTCGCGCCGTTCCTGTGCGTCTGGATGTACGAGGAAGAATTTCACGGACGTGCGTTTCAGAAATTTCTCGAAGCGTATGGCGAGCGCGTCGACGACACATGGCGCGCCGGCATGTACATGTCGCGCACGTGGGGCGAGCGTGTCGACGAATGGGGCCAAACCGTCTTGGGTGCGGTTTTTCCTGACCACTGGCCCGCATTGCACATGACTTGGGGCACGATCCAAGAATTCACCACCTACAGCGCTTACCAAGCACTCATCGAGCGGATCGATCATCCGATCCTGAACAAAATCTGTCAGCGCATCATGAAGCAAGAGCTGCGGCACTACGTGTTTTACCGAGAACATGCAAAGAGGCGTCTCGCCCGTAGTCCCGTAACGCGCGCCTTCGCGAGCTTGGCCGTCAAAGCGGCCTGGACTCCGGTCGGCGACGGCATGTGTCCGACCGAGGAAGCCGTCCACGCGATTCGTTTTCTCTTCGATGGACTCGACAGCCCCGCCATTCCGAAGATCGAACAAAAAACCCGTGAATTACCGGGCTTCGAGTGGTTCAACATGTTCACGCAGTTCGCCCAACGTCACGACATTCGGCGCGCGCCGGATAGTTGGTTCAACAAGGACTTCCGCAACAACACCAAGAAGAAGTCCGTCGTCGATGCATCCGACATGGAAGCAACGGCGTAAGAGCACGTCCATCAGGGTCTAAGACCCCTGCCCCTCGAGCAATTCTTACGAATTCGTAGAATGTGCCGCTTCGTCTGACGAAGTCTCGGCCGGGGTTTGTTGCGGCGCAGCGTCACTCGGCGCCGGCGCAGGTGCAGGATCCGCCGCGGGCGAAAACTCGGGGGGCGCAGCTTGTGCTGCAGCAGGAACGAGCACCGGCGGAGGGCCGCTCTTCTTCGTGACGTAAAGCAAGAAATAGAGCCCAAGAGCAAGCAATCCAAACGATTGCCATTGGGCCGGCGTCAAACCCGCATAACGCGGATCTCCAGGAACGACACCAATCTCCTGCTCCCGCAAAAAGTCGAGGCCAAACCGCACCGGCGCATACGCGGTGCAAATGAGCCCGACGAAAAATCCCCACGGTCGTGGTTTGCGATTCCAAAGGATCGAAACGGCAATCGCGAGAGGAATCGTCAAAAGAAATTCGTACAAACCCAAATCAAATCGGCCGATGACTCCGTGCCGAAACGGATAACGCACGGCAAACCACGCGTCGGACAGTCGGCCAGGATGATCATGCACGACGGTGCATCCAGCTCGACCAAACACCCACCCCCACGTAAACGCGGAACCACCAACGTCCGAGTACGGAAGGATGTTTTCATTCTTCGCATACTTGTACGCAAATCCGCCGATGATCGCCCCGAC
>DAOMZH010001373.1:0-2563 GCA_035437985.1 Polyangium sp. (in: bacteria) | reverse complement strand
ATCGACCCGCGGCGATCGCGCGGGTGCGGACGATCTTGCCCGGACAAACTCGGACAGCGGATGCTCGTTTGCTCGAAGGTCGATGGCGGGCGGAGCTTGGCGATCTTGCCGGAGCGTCGTTGTCGTTGTCGCGCATGCGTGAAGCCATCGAATCCGCGATGCCTCAGGATCCCGATCGTGCTGCGGCGTTTGCCGCAATGCTCGTCGAAGCTGCCGACATCGAAGAGAACGCTCGTGGAGATTTGCGCGCTGCCCAACGGCACTTGGGCGTGGGCTTGCGCTTGCGTCCGCGCGATCGCGCCATTGCCGCGGCATTTCGCCGTGTCTCCGCGGAGCTCGGGCGACCCGTGGGCCCTGTGCTCCTGCGCGATGATCCGTTGGTCAAGACAGACGACGAGCCACGTCCAGTCACCAAACGAAGTCCCGTTCCGTCAGCGCCTCCGTCCCCGCTTTCACCCAGCCAAACCCTACTCGACATCAACGAGGAAGAAGAACAAGACGAGGACGACGAAGTTCTGGCCGATCGACTCACGGAACAATTGCGTGCCGATCCTGAGGATCACGACGTTGCCCGACGTTTGGCCGGTGTCTTGGAACGTCTGGGTCGCGACCTCGAGTTGCTCGCCCTCATCTCCACACGCATCGAAGACGGCTCGTCGGACATCGTCTACGAGTTCTGGCCCATGCGTCAGGATGTGTTGTTGCGCCTTGCCGCGAAAGCCCGCGCCGAAGGCCGACCTTCGGAAGCTGAACTTTACGAGCAAATGAGCACCGAGACGCTCGCTTGAACGTCGTGGGTTTGGCCCACCTGGATCGTTCGTGATACCGGACAAAAGTACGCCGCAAAGCGTCATTTTCGTCGTCGAGGTATCCGATGTCCGAGGCTCGTTCCGCAGGCAAACCGCGTCCGATCATCGTGCAAAAGTACGGCGGCTCTTCGGTCGCGGACGTGGACAAACTCGTTCGTGTCGCGCGTCGCGTTGTGGCGACAAAGCGCGCAGGCCATGATGTCGTCGTGGTCGTGAGCGCGATGGGAAAAACCACGGACGGTCTTCTCGCGTTGGCCAAACAGGTTGCAGCGCAAGCCGGAGACACATCGGATCCCGCGCGTCGCGAGCTCGACATGCTCCTGTCGACGGGGGAACGCGTGTCGATGGCGCTGCTGTCGATCGCGATTCAAGCGCTGGGCGAAGACGCGATTTCTTTTACGGGATCGCAGTCGGGCATCCTGACGAACGATCGACATTTCGATGCGCGCATCATCGAAGTTCGGCCGCATCGCATCGAGGATGAACTGGCACGAGGGCGGATCGTGATCATCGCGGGTTACCAAGGCATGAGTTATCGGCGCGAGATCACGACGCTTGGACGTGGTGGTTCGGACACGACCGCGGTGGCGCTCGCCGCGGCCCTCGCAGCAGAACGGTGCGAGATCTACAGCGACGTGGATGGAGTCTATTCAGCGGATCCAAGGGTCGTCCCGGATGCGCAACACTTGCCCGAGCTCGATCACGCGATGCTCCAAGAGATGGCCGAGTCGGGCGCGAAAGTGCTTTGTGCTCAAGCCGTCGAATGGGCCCGGCGCGCGAACATCGCGATTTATGCGCGGAGCACGTTCGATGCCGAAGAAGACGCTCCACGACAAACCGTCGTCCGCAAGTTCGCGCCGCGCACGGATCTACGTGCCCGTGCGGTCGTGGGCGAAAACAACGTGGTGTTTGGCCAATTGAAAGATGTGGCCAAACTGGATGGTTTCTTGCGTTTGGCCGGCGAAACCAACGTGCCCTTGAAGGATGTCACCGTCGACGAACGCGGGATCTCGTTCGTGGTGTCGTTGCTCAACGTTCCGGATTGGCGCGGCGCCAAGCAACGCCTCACGGAAGCCGAACCTTCTCTCGCGCTGACGGAAGATGTGGGGGTCGTGAGCGTGGTGGGAGATGGTCTTGCTGCAACGACCGAGCCTCTGACGCGATTCATCTCGATTCTGAAAAGTACGAACACGAAGCCGCTCATGTTCGCCGCTACACCGTTGCGTCTTGGGGCGGTGGTTCCAAAAGATGCCCTCGCCGAAGCGCAACGAGCGTTGCATCAGGCGTTTGTCGAAGCGTAACTCGGTTCAGTGACGACGAGCCGGGCCCCAAGCTACGAGGCCGTGACGCGATGCGATCCAAAGCAGCTCGCGTGATGCATCCCAAGCGATTGATACGTCCCCAAACGATTCCGTGCTTTCCGCAGATCCAGGGATATCGGCAAGACGAGACGCCTCGCCGTCCTCGGTGATGCGCACGAGGTGGGCGATTGGTTCACGTGAAGAAACAGCCACCACCAGCAGCTCAGCAGTATCGTCATCGCCAGCAAAACAAGCTGCAGCAACCCCCGGCACTTCCACGTGTATGAACGAGACTCCGCCATCGTTCGATAGATAGAGCTCGTGCGCCGACGCGACGGCCAGTCGTTTGCCTCCAGCGGTCGCGGCGAATGTGGGGCGATGTTCTGCCATGACAAACTTGACGACATCACGAGGCAGAGCTGTTGGTTGACGCGTTTCATCGTCGCCTCGGAG
>DAOMZH010001372.1:0-2568 GCA_035437985.1 Polyangium sp. (in: bacteria) | reverse complement strand
GGGCGCGGATGTCGGAGCACCGCCAACAGAGCGACCAAGCGCAACGTACCCGTCGACAACATCCAGCCGGGAACTGTAAAAGAGCCCTCGCGCATTTCGAGGCCCACTTGCCGCTCGAAGGTTTCGCTCATGACGGGCACGAGGTCTCGCACATAGGGGAGAATCACCTGCAACGTCTCGACCAATCCATTAAACGCCGCAACGCCGTGATCCCGTTGACTGCGCAAATCCAGCAAATATTCGCCCAAATTGCTACCGTCAGGCGCGAGGCGTACCGTCGCGCCGGATTGGGTGCGTCGCGTAGGTTTGCCCATGCGGTCGGGCGCAAGATCCAAAAACTGCCAATCGTCACACCACACGGTATTTCGCAAAATGGATTGCTCTGGGCGCACGGTACGATCGCGTTCGTAGACATCGCCACCGACCTTCAGCGATTCGTGCTCGAACACGGCCACATTTTGGTTTTGCCCGCTGACCCGGACATGCGCGCTGGCGCGGGCCTGCCCGACGTGGCCGTGCAGCGTGATATCCAAAGGGTAAAATTCGTTGAATTCGATTCCTTCGCCGGGTTTGGCGTGTCCGCGTTTCTTGCCCGCGTTCCAATGCACGTGTTCGTATCCGCCAAACGGAGCCAATGCTTCGTCGAGCGACCCGACACTCAAGGTGCGAAGAAAGCGCAGGGCCTCGAGTACGCTGCTCTTTCCTGTGCCGTTGTCGCCGATAAACGCGGTGAGTGGGCCAGGCTTCAACACGCCTGTGTCTTGAATGGCTTTGAAGGATTTGATCCGCAGCGAGGTAATCGGTGGTTTTCGGCCCCTCATGAAACATCCCCCCGCGCGACGGCGCGCCAGGCATTACGTGCCGCTTCTTTCACTGGTTCGGGGACGACCGGAAACGTTTGCAAAATGTGCGCGAATTCTTCTTCGGTCAAGCCATACAGATGCGCCACGAGACCATCGATTTCCGCGCGCAATACGGCCCGTTTTTCCGGATCGGTCACGCCCTTGTCATGGCTTCCCAGGCCCACGTCCTTGGCCAGCGTATCGAATTCGGGCGTCGTGCACACGAGTTTGGCGGCGCGGGAGGCAAGCGGCGAAAGACGCGGGTCCGATTCCGACAAACGCGGCACCGGGAGTTGATAGACGTAGAACATGTTCACATTGGCGGTTACGCGCATGCGGAGCATCCAGTCAATAACATAACTATTGAGCACTGCGACAAGATATAGCAACTCGATGCCGCTCAATGCGAGGCGCTCCCGATGTTTCCCAGCAATAAACTCGTCTATGCAGGCTTTATGATTCGCAAGTGAATTGCCCGTCACAACTCCAGCCGGAATCACCGTTGCAATCATCGTCCTTTCGTTTGTGTTCGATGCTATATTACGAAATGCGAGCAAGTAGTGCTCAGGATCTGCTGTAATCGTTGGATTCTCTAACGGCGCGACACCGGCATCCTTCGCCGCATCGAGATAACGCCTACGCCGCGAATCCATTAGTCGTTCTATCGCTGGTTTCCATTCAACCCAATATCGTGGTTCGACCGTTCGCGACGCGAATTGATGCATCATTTTGCCTTCATAAAGCGGGACCGCACTTTTAGAAGGCGTATTTTTGAACAGCCCGCTGTCGTCGGTCATATGGAGCTGCCTCCCAAACTCTACCGTCCACCTCCCCGCAAGTTTGTCACCGAGCAGTGGATAGGTCAGCAGCTTATTCACAATGGCGCCATCCGTCCAGCTCTTGAATTCCATGATCGACAACGAATCTGGTGATGTCTTCCGCACTAGGTCCGGCGTGAGTTCCAAATGCTGTCGCCGGTCGCGCAGGAATTCTGATAATTCGTCCACCTCCAGCGCTTCCCCTGCATTAATGCGAAATGCCGCCTCAAATCGCGTAGTCTTGCCGCCCTTCGTAGCGGTAAGAAGACACACTTTGTACCTGGGATCGACTTGCTCGAAGAGATGACGCAAATTGGCGAGGCCGAAGAGCGCGTGCAATGTATTTTCGTCGAAAAGCGCCTCGCGCAATCGCTTCGCTCCCAAATCGGAATACAAGCTTCCCGGCACGACGATTCCGAGCTGCCCGCCATTGCGCAACAAATTTAACGATTGCTCCACGAACAGCTTGTACAAGTTAATATCCGTCCCGACGCGTTTGCCATCGACGAACGAAGTCTGCTTCGCATATTGCGGCGCTAATCGATAAAAGTCATTGATATGGGGGAACCTGGCCAAGTATTCGAGCCACGCTTTGCGAATGTCCTTGTTCTTCAAGAGCTTCTTTTGCTCTTTCTCGAATTCTTCGATCCGCGTGTTGTTCTTGCTGATCACGTCCGAATATTCTTGGAAAAACTCTTTCGAATTCGGCTTGAAAATGTCCCACGGCGGATTCGCCAGAATCACGTCAAACCCACGCTGCGACCGCATGAGGGAGCCAAATGCGTAATCCCAATGAAGCGGATGCAGCTTGGCCACGTCCTGGACGCCGGGCGTGCGGTTCGTGCTCTTGCCGAAGTCGTTTTTCTTGTCATCCCAGGTCGGTTCTTCGACTTTGAACTCCAAGGCTT
>DAOMZH010001371.1:0-2574 GCA_035437985.1 Polyangium sp. (in: bacteria) | reverse complement strand
ATTGAGCCAAAAATGAGCAAAGTCATTCAAGTCGCCGCCGGTATCGAAATTGACCGAGCCGATGATTTGACGAATGACGTGTTCGGCGCGTGATGCCGGACGGTCCTCGAATCGATAAACATCGTCGCCGGAATGATTGGGGACGACGACGGCGAAGGTGTGGAGATTGCTGAGGGCCTCGGCCATGACGGAATTGCAGAATGCGCTGAATACGCCCCAAGGTCCGAGGGGCATGTAGAGCAGCGGCATGAGGCCGAAATGCAGAGCGGCATAAGGCAAGTAGCAATCGAGGATCAATTCGGCATTGCGACTGCGTTGTTTTTCTTTGCTTTCTTTGGCCGCGTGACGTTCGCGGTACATGTCGAGCGTATTGGGCGCGTAATAGGAAAAGCGCCAGGTGACGGAGAGCAAGCCCATGAGGGCATAACGCACGGCTTTGGGGTAGCGGCGAATATATTCGGTATTGCGCTCGACGAGGTCCGGATCGCGGAGTTCGCCGGTGTAAGAATGATGCAAAACGTTGTGCTCGTAGATCCAGGCATCGGGGAGCATCCAATCGAACCAATCGAGGTATCGGCGGTTTCCTCGGGCAAACACTTTGCTCGTGTATTCGGGGGGAACGCCGGGAACTTTGTCGTATCCGCGATGCCCGACGTGGTGCATGACGATCCAGCGCGTGGATCGGCCAATGGCCAAGAGCACGGCGCTCGCGGGATTGGGGGCAATGCCGGCGCCGAGCATTCCGAGGGCGGTACACGTGCGACCCCAACGCTCGATCTTGTAAAGATGTTTTAGATCGTCTTCGCCGAGCGATTCGTCGACTTCACGACGAAGGGCTTTGATATCGGCGAGAAATGCTTCGAGATCGATGTTACGCAGGTCGAAGGAAGGGGTTTTGTCGTTCATGTTCGTCCATTTGCCCAACCCCCTCAAAGATTCGTAGCCGCAGCGATACCGACGAGACCCGTAGCACCCGAGATAGTCATTGGCGAAGTAAAATTCGCCGCGCCCTTGTGCAGACGAGAATGACGAGCTTCGCCATTGGAGTCGATGAATAGCAGTTCTGCTTCTGCATCGCCAGCCCCAAGTGCCAATGCCGGTTTCGATTTTGCGAGCACGCTGCCTGGAAGGGCGACCGGCGTCGACCATTGCGTTCCATCGAAACGAGTCCAGGAAATTTTCATCTCGGTGCTCGTCATCGCGTTGTATTCGCGATACGCGAGAATCGCTCCACCGGAAGGCAGAGCGAGCAACGAAGTTTCAATCGAATTTGCGCCGGCAATCAATCCCTTTTCGCTCCAAGTCCCGTTCACCCGCATCAGATAGTGCAACGGCTTTGCGGTAACCTTTTCGGTGTATACAAGGAGCATGTCGGAGCCCGGCGTCAGAGGAGCAATCGCAGTGGCTACGTCATCCACAAGGGGCAACATTGGAATGCCCGTCTTGAAATCGAAGCCGTTGTCCCACATGCCCGTGGGCCCGAACGTGCGATTGCGTGCATAAAGCGATTCATCCGCGAGTTGGCCAGGATTAATGAACAGCACCCCCATATCAGCAACTGTCAAGCCGGGCGGACAATGTCCAACGCTCGTCCCCGTACCTTTCATGACGACTTCATTTTGGGGATCGAATGCGGCCCCCGTAAATGCAGCATAGTGGTATTTGCGCGTCGAATCATCGAATTCGCGATAACTTACGTGTACTGCATCAGCTGACGCAGCGACAACCGGAGCAAAGGCGATCAAAGCATTGGCGCCATCCACATCGGCCACAGGATCGAACCCGGATCCATTCCATTTTGCATAAGAAAGACGATTCATTGCCGCAGTGGTCGTATTGCGAAACACTGCCACGCCATCTTTATTGCCAGACCGTATTCCGAATGCTGGAGGAAAATCGCTTTGCATTCCTGCAATCGCGGTTGTGGCTGACCACCCCGTGTCGCCTTGAAATGTCGCATTCGCGCCATTCATCGAGCCCGTTGCGACCATCACGAGTTCTGGGCACGGGCAATTCGCAGTTCCACAGCTGCCCTGCATGCCTTCATTCGGACAAACTGGACCACCACCCGCACCACCACTCGAACTGCTGCTGGCAACCGCCCCGCCCATTCCACCAGCACCGCCCATTCCGCCAGCACCGCCCATTCCGCCATTGCCACTACTGCTGCTCGAACTACTCGAACTGCTCACGCTGCTGCTATTCGATTCTCCACCCGCTCCACCCGTGCCCGGTTCCTTGTGGGCATCTGGGATCGGACATCCGCCCAAGAACAACGCTGCAATGACCAACCAGGACGCCGTGTGAATGCGGGTTTTCATGCTCAAAACGCTCCTCGTACCACCACACCCCCATCACCACGGCCCAAGCCCAAATACGGAACGACCAGCGTCGTTTGTTGCTTTGGTTTTTCCGGACGACTTCCTTGCACGAATCCAACAATCGCCGCCCCTACTCCCGCGACTCCCACCGCCCCAAGCCCTACGAAAAGCCCAAATGAACGATTCTTTCGCGCGTTGTCTTCGGTCGGGTCGTAATCCAAATACGCAGGACACGTGCTGTTCGGGCATTTCT
>DAOMZH010001370.1:0-2583 GCA_035437985.1 Polyangium sp. (in: bacteria) | reverse complement strand
ATCTCGATAAGGCTCAGACAGACCTTGTGGACTCGAAATCGGTTGCTGATGCGGCGTCGTTGGAACTCGCTGCCGCAACTCCCGAGCTGCTTCGTGATGAAGTAGCGCGTGCGCAGTTTGCCTTGGACACGCAAGAGGGCCATTTACAAAAAATTCGTAACGAAGTAAGCAGTTTGCAGGCATTGCTCGCCAAGGCCGCTGCCGAAGGTCGATTCGAGGAACTTAGCGATGCGAAGGCGGAACAGGCAACGGCGACGGAGGCACTTGCACGCATTGAGCGACAAGCACGGGCGGCACGTATTCTTTGGGATCTTACGGAAGAGGCGTATACCGACGCCCAGCGCATCTTCCTCGGCCCGGTGCTGAAGGAAGCCGCACCCTACTTGAGCAACCTACGGCCAGGAACCGAGATTCGAATGACGCCTGATCTCCGGCTCGATAAGGTGGTTCGTCAAGGGTTGGAGGAAGATTTCGGGCAGCTTTCGGGAGGAACACGAGAACAGCTTTCGGTTATCGTGCGGATTGCTCTAGCAAGGGTATTTGCAAAAGACCGCCGGCCACTTCCTTTGATACTCGACGATACAATGGGGTGGACGGACGACGCACGGTTCGTGTCCATGGTGAAGATTCTCCGGGACGCCGCCAAAGAGCTGCAAATTATCCTTCTCACATGCCACGGGACCCGCTTCGATCGGTTGAAACCCGACTTCCGCGTCGACCTTGATGAGCTTCGTCGTAATGCCGTTGCTGGCATGATTTGACCCGGGGGATCATTTCTATGAATACGCTCGTTGCCGAACAGAAACCCACACCGATTAACACCTTGGATGTAGAAACCGTTCGTCTTCCACTCGAACGCGAACTCGCTGCCCAACTGCAGCGTGATCCATTCATCGTGGCGATTCATGGATCGCTTGCTTTGCCTGATCCAGCAGCGGTTCGACGCAAATTGATGGGGCAATCTTTGCGCCTCAGTGAAGGCATGGCCCCAGAGCTTCATACGAGTGCCAAGGAGTGCTTGAGTGTTCTCAGGATTGCAAGACCATTCGAGATTTATCAGTCGGCGGGCATTGAGAATGCATCGATTCATCTTATTGAGGAGCCCATTCTCGTCGAGGTGCAGGGGCGCATGATCACGCTTCTTGATCCAGGGAGCATGCGGTCTTTGCTGGGTCATGAATTCGGGCACTATCTGGCTCACGGCCCTTGGACGCCACTTGGGCAGGCCGGGCGGATTGCCACCGTGCTCGCGGATGCCGAGGACGTGCCTGAATCCATTCAACAGATGGCGAGCACGTTGAGCATGGCCAAGGAACTCACAGCGGACCGTTTCGGATTGCTGGCCTGCCAAAATCTACAGGCTGTGCTGCGCTTGGAGATGATTAGCACCACGGGACTTCCAGGGAGCGCATTGACGTGGGACACGGAAGCTTATTTGGCGCAATGCAAAGAGCTTATCGAGCAATGTTTGCGTGACGGCTCCGGCACGCTAGGAATTACGCATCCTGAGCACAATCTTCGCGCCTACGCTGCGTGGCTTTTCAGCGAATCAGATCTTTATCGCTCGCTTACTGGCCGCGGGTCAGGGTCGCGAAATATGGCCGAGATCAATGCGGTGCTCGCAAAAATTCTTGCAGTTCCTGGAATTGATACCAGCTACCACATGCTCGAACCTCAACCGGCCGAACTCCATGCATGCGCCCTCGCGTGCGCAGTGCTTGTTGCGGCAGCGGACGGTGAGATTGCCGAAACGGAGTCCGACGCGATTGAGAGAGTTTTCGCACCGCTAGTACCCGATTATGCGGCTTACTTCAATGTCGAGTTTGCGCGCCGTCGTTTTCAGGAACTTGCGGGGTTATTGGCTTCCCTCGGAGCAGGTGCCCACCGTTCGCTCTTCGGGCTGTTGGCGCATGTCATTGGGGCCGACGGCGTTCTCGATCCTCGGGAGCTGAGTATACTTCTCGCAATTGGCGATGCAATCGGCGCCGGCGCATTGTTTCAGCGTCTGGCCGCCGTTCTCATGCTTCGATTCGGTTTGTCACCCGATTCGATGCCCAAGCCGGTGCTGGACGTTCCGCTTCCGCCGCGTGGGAGCGAAGCGAGAAGCGCATTGGATGCGTTCCTCGTGGCCATTGCACGACGCGGTGGGGGAGAAACGACGCTTCGTCGGCTCCTCCGTTTGCTTGGTGCCAAACGAAAGGGGACCGAGCTGGTGCGCACGATCCATGATGGGATTGGGCGTGCAGGACTGCGAGCGGTGGAGGACGTATCGGCGATTGAATTGGATAATGTCCTGCATCTCGAAGCAAAAAACGTCACGCCTCCACCTCCCTCGGTCTCGAATGCCAATATCGTTGCGGGCAGTCCCGAGAGTCTCATCATTCGCGGGATTAACAAGCTGCGCGAGCAGCTCATATCGGGCGATGGGCGTAGTCCTTCGATTCGTTTGTATCAATCGCGTATCGGGCGCGCATTCGATCTAGCGACGTTGGAGCAGGTTTCGGTGGGCCTTTCTGAACGCGTGTTGGCGCAAGTGCGTGCTGGTGAGCGAGCAGTATTGGTCAAGGCAGCGGAAGCCGGACG
>DAOMZH010001369.1:0-2584 GCA_035437985.1 Polyangium sp. (in: bacteria) | reverse complement strand
ACAGGCGGCAATGGCACGGGCGGCAATGGCACGGGCGGCAATGGCACGGGCGGCACCGTTGGTGAAGGCGGCGCAGGCGGCAGTGGCGGTGGCGATACCACCACCGAAACGAGCTGCAGCTGCCGCGTCGTGGGCGAGGACAACCGCACTTCGACCTCGGCCTTCGCTGGCTTGGCCCTCGCGGCCATGGCGATGATTCGCCGTCGTCGTTCAGCTCGCAGCTGATCCCTCGACACGCTCCGTGTGATCAGGAGGTCTGATCCTGCGAAATCCATTGCGGCATTGGGACGTTGAGGGTCGCGTCACGGTCCGATGTCGAAAATGGCGATTTCGGGCGGGCAAAACAGGCGCGCATCCAAAATCGAATTTCCTAGGCCGCGACTGACGAACAAAGTCGTCCCGCCAAGGTCGTAGGTTCCCTCGACAAACTGTCCAGAACCTGGCGGTAGCCATAACGGGCTGCCCCAGGGCCAACGAATTTGTCCCCCGTGCGTATGTCCCGCGAGCACCAAGCGCGCCCGTCCTTGCACGACGCGTACGCCTATGGGCGAATGCACGAGCACGATCACATTCGCGCCTGCAGGCACACCGGCAAACGCACGCGTGACGTCAGGCGCGCCCGCGAGCGAATCGTCCAGGCCCACAAGCCACAAGTCGTCACGAATTCGCGCATTCGCATTGGTGAGATCATGCAAAACCGTTTCTTGGCTCGGGTGAACCCCTGCCTCGCGCCGCCAATGTTCCCAATTGCCTTCGACACCCCAAACTCCCAGCGGAGCACGCAATTCTTTCAGTGTCGATTCGACTTCGGTCCATGTGCCGTCACCCGCAATGGAATCACCGGTCACGACGATGAGGTCCGGGGCTGATTCGGCAAGTCGAGCAACGACGTCGCATTCGCGTCGGCCAAACCCGTGCGTATGTAAATCGGATAGATGGGCAATGCGTATCGGGCGGCTCAGAGGCATTAAAAAGCGATGCTGCGACACTTGGACTCGATAAGGTTCGATCCAAAATGCATCGACGGCGACGACGATCACGGTTGCGAGCAAAATAGCGGCGAGTTTGCGGGACGAGCTCCAGGCTTTTTCCGTGGAGGTCAATTGGTCTTTGGGTACGAACGCCAACCGAGCCATGCTCCGGCTGATGGTAGCTGAGGGCTCGCAGCTGTCTACAAGGAAATCGCGGGGTTACTTTGCGGAGCGTCGACGTCGCCAGCACACGGAGACGAACCCCAAGCCAAGCGCCAAAAGTGCGTTACCAATCCCTCCATTGGCTGGCTGCACGAAGGCGCAACCAGAGTCTACGGTGGGTGGCGGAGGTGGTGCAGGACGGGGGCCGGCGAGGTTTTCGTGCGCCGTCACGACGAGCAAATTGTCGTGCAAAAGGGGAAATGGAGCCCAAGGCACCGTATGCGAATTGGCGTGCCACAACATATTGCCGGTGGGTCGATCGAGCGCAATGATTTGTCCTTCGAAACCCAGCACCACTGTGTCGGGGTTCACGGACATCGTCGCCATTTCGAGCCCGCCGTGGAAAAGGCTTCGGTCGCAAAGTCATTGGCGACGAACGGCACACCCGTCAATGCGGCCAAATCCCATTGCTTTTTGAGCATGCCCGTCGCCGGATCGAGCAAAAACAAATGCTGGTGCAAACCAACGTAAAAATCGTCTCCCGAGACTTTGAAATGAAGGCGATCCTCGGGTACGTCGGTCACGGTGACGAGCGTCCGGGGGTCGAAGGTCCATTTCGGCATCGTCGCCCCGGCCTCGTAGGCATACACAATGGTTTCCTTCGGAAAACTCATTTCCCAAAACACCGTGTCGTGCCATGAGGTGACGATTTCCGGATAACCAGTCGTTGGAATCGTCCACGCCGTTTGTCCCTGCGCATCGAGGAACTTGAGCGTTTGGTCATTACCGGGGTCGAAGGATAGTTTCCAGCCGTTGTCCAGAATGACTTCCGGTTGCCCATAGGTATCCGAAACGGCGAGCGGCGTACCGAGTGTCGCCGGCGGGTCCATTCGTTCGCCCGTAAGTGGGTTCAATCCGTCGGTAAATTCCGAAGATGACGTGTCCGTATACACGTCTCCATGGACCAGCAAATAACCGGCATACAATTCGGTCTTGGCTTGCGATAGTTTGTCGGGGTAATGGGTCCACACGTGTTCGCCCGAACGAGCATCGAGCGCGACGACGGCAAAGTCGTATCGGGCCGCGAATGACGTGGCGTGAGCGTCAGGTGAAAAAACGAGGGAGGTCAGACCGGCGAATGCAGATAGCAGCGAGCGTCGTTTCATGGTGGCGACGCGGAAGCAAATGGGATGCCGGAGCGATAACCGGCATTTTGAAGGGGGCGGCTCGGAAGCAATGCCAACCGAGTTGTCAATACACGAGTGTCATGTGCACGCCGGAGCCATGTTCGTCGCCAGCGCGTTAGTCCTGGCGATCGTCCCAGAAAACCGTACGTTGAAATGTCGTGGGAGGAATGAACGGATTGCGAAACGCGGCGGACGTCAGGGGTCAATCGCCACCGGCGTCCATTGAAACGTCGTTACGCCGGCGTCACGAAAGATGTTCATGAC
>DAOMZH010001368.1:0-2587 GCA_035437985.1 Polyangium sp. (in: bacteria) | reverse complement strand
ATTTACGTGATCATCGATTGGCATGATCACAACGCGCATAACCACACCGACCAGGCCATAGCGTTTTTCCTGGAAATGGCGCAGAAATACAACAATACCCCGAACGTCATTTTCGAGGTGTACAACGAGCCCACGCAAATCAGCTGGGATCAGGTGAAAACGTACGCCGAGCAGGTGCTGGGCACGATTCGCGGCACGGGCGCCAACAACCTCGTCATCGTCGGATCACCCACGTGGTCGCAAGACGTGGACGTAGCGGCGAACAATCCGATTACGCAATACCAAAACGTCGCCTACACGCTGCATTTTTATGCGGCGACCCATAAACAATTCCTGCGCGACAAGGCCAATACGGCCCTTGGCAAAGGCCTTGCGCTGTTCGTCACGGAATGGGGCACCTGTTCGGCCGATGGTAACGGCAGCGTGGATGCCAATGAAACGAATACGTGGCTCTCCTGGATGGACCAAAACTCGATCAGCTGGGCGAATTGGTCTTTGTTCGATAAAAACGAAGCTTGTTCGGCATTGGTTCCCGGCACTTCCGCCACGGGCCCCTGGGCCGACGGGACGCTGACGACATCGGGCATGATCGTCAGGCCGAAGATTACGGAAAAGGGATTTTGATTGGGCAGGACCCGCGGGCGGAAATTCCAATCGAGCCGTCCATTTCGTCCGCGCCGCAGTCGTTTCCGCGAATAAGGACGTGGTTTCCCGACAAACGAGCGAGTTGGCGGAGGCGTGGACGATTTTTCTTTACATTCGGAGGTTCTTGGGCGAGATTGGGTATGGACGGCGCGCGAGCGTTCGGGTTGGTCTGTGAAAACTGGCAGCGAAGGAATAAAATTCACCTCGAATCCAGCACTTCTCCCTCGTCGATCAATGCCTCACGTACGGCGACCGCGTCCGGATCGTTTATGCCAAGAACCACAATCGTTGCTCTGCCGGTAGCGGTTTTCCCTTGGAGTATTGCTCCGGCCCATTCGAAGTGTCGAGACCACCGATCTTTGCGAGGATGATAAAGCCGCACGATTCGGCCCGATGCAGGATCGACACCAGCGATGTTCGGTCCCTTCCGGCTGTTGCAATAAAAGCACGAGAGCGCGAGGTTCTCTTCTTGCGTTGGACCGCCGTGCTTTTGCGCAACGATATGGTCGATTTCAAATGGGATCGCTGAGAACGCCTGAGGAAGTCGACAATATTCACATGTCAATTGCGCGCGATTTCGGACGAGCGCCGTGAGCGCCGCGTCCATTCAGGCCGCCACACCGGCACGAGCAAGCGACCTGCGCGCTTTCGATCGCATGAGCTCCAACAATCGGCCAATGCGCCGATAACTTTCGAGCTCGCCTTCCTCCGCGGGAGTCAGATGACCAGCTTGCCCACGCACGGCGAGCTCGTGCATGCGCGCAAGGTCTTGGGCGTCGAACTCGAGCTTCAAAAGGGAACGGGCAACCTCGGGCGAAAATTCGTCGCTCTCAGGCTTGAACATGCGGCCAAGGATCGCTGCTTCTGCGGACTTCACGCCCGCACTGTAGCACACGCGAGTCTCCATGCGCGAGTTTTCGTGGTAGCTGACGATTCGTTATCCGAGCTACAGGCATCACGTGGATGGCCATGCGCGGTGATGACACCACGACGATCATGGAACGCGTTGGACACCGCGACTTCGGCACGACGCAAATTTACCTGAGACAAGCGGATGCACTTCGCGGTAGGATCGGGACACCGTTCCCGCAGTTGCCGGCATGCCTACTCGACACGAACGCAAGTGAAAGCATAAAAGTCATTTGGTCGGGGAAAGGGTCAGAGAGTTTGACCATGCATGCACAGATAGCGAAAATAAAAGGATTTGGTGATGGTAGGGCCCGCCCGTTCAAAGGGCATTGAAACGCGGTAACGAACCCCTCTGCATTCACCACGTCGATACTCCCGCATCGGGTACGCCCGCTCAAAGGGCATTGAAACGACACCTACACGTAGTTGTCTTCCTTTCCGATACTGATTCCCCGCATCGGGTACGCCCGCTCGTACGCAAGATCGGTCGCAGCCTCTCCCAGCCCTCGCCGGCAAATACCACCCGCCCCAGCAATCCCAGCATTGGATGCTCCCGTTCCCGCGCTATCGAATGCCGCTTCCATTGCAACGCCCGCACGTCCTGGTTTACCACGACAATCCTCCCCGCCATATCGTCGAGGTGCGCCTGATGCTCTTCATATTTATCCAAGATGTGTCAAGAAAAAAGAAAAATCATCTACGCAGGTGACACCCATAGGAACTTTCGGGCGACGACCCCCCAATACGACTGCTCCCGCCAAACACGCGCGCGTGCAATGTGTACGCCCGCTCGTTCGTCTCTTGGGAACCAATCCGCCCCTGTACCGTCGCCTCGCGGCGTGATAACATCTCGCGATGTCTTGCTTTTCCGTA
Organism: Polyangium sp. (in: bacteria); assembly: GCA_035437985.1. GTDB lineage: Bacteria > Myxococcota_A > Polyangia > Polyangiales > Polyangiaceae > Polyangium. Next base: position 160 of record DAOMZH010001368.1, on the reverse strand, counting down.
AAACGAACCGGGCCATTTCTTTTCATCGTTTCGGCAACCTGGGCCGGATGTAGCCCCGACACGTCGACCACCTCCACCACCGAAGCTCCAGCCACTTCATCCAGCGGTGACCCGTCCAGTTCGTCGAGCGGAACGGCGGGCAATGCCGGCTCCGGTGGCG
>DAOMZH010001367.1:0-2593 GCA_035437985.1 Polyangium sp. (in: bacteria) | reverse complement strand
TCTCCTCGTTGGCGTTGAAACACCAGCGCGATGTCCGGCCGAGCGTCAGGATTCAAGCTATCGCGAATCGCGTCAACATAACAATCGGCTTCCGCGGCAGTCCCGCCACCGGAAGCAACGGCAACCCATCGTCGCTCCGAATCGGAAAAACCAAATGTCTCAAGAAATCCCCGGCGCAGCGGCCCAGAAATTTCGTGGCCATCGAGCAAGCAGCCGACGAAGTGCTTTACCTCGTTCAATGATTCCTTCGGATATACGATGAGTATTACCGGCGTATCGTTGCAGGGCGTAACCGGTCCAAACCGTTCGAGCCCATTCGATGGTTTTGGATCCGTCTTCGCGCCGTCGTCGGAAAAGCAATATTGCGTTGTTCGAATGCAATCGGCTTGGGACGGTCGCGCGGCGTCGACGAGCCCCGTAAAACGAAATCTCACGGAAGGCGCCGCGTCCAATGTGCCCTGCTGCTTCATCATATCCGCAAGGTTGCGGAGTTTGCGCAAGTATCCGTCTCCCGACAGATTTTCGGCAAGGACCTGCTCTTCTGCTCGTTCCAAATTCGTCAACCGATATCCCCCAAGCTTCTGCCCGAGTAGCCGTCCAAAAGTGTCTCGACGGGGATCAATCCGATATTCGTACGAACCTTTCAGAGGCAAATTCTTCACGCCTCCTTCTCCCTCGACAACGATCCATGCGCCATCGATTTTTTTGACGCACCCCAGCCACTTTTCTCGCCCATATTTTGCTGGATCGTAAACCCAACAACCACGCAAATCAAAATTGCGCTTGACCAGCTCATGTAATGGTACGTCGAGTTCGTATTTTTGGTTTACGCGCATCGTCATGCATAGAGTTCGTCGCCGTTCGGGCTGCCCAATGATTTGCACATTCAGCTCGACGCGTTGAAACTTGTGAAAACCTTCGCATGCCTTTGGGCGAATGATCCGCGCCCGTTCGAAAGCCGATTCCAGGATATCGTATTCACGATTCAGGCGCTCGATGCAAAAACGCCGCCATTGAAGTTCGAATCGCGGCATTGCTTGCGGGAGTCGGTATCTAATGAGTGCCCGTATCCCGGGCAAGTGCTCGTCGACCTTCAAAGAACGAACACCATCGAGCTTGGTGTCAGCTTGAAGTGGAATCATGAGCAGCCCTTCCGCTGCGGGGCGTCTCGGATATCGATGCACGAAGATATCGGGGCGCTCTTTCTTCATTTTCTGGAATTCGTCGTCCCCGGGGTATCGAGCTACTACGCCATCGAACGAATCGCTCTCCAGTTCGATATGCACCGCGGACAAGACATAATCCATGTCCATCACCGATTGCGGTGACACCGAACGTTCGTTCGTGCGAACGAGGGGCTTTCGTTGAGGGGCTGAATGGGTGATCCCTTGTTTCTCTCGCACGAACATCAGAACAATCCTTATTGCTCGCGAATCTTCTCGTTGACGCAATCGTGTAGGGTGTTTAGAATCGGATTTATGCCGAAAGTGGAAGGGTAAGTTGTTCGCTAATTGAAAAGTGGCGTGATTGTTTGGCTGTGACCCATTGCGTGTAGCGGGACAGGTTTGTCGCAAGAAGAGGATCGAGAATCACTTGTTGCTCAATCTGCAATGGGAGCCATTTCCTTCGGCCTCCAACGGCTACCGTGAATTCACGTCGATTAACGGTCTTCATGAACGGATTCGAATCCGCAAGCGTAAAGCGCGGAAACGACGCTTTCGCTTCACCAAGTACAAAACCGGCGCCTACAAGGATTGGGTGAAGACCTCGGCCAAGCCGCTGTTCCAACCGTCGAAGCGAAGCGATTGCTTCTCGTGCATATCGAGGTTTGGCATTTCCCGTTTGGAATTCCTTGACGACGCACCTGATGTTGGGGTGCTCCTGCAGGTATCCCGTCCAATAATCCCAATCAGTCGAATGAAGAGCATTGAGATGCGGAATGACCGCAATACCGGCGGCGGATAACGTTTCCGCGACACGAATCATTCGCCATCGGTTCCACACGTTGTGAATGTATGGAGCATCCTCGAAAAACGAGAAGTTGGGCACGGTCATACCCTCAACATTCAATTCGCGAAGCGCCGTTGCGATCTCGTCTTTGCGATATCGTGACCACAATTGTTCAATTTGGGGATCTTTTGCCACGGAAATGAGGATAAGTCGGCAATCGCGGCGCAAGCGAAAGCTCTCACGAAGTAACTCCGCCGAATTCACAATGGGACGAAGCCGCTCTGAGCCTGGGTACCATTGCAGTATTTTGAACGTGGGTACTCCGACGATCGGAGCATCGAGCGGAATTCGTCGTTTGCCTCCGTGTTGAATGATCGGCAGATACTCCGGCAAATTGGTTGGCTCAAAAGCTCGCAATGGTCGCATCGGAGTTGATTTGGGCCAGCCAACCTCGGCCCATCGGCGTTGAAATCGCGCCATGTCCGACACACACGTCCAATCGCAAGTTTGACCCTCTTTGGTGCAACCACAGCTTTGGAGGCATCCGGTTATTGCGTCAAATCCCGGAAGCCCTTGGCAAAGGCCCGATCGTTTGTGACAGCAAGCGAAACAGCCGGCAGGGGGATCAGGAATAACTTGTAGT
>DAOMZH010001366.1:0-2593 GCA_035437985.1 Polyangium sp. (in: bacteria) | reverse complement strand
CGAGCTCGAGCCAATGTCCGAGTGGACGTTATGGTTTCCCGAGTTTTTCACATGCCAATTTTGCTCCCACACCTGCGAATGTCGTGACCAACATGCCGGCGGCGGCGGACATGAATGGCGACGGTTTTGCAGACTTGTTGTTCCTTGACGGAATCGTCTTTAATGAAGGAAGTGGAAGGTTTGGTCGGAAAATCTTATACGAAATAGGCGCGGGAAATCCCGTTCCTGCCGATGTCGATGGTGATGGCGACATGGACCTCGTGGTCAAGAGCGGAGCCGCCGATACGCTTGTGGGCGTTCTTCGAAATCTCGGCAATGGTACGTTCGGGGCATCGGAGTATGTTGCCGTGGGGCCAGGGGCCCGACCTCGCGTCGTGACGGATCTGAACAATGACAATCATCCCGATATCGTGGCGACGACGAACTACAACAATGTGTGGATATTCTTGAACCAGGGTAACGGCACCTTTGGTACGGGAACATCGTATCAATTCGCGACGCAAGCGCAGAGCGATCGGATCGGGGAGATGTTTGGCGTCGACGTCGAACATGACGGCGATACCGACATTGTCTTCAAATTGAGAGACATCTTGAGTAACAGCATCGTCACGCTGGTGAACCAAGGCAATGGCACATTCGGTCTCAGGTCGACCATTCCCGGCATTACAAAAATCCCCGCCATCCCCGCGAAAGTCCGAAATGGTTCATCGCCAGTCGAGTTGGCAGCCACCCCGTACCCTGAATACTTTGCTCCAGGAGACTTCAATGGCGATGGTTACGTCGACTTCGTGTACTTGGATCAGTTTTGTGGAACAACCATAACTCTTGGTAATAATCTTGGAACGCAACCCGTCAATTTTCAAAGCGCTTGCGGCGCGGCCTACAGCACATCCATTGGTGTTGCGGACCTGAATGGCGATGGCAAAGACGACTTGTTCAGTGCCGGCTTTGACGGCAGCGATCCGCCCGTCGGCGGCGCAATCACCGTTGCCCTGCAAACGGGCGACTTGACATTCGATCCCGCGAGGAGATACGAAGCTGGCTCGGCGCCCCGAATGCCCATTGCTGCAGATTTCGACAATGACGGTAAAGAAGATGCTGCGTTTTGGGATGTACGAGCTCAAACCGTCGTGCCTTTGCGGAGCGATGGTTTGGGCGGATTTGACATTCACCAAAAAATCCCGACAGGGGCGGGGTCACATACCTTGGGTGATGTGAATGGTGACGGTCTCGACGATTTGATTTCAACCTCGAAAACCACGTACGCCGTAGAGGTTTGGATCAACCAGGGTGCAGGAACATTCACGACGAAAACCACCTATCCTACACTTGGTATAACCACTTCGCCGACGCTCGAAGATCTGGACGGTAATGGGACCTTGGACTTGTTGGTGGCCGTAGACAAGTTCACGACGGTTTTTCTCAATTCGGGAAATGGCACGTTTGTCCACAATGCCGATTACCTTTCGCTGAACAGGGTAGTCTCCTTCGAGCTGCGCGACGTCAATGGAGATAACAAGGTTGATCTCTTGATTGGAGAAGACGGCCAGCTCGACGTGCGCCTGAGTTCGGGTAATGGCACGTTTGGCTCGACAACCTCGTATATGGCTCCGGGGGCAAATGGTCAAATTCTAGCCATGGATGTCAATGACGATGGTTTCGTCGATATGGTGACGGCAACCTGCGACCAGCCTTTGCCCGCGCGGGGCATATGGCTGAACCAAGGAAATGGAACGTTTGTCCGAGGGGCAAATTTTGCGATGCCCGGGGCGAATCCATCTTATATTTATTTGGGGGGTTGGTCTGGTGGAGACTTGAATGGAGATGGCCGACGGGACATCGTCATTTTGAACAACGGGCTCTTTGTCGGCCTGAACAATGGCGATCAGACCTTCAGCACAACCCAAATTGCCACGCTTCAGATGCAGGGCTCGTGCGCCATTGGCGATGTGACTCGTGATGGCCGTGTCGATGCGATCTGCAGCCACGTCTGGCCTTACAACGTCGGCACGACGAATCAAAGCTCCGAAGTCGATATTTTTCCTGGACGTGGTGATGGCACGTTCGACCCACCCGAGAAATACAGCGGGGGATATTATGCACGGACTCGAATTGGCGACCTCGATGGAGACGGAGTCAAGGATATCGTGACCTCAGGCGAAAAGCAGATGGCCGTCATGCTCAACAAGTGCCTTCCGTGAGAGCGGATCCAAGATTCGGAAGCGATCCATTGTTCCCGGGCGCATCGTTTGGAAGCGTCAAATGGCGCGTTGCCTAGTTGAATTCAGCGAGCGTCAAGTTCCTTGAACAATGCTCGGTTCAAAAGCAACGAATGCGGCCATCGTGGGGATTTGTCAGGAAATCGAGGTACGACCATGAGAACACGACCGTTGATTCGGGTGGGAATTTGGGCCGCGTCGCTGCTGAGTTTGTCTATCGGAACGGGCGGCTGCGAGCCTGTGGGCGCAGGCGGCACTACGGGACAAGGAGGCGGCGCCGGCGAAGCCGGAGCAGGTGGCGCCGCGGGGCAAGGCGGAGCAGGTGGCGCCGCGGGGCAAGGCGGAGCAGGTGGCGCCGCGGGGCAAGGCGGTGC
>DAOMZH010001365.1:0-2599 GCA_035437985.1 Polyangium sp. (in: bacteria) | reverse complement strand
CCCTCTTTGCCCTCTTCACCATGTCGCCATTGCTGCTCGTTGCTGGCTGCGAGGAGCCGTCCAAGTGCGAGTCCATTTGCGTGCGCGTCGCCGAATGCCGGCGCGAAGTTCCCGAAGAAGAAAAGATGCTCGGGATCAAGACTCCGAGCCGCGACAAGACGTGCAAAGAACGTTGTCAGAACAATCCCGACGGATTTGCTGCTTGTGAAGAGAAGAAAAGGTTGTGCCCCGACCTTTTATCCTGCACGGGGAGATTCTGAATATCGATTCCGATCAAATACGGCGTGACCTTCAGCTCAAATGGCGCGCTTGAACGATAAACCATTGTCGAGAGAAACCCATGCATAAGCTCGTGCTCGTTCGTCATGGCGAAAGCCAATGGAACCAGGAAAATCGTTTTACCGGATGGGTCGATGTACCCCTCAGTGCCAAAGGCATCGAGGAAGCGCGGGCCGCGGCGCAAATGATTGCTGCCGAAGGGCTCGTTTTCGATCTGGCCTTCACGTCGGTCCTGAAACGCGCCATCAAGACTTTGTGGCTCATTCTCGAAGGGCTCGACGCCATGTGGATTCCCGTCGTGCAGGATTATCGCGCCAACGAGCGCATGTACGGCGCGCTGCAGGGGCTCGACAAAGCCGAAACAGTGCGTAAACACGGCGAAGCGCAAGTCAAAATATGGCGGCGCAGTTATGACATTCCCCCTCCCGCAATGTCTTCGGAGGATCCGCATTGGCCCGCCAAAGACGTGCGTTATGCCCAGGTGCCGCTCGAAAAAATTCCCGCGAGCGAATCGTTGAAAGACACCGTCGCTCGTTTTCTTCCACTTTGGGAGACGCAAATTGCTCCGGCTATTCGCAGCGGAAAACGCGTCATCATCGTGGCGCATGGCAATAGCTTGCGCGCTTTGATCAAATACCTCGATAACGTCTCCGACCAAGACATCGTCGAAATGAACATTCCGACGGGCGTTCCGCTCCTATACGAGCTCGATGCCGACCTGAAACCCATTTCGCGACGATATTTGGGCGACGAAGAGGCGGCCAAAGCCAAGGCCCAAGCGGTTGCGAATCAAATCAAAGTCTGAACGTTGATCTCAACGTTTTGCCGCGGGCTTGCGCCGACGTTGCGCGAGGGCGTGGGCGAGTCCTTGTTCGAGCGAGGCGAACGTCAGGGTTTTTCCTAAATCGGCCCCGCCTTCGACGAGCGTTCGCGCCGCGCCTGGACCAATTCCCACCAAAATCGTCTCACACCCCAAAAGCCCGATTGCTTTCACGGCCCGCATTAACAAATCCGCGATTTCGACGTCGATTTCCCCAGCCCCGGTCACGTCCATGATGACCGTTTCCGTACCCCGCGTACTGACTTCCGTGAGCACCCGTTCGACAGCATTGGCCAATCGCCCGTGCGACAAACTCCCCACTAGCGGAACCAAAAAAATACCCTTCCAAATTGCCAAAACAGGAACAGACAAACTATTGATGATTTTTGCTTGGGTATCGATCACTATCCGCTGCTGCTCGGATTCGTCCTCGAGCATTTTCTTTTCGCGAAGATTCGTTTCGTGATCGGAAACATCCATGATGATTCCGAAGAGCCCAATGCATTCGCCAGTTTCATCCACAACCGGCGCCTTGCGCGTCCAAATCGTCTTTACCGTACCGTCAGGCTGCGTCAATGATTCCTCATTGAGATCATGCAGGCCCCCGAAAATCACCTTGTCGTCGTGCTCCCAAAACACCCGGACTTGCTCAGGCGGGAAGTAGTCCGAATCGGTTTTGCCCAATAGTTCCTCCCGCGGGCGCTTGAGCAACTCGCAAAACGCACGGTTGAAGGCGACCCAACGATGTTCACGATCCTTGAAAAACCAAGGATCCGACATTCCATCGGCCATTTTCAACCACGTTGCCACCTTGGCGTCGTCGAGCGTCGACATGAGCTCCCTACTACGTTGCTCTCAGAGCATGATGTTCAGGCCGCTGCACGATAGCCCAGGGCCATGCCTACAGCGCTCTCACTTCTGTACGCCAATTCGACGACGGATTGAAGAGCGAACAGCACCGAGAGGCGGAATTCGTAAGCGCTGCTTCTCCAGGGTTGGTCACTCGGTACGTAAGAACGCGGCTTTAATGCGTTTTACGCCCCAACCCGAAAAACGTACGGTGGCAATCGGATCCTCACCAGCATCCACATCGACGATGAAACCGACCCCGAATTTCTCGTGCATGACGCGAGCTCCCCGCGCCAAACCCCCCTCCGAAGACTCATGCGCTTCTCGTTCGATATAACGTTCCCCTGGGGAACGTGTAGGGGGGGCAACTGCAGAAGGACGAACCGCGGGGGCCGGCGAAGCTTGCCGATCCATCGGATGTGACCAACTTGATCGCATACGATCCGGTGTCGCGCGAGAAACATCTCGCCATTGCAATTCACTTGCGGCTGCCGAGGTCATGATGGCTTGGACGGCGTTATTGGGAAAGTCCGCCAAAAATCGGCTTGGAATGCCAAACCGTGTGTTTCCAAATATCATTCTGCGTTTCGCGTGAGTGATGTGCAAACGCTCACGAGCCCGCGTGACCGCCACATACGCCAAGCGCCGCTC
>DAOMZH010001364.1:0-2601 GCA_035437985.1 Polyangium sp. (in: bacteria) | reverse complement strand
CAAGACAAACAGGGTTGCGCAATGTTCTTGTCGTGCGTGGATAACAAGCAGCAGACCAAAGCAGGTTTTGATGACGATTGCAAGCGCGACTCGGATTGTCGACCCGGGCTCGAATGCCACCAGAATCGCTGCTGGCTGGATCCAAACGCTCCGAATCGAGCCAGGTTTCACAACTGCTTCGAGCTGAAACTCACGTTTGATATCGAAGACAATGAAGCGCCCCCCGCAAACGAGCGCGTGCGCGATACAGGCGCGAGGGCGCCGCAATCACAGGGGGCACAATGACCACCATACCGGGCCCGTATCGCATTTCCAGCAGTGGTGACCTCATTTCCTTGGAAAAGGAAATGGGTCGAGGTGGCGAAGGGGTCGTTTACCGCTCGAGCAGTCATCCATCGTTCGCTGTAAAAATCCTCAATGAGGGAGACAAACGGGACCAAACATTGGCCAAAGTGCGCGAGATGCTCAAAAAGCGCCCCCGAAAAACCCAAATCGACAACCACACGATCATTGCCTGGCCAGTGGATACCCTCCAGGATGGGCAGGGCAAGGCCATTGGCTACATGATGCCCTGCATTCAGGACGCGCTACTCTTGTACAATGTGTACCATCCAGCGGAACGGCGTCGAGATCCGCGAACCCAAAACTTCACGTACCTCGATCTTGCCTACGTCGCCTTGTCTTTGGCTCGCACCGTGAAAACCATACATGACGAGGCCTTGATCATTGGCGACCTCAATGACCACAATGTCCTCGTCGCCGGCAAGACGGCGACGTCGCTCATCGATGTCGATTCGTTTCAATTCGTTACGGAAATGGGGAAATTATTTCCGTGCACCGTGGGGCGACCGGAGTATGTGGCGCCCGAGTTGATCCGGCAAAAGCTGAATACGCTTCCTCGGCGGTACACAGCGAGCGACCTGTTTTCGCTTGGCGTTCTCCTTTATCAGATCTTGATGGAGGGTCAACACCCGTATGCGGGAATCGATTTGGCTGCAACCGGTGCCGGAAAATTGGTAACCCGCATTGAACAGGGCCTTTTCGTGGGGGCCAAAACGCGCCATGTCGCAGCCCAATTGCCCCACGCAAGCCCTCCTCGCAGCGTATTGGGGCCGGATATCGAGGCAATGTTTCATCGTTGCTTCGACGAAGGACACAATGACCCCGACAAACGACCGTCGGCCAAGGAGTGGTGCCGAGTGCTTGCTTCGTGGATCAAACAATTGACCGCATGTTCGCAAGACAAGGTTCATTTTTTCGATCTTCGGCAGGCAGCATGCCCGTGGTGTACGCGCCCGCGCCGGGGACATCCGACGCCAGTCCCGCCCAAGGTCATCCCAACTCCAATTCCGCCCAGAGTTACCCCGACGCCGAGTACATCGACGACTCCGCCGCAAACCGTACCGATGATGCCTCAGGTGGTCCAAGCGCAAACACACCCAATCGTATCGCCGCCACAAACACCCATTTCGCCAATACGACCACCACCACCGCGACCTGTGAAATCCAACGCGGCAAAGTATGTCGCGGCCATTGGGGTCATTGCAAGCTTGGGTACCGGATACGTATTCCTTTCACCGGACAAACCGCGTGAGGATCGTCGTGACGAGGGTGCTTCGTGTGATTATGGATCGCAATGCAAGGATGGGTTGACTTGCAAGAGCGGTAGGTGCGCCAAACCCGACAACGGGTCGTCCGGCTTGACGACGCCCGTGGATCCAGCGCTCAAACCGACGAGTCTCCCGGCCCCTTCGTCAACACGTAATGATTCGCCTCGACAAGTCACGACACCGGTGGTTTTGCCGAAAGCAACCGCTCCGGCGGAAGATACGGACCCGCCTCCACCGAGCACGAACGACGACAAACCATTTCCCAGGTTCGAGCTGCCTCCGCCGAAATCGACGAGCACGCCCATCTCGCGGCCACGGACGTGTCCTCCGCCGAAGGTTTGGGATGAACAACCGCGGGGGTGGGCCAAAAAAGGTCCTAATCAATACTGTCTACCCGTTACGTCGAAAAAGGGGTACTACCTGCGCGTCGCGACAGACATGGATCGCCAATCGAGCAAGTTGGCCATCGCCAATGCTTGGCAGAGGTACGTAGCGCTCTACCTGGATGGGGAACCTTGTCCGCAGGCCGAAGAAATCGTTTTCATCTCCGCATACGTTGGAGCCGGCATCTTTTTCCCTGCCAAACCGCCGCATTGGGACGAACTGGTCGAAAAGGAATCTGAATGGATGCTTCGAGACAACGAAAAAAATATGGTTACCGAACCAGTCTGTTTTTTCCTAACCCCAGAAAGAACATTGCCAAGCAGTTGGTAATGGTTCCTCGGCCCAATTGTTCTATTGGACACACCACTCCATGGACAAACTCGACACCGTCAAACATCTCCCGCGACTACCCATGAATGTGTTTGCCCGTCTGTCCGTTCCATGACGAATCCGAGCTTAGAAACTTCTTGAACATTCGGTTTGACTTGGCCTATCCTCTTCCCACGAGTTCGGACAAACGTCGCGTTCGGCAGGACGAACGTGACCTCGACGCGTAGGAGAACACATGGCGTCTTTGGATGGAACCTGGCCAGCCAACGAGCATCCC
>DAOMZH010001363.1:0-2613 GCA_035437985.1 Polyangium sp. (in: bacteria) | reverse complement strand
CTGCGCGGGGTTTCACGCATCAAACCCGGATCAGGCGGGTCGATACCGAGTGCGAGCGCGGGCAAACCATTCGTGACGAGGTTGATCCACAGGATCATCAGTGGCGTCAGCGGTGGCCATTTGCCGAAGAAGGACACGACAAACACCGCCACGAGCAAGCCCATGTTCGACGAGAGCAGGAAGAAAATGAACTTTTGGATATTGCGGTAGATCGCCCGGCCTTCGCTCACCGCGTGAACGATCGTGGCGAAGTTGTCGTCCGCGAGTACGAGATCTCCCGCTTGCCGCGCAACGTCCGTGCCGCCTTTGCCCATCGCCACGCCGATATGAGCTTCACGCAAGGCGGGCGCATCGTTGACCCCGTCGCCCGTCATCGCGACGACGTGCCCACGGGCCTTGAAAGCCCGCACGATGCGGAGCTTTTGCTCGGCGGTTGTCCGGGCAAACACGCGCAGCTGATCGACACGACGTACGAGTTCGGCATCGTCGATGAGCGCCAACTCGGAACCCGTGATGACTTCGTCGCCTTCGTCCCAGAGGCCGATTTCCTTCGCAATCGCTGTAGCCGTGAGTTTGTGGTCGCCCGTGATCATCACGGCGCGAATGCCTGCGCGTTTGCACGTGGCAACTGCGTCTTTCACGGCGGGCCGCGGCGGATCCATCATGCCGACCAGACCGAGGAACGTGAGTTCACGCTCGACGTCGCCTTCGTCCGTGTTTTCGGGTCGGCGCACGCGACGACATATGGCGAGCACGCGGAGTGCTTGGGAGCTCATGCGATCGGCTTCGGCAGTAATTGCCACCCGATCCTCCTCCGTCATGCCCCGCACCCCATCGTCAGCGGCAAACTTCACACAGAGCTGGAGCAACACATCGCAGCTGCCTTTGACGTGCGCGATTTCGCGATTGTTCTTGTCGCGCGTGATCACGGTCATGCGCTTGCGATCACTGTCGAACGGCAATTCGTTGATGAACTTGTGCGACGGAGCGATGGATTCGCGCGGCATCTGAGCCTTGGCCGCGAGCGCGAGAAGAGAGCCTTCCGTTGGATCTCCAATGATGTACCAGCGCTTGTTTTCGTCGTCGTGTTCGAGCGTCGCGTTGTTACAGAGAGCCGCGGTCGAGAGCGTGTACGTGAGCGGGGCGGGGAGTTTGTCGAACTCGATCTCTTCGCCAGCTTCGTTGAGAAATGCGCCAGAGGGATCGTAACCTTCGCCCGTGACTTTGTAGCGTTTTCCGCCCGCATACACGGCACGAACGGTCATCTCGTTTTGCGTGAGCGTGCCGGTCTTGTCCGACGCGATGACCGTTGCAGCTCCAAGCGTTTCGACGGCGGGTAGCTTGCGCACGATCGCTCCACGTCGCGCCATGCGTTGCATGCCAAGCGCGAGGGTGATGGTCGTAATCGCTGGCAAACCTTCCGGAATCGCCGCAACGGCAAGGCTTACGGCTTCGAGGAGCAGCTCATGCCAAGGTCGTCCGCCGCGAATGAAGCCCCATCCGAGGAGCACTGCGGAGAGCAACAGACAAACTCGCAAAATCGTCGAACCAAAGCTGTCGAGACGTTCTTCGAGAGGCGTCTTTTGATCGCCAACCGAATTGATCATCTCGCCGATTTTTCCAAGCTCGGTCTTCGATCCAGTGCCCGTCACGACCGCGCGCGCTTTGCCGCGAACGACAGTCGTTCCTGTGAAAACCATGTTTCCACGATCGCCAAGCGGTGCGTCGAGGCCCACGGGGGCCAAGGCATCTTTCGTGCACGCGGTGCTCTCGCCCGTCAGCGCAGCTTCTTCCGTCGCTAGATCGATTGTCTGGACCAACCGAGCGTCAGCAGCAATTGCGTCACCTGCTTCGAGTTCGAGCAAGTCGCCAGGGACGACATCTTCCGCAGAGATGACTTTGACTTTTCCGTCACGACGCACGCGTGCTGACGGCGCACTGAGTTTTTGCAGGGCTTCGAGCGCCGCTTCGGCACGTCGCTCTTGGTAGTACCCAAGAAACGCGTTGAGGATGACGATGAGAAGAATCGCGATCGCATCGCCAAATCGGCTCAGAAATCCGTGTTGTCCCGACGCATCCGTAAAGCCGACGACGACTGCGATCGCCGCAGCAGCCAGCAGCGTGAGCACGAGCGGATTGGCAAATTGCTCGAGCAGCCGCATGAGCGTGCTTTTTTTCGCGCCTTCGGGGAGCTTGTTTTTCCCGTACTTCGTCAGGCGCACCGTCGCTTCGGATTCATCGAGCCCCGAGCTCGAACTTGCTTCGAGACGGGCGAGAACGGTGTTGAGATCTTCAGCGTAGACTGGTTTGTCCTGGCCAGTTACGTCGAGGGATTTTTTCGAGGTGGTTGGCGCACCCTCGGATGTGCTCGTCGTGCCTGATTCGCTCATGTTTCGACGCCTGCTCAGCGCTTCATGCGAGCTTGTTCTCGTTGCTCTTCGGCTTCGAGTTCGGCAAGAGCCGCCGCGAGTTCGTCTTGTTCAGCTTGCACCGAAGCAGGTGACTGCGCTGGTTGTCCGGCCACACGAATTTGTGGAGCAGCTGCGGGTGGCGCGACTTCCTTGGGAGGTTCGGCAGGAAGAACTCCCATCTTGCGCTTGAGGGCGGCGAGTT
>DAOMZH010001362.1:0-2623 GCA_035437985.1 Polyangium sp. (in: bacteria) | reverse complement strand
TGCCCGAGCACGCGGATGTGCGCGACATGCTCGTTTCCGTCCTTGATGGTAAACACAGCATTGGCAGAAAGGCAGCAAAAACAATTGCGGAATTGGCACAGAAGGACCCACTGATGCGGGCGCCCATTCGGGATTTCATCGTCGATGTGCAAGTATTAAAGAACGATGGATTTCATCGAGGGTTTTGGGTATTTGATGCAATGGTCGAGCATGATGAAATGATTTTCCATCAGCTTTGCCGATACACGCACGATGCTCAACTCGGGAAAAATGCCTGGGATGTGTTGCTGCGGCACCCCAAACTGGCCGGCGTTAGAATGGTCCTTTTCGATGTGGCGGGCCGAGACGATTCGTTTGTCTCGGATCGTGCCGTTTTTGGACTTGCAGAGCTGGTGCGCGATGGAGACCATGAAGCTGGCAAGCAATTGGTCGAGTTGCTAGTTCGTCCTCAAATTGTTGCCTATGAGCTATCGGACCCATCCATCATGAGTTTACTGATGGATGAGGCTCAAACTCGTGGAGAGTTGCTTCAAACGCTTCAAGCATATGACCAGTCGGCGGGATTGGGCATGGTGAGTGTTTTGAACGGGCTCGTTCCGTACGTGCCCCGGGTTCCTGAAGTTGAACTGATTTTTCGCAAGATTCTCGCAAATGGGTTTTCGTACAAAGGTCGGAGTGTCGACCCCATGCAAATCGCCGTACTCGGGCTTGCTCCGCTTGTCGCACGAGATCCGGAGCTTCTCGAGACGCTGTTTCCGTGGCTCGGCGCTCGGGCGGCCGATGACGCTGGTTGCCGCATACGTCGGGCCTTGGCGACTGCCATTGCCCCCTTGGCTCGCGACGACAAAGCATTGCGGAAACGACTTCTCGAAATGTTGAAAAGCGAGGCGTGGCAAGAGCGACAAGGGGCCGCTTGGGCGCTCTTGGAAGCCGGCGACGATATTGCGCGCGAGCACCTGGAGCAGCTGCGCGGAGTTTGGGAGGACGAACGAGCCGAAGAAAGCTGGCAAGAACGGTTGCACGCAGCAGTGGCGCTTTTGAACCATCCCGATCCCCAACTCAGTCGCCAAGCGCTCGATATTGCCCGCAAGGCGCTGCTTTACGGCCCTGCTCCGTGGCATTACCCACTTGGCGTTCATGTGCGTCAGCAAGCCGCGGGCGTTCTCGCGCAGGTGCAAGCAATGTATCAGGACGCCGAACTAGCCGCTCTCGTTGCGCGCGCGTTGGAAGCCGAGCCGTCGGAGCAGGTACGTGACAATTTGCATCGCGCGCTCCAGCAATTGGCGGATGCGCCTGTCATTGATACTGAATGAATCGGGCTCGCACTCACGCCTCATTCCAATTGCAGCGCACCTACGACCCCCGCGACCTCTTCCGCACGTCACCAAACGTGAAAAAGACTACGCCTGTATCCGATTTCACCGCTCCAAGACGCCACCCCGACCGCCGCGGACCCTCTCCGTAAATTGCGGAACGTGAACAAGACTGCAACTGCGTTCGATTTTGTTGCCCCAAGACGCCTTCGCGACCGCCGCGAACTCGTCGAAGTCCGAACAAAACGTCGTCGCGACTGTACCTCTTGACACACTGTCCATAGCTCGTGTACGCTCGCTCGCCACGACGCATTCCGATCACGCCCTGCACGAAAGGAGTATCCACGTGACCAAAAAGTCGAAACAAGTCGAGAATCGAATTCAATCCAGCGAACACGTCATCACCGCGGCGACGACCCATCGTAATCAGATTGCCGAAAACTTGGCCGCTAGAGCCGCCAAAGTCCAAGGCGCCAATACTCCTATCACCCGAGAAATCGTTGGCGCATTCTTCGATTTCTTGGTCGATGACTTGAAACATTCCGTCTCCACCATGGATGACGCAGAAATGCACGTCGTGGCTGAACGGTCGGATGACATTGGACTCCGTGAAGCCCGCGATTCCGCCGTTTCGAGCTTGATCGCAGCGACCGTTCGTATTCGTTCCATGGTGCTCGACGCGCTGGGCAACACAGGCATTGAAACGTATGGGTTGTCCGGTGAAACGCCACGTGTGCCCCGCGACAATATGAATCATGCTATGACCGTTGCCATGCTTTTGCAAGAGCGTCCCTTCAATGTGACGGTCGAAGGCGTGACCTTCGATAGCGCTGCCAT
Source organism: Polyangium sp. (in: bacteria) (assembly GCA_035437985.1). Classification (GTDB taxonomy): domain Bacteria; phylum Myxococcota_A; class Polyangia; order Polyangiales; family Polyangiaceae; genus Polyangium. Next base: position 473 of record DAOMZH010001362.1, on the reverse strand, counting down.
GGCCTCGACTCTGATCACGAAGGCCAATGCGGTCGACAACGCAATGGCCACCATCCAGCGCGAGGAACAAGAATTGGTCGACGAGTTGGGAAAACGCCACGGGGCAATCGTGGAATGGAGCGATGTGCACCAGGGCGTTGCCGATACATTGACCGGGCTTTTCCGTTTGGCTGGGCGAAAAGATTTGTCCGAACGTGTGCGGCCGACCAGTCGCACATTGGCCGGCGAGGACGTTTCGCCCCCCGCGGACCCGCCCAAAGATCCTGGCCCGACCACCGGGGGCTGAACGTCACGATTTCGAGCTCCAACATCCCTATTGAAAACAAGCCCTTGCCCAGGAGCACGTCGACGGTGGCCACGTTTGCGCACCCGACAAACTCGCAGAACGAGCCGCTCGACACGAACGTTTGCCGCGGCGTGATGTACGAGCTCGGTGTTGACGAGTTATCTGGACACTTCCGTTGGCCTGGAGT
>DAOMZH010001361.1:0-2624 GCA_035437985.1 Polyangium sp. (in: bacteria) | reverse complement strand
ACTCGGCGTCGTGCGCACAAGCTCGGTCAATTGCGCGTCGGCCTCGTCGCCCTTCGTTCCAGCCGATACCTTCAATCCAATCCCCAAGCCCAATCCCAAAACCGTCAACGCACCTCCACCAATCATTCCATACGTCCACCAAGCTGGCTTGGGAGGCGGAGGCGGCGGCGGGGGAGGCGGCGGGGGCGGGGGAGGCGGCGGCGGTTTGTCCGCCGACGTAGACTTCAACACCAGCAGGCTCTCACTCTCCGTGTTCGGAGCAGCAACGAGCATCTCTTTCTCGTTCGCAAAACCTTCTTTTCGCGCTTCCACTTCATGCGTGTTCGGCTCGACAAACAGTGGCGCAGGCAGCGGTGATTTGCCCACGGGTTTGCCGTCGAGGTACAAGTCGGCGCCATCCACGTTTACCTTGACGATCCACGTAGCGAGTTTGGCCGTGACTTCCTCGAACAGCTTCTGCATCGATTGTCGGTCATCGGCTGGAGCAGTCTTCGCCTCGCGCAAGTACACTTCCGCGTGCTCTGCTGCGTCCCTGGGGCGATTGGATTTTGCTTCGGCGTTCGCCAGCCAAAACAGAGTGTTGGAGTCGGGTTTTACCTTGTAGGAGGCGGCAAACTGTTCGCGCGCCTTGTCGAATTGTCCCGCCTTGTACGCCTTTTTCCCATCATCGAGCAGGCGGAGAGCTTCCTTGTCCGTGTCGTTTGCGGGCGCAGGGGCGATCGCACTTGCTTCGGGGGCTTTTTGATCCGTCCCTGCCGGGGCTTTCGCGTCGGTGCCCGTCGCTGCAGCCTTCGGATCTGCGGGCTTCGCAGCCTTCGGATCTGCGGGCTTTGCGGTCGTCGTGGCCGGCTTTGGTGCGGTCGTGGCCGTCGTCGCTGCAGTGGTCCCGCCGGTTGGGGCTTTGGCAGTCGTCGTCGGTGCGGATTTGGTTGGTGCCGTTTGGGCCAAAATCGTGGGGGAAGTGGCCACCACGCTGGAGAGCAAAAAGCCCGCCGGTACCCATCGCCTAAGCATCGTCATCGTGCTCCTTGGATGCATGCGCATTGAAACCAAAGTCGTGCTCCGCAATCAAGCCTAAAGTGCTTTGCAGTCAAGGACCAAACTCTCCGTCGACCCACCGTTGGTTTGCCGCAGAAAATCGCCGCCTCGAAACCCTACGGAAACTAGATCCACAGGTCGCGAACGTGCTTCAATGAACTTCATGCGCCTCTTTTGTTCGCTCCTCGTTGCCGGTTCGTTCGTCGCTTCGGTTTCTTCGGCCGAGCAACCACCGCCTGCCGTTGCCACAGGATCCATTCAAAATTCCGGTGCAACGACCGCAACCCAACCTCCAGCGTCCCCCGCCGCGACCGCTCCGGCCAAACCTGCAAAAAGGGCCGCCCGCAAAGCGAAAAAACGACAAGCCGTCAAAGGCCCCGTCGCCAACTTCCCCTCATTTCGCGTCCTGCCCGATGGTTCGAGTCGCATCCACGTCGAAGTCAGCGCCAAAGTCAGCGTTGCCGAACGCAAGGCCGAAGGCCGCCTCGCTTATCGGCTGAAGGGTGCGTCCGTGCCCGTGCGGACAAACCTTCTGCCCCTCGAGACCAGTTTCTTCAAAACTCCCGTCGCGCGCGCAACCTTGGTCGAAGTCGACGACGAAGATGTCGAGCTCGTCATTGAGCTTCGGCAACCGAGCACAGCGACGTACAAAGTCGTCGACACCGATGCAGGCATGATCCTGCAAGTGGATTTTCCGGCGCCAACTACGCAAGCTGCACCTCCGCCGCCAGCCAAGTGAAACGGTTGGAGACGGGTTCATGAGGCGACACGAGCGAAGGAGTGGCGTCCGATGACGAGCCCCGATACGGGAAGGACAAACCCTTCGTCCGAAGACCGCGCACCCACCGCGGATCGCAAAGACGTTGCGCCAGTCGCCAAACCCCGCGTGCTCATCGTCGACGACGAACCCGCGCTCCGCCGCAGTTTGGCGCGGGTGCTCTCCGCGGAACAATTCGACGTCCTCACCGCTGAAGATGGCCTTGCTGCTTTGTCACTCCTCAAGACCACGCGCGTCGATGTCGTGTTGCTCGACGTCATGATGCCCGGCATGAGCGGCATGGAAGTTCTCGCGCGAATCAAGAAGGAACACGCCGAAGTCGAAGTCGTCATGATGACCGGTTTTGCCGACATCGACACCGCCGTTGCTGCTGTGCGGCAAGGCGCTTACAACTTTCTCACCAAACCATTTGGCCCGACTGAAACGGTCGCGATCGCGCTCGCTCAAGCGACGGAACACAAACGCCTCGTCGATCGCACCAGACAACTCGAACAACGCCTCGCCACGCATGAACGATTTGGCGAACTCGTGGGCGGATCGCGGCGCATGCAAGAGGTCTATCGCGTAGCTCTCGGTGCTGCTCCCACCACGTCCACCGTGCTCATTCTCGGGGAAAACGGCACAGGTAAGGAACTCGTCGCGCGCGCCGTGCATCAACACAGCTTACGGAGTGACAAACCTTTGCGGGCGATCAACTGTGGCGCCATTCCCGAAACGCTCGTCGAGACGGAACTTTTCGGCAGCACGCGCGGAGCCTTCACGGGCGCGATGGATCGACCTGGACTCTTCGAACTGGCCGACAAGGGCA
>DAOMZH010001360.1:0-2634 GCA_035437985.1 Polyangium sp. (in: bacteria) | reverse complement strand
ATCGTGCCTCACCATGTGCGCGGACGATTCGAGTTGTGCGGCGGGCCATTACTGCGTTGGAGGAATCTGCACCACGAAAAAGCCGGACGGCCAAGTGTGCACTGCGGCGAACGAGTGTCAAAGCGGCATATGCAGCACGTTCTTCGGCGACGCGGACGCGGATGGTTATGGCAATGGCGCAATGACCATTCAAGCGTGTTCGACGGCGCCGACGGGCTACGTCGCAAACAGCTCGGATTGCGATGATTCGAATATGGGCGTCTACCCTGGAGCGACCGAGATTTGCGGGAACAGCATTGACGAAAACTGCAATGGACTGATCAACGACCCTGCCGTCTGCTGCGTTCCCTACAACGGTCAATCTGACTTGATGTCGATTGCCTTGTCGACCACCGGTACCTACGAGTATCACAATAACTGGTGTATCGTCGGCTCGGGCTTACCTCCAGGCTGTTATGGCGGCTATGTCATTCAATCGCAGTCGCTTTTGGACGCCCATTGCGTGGCGGGCGGGAGCAGCGGCCAATGCACCGACCCCGACGCATTGTGGTCGATCACGTGCGTCAACGCGGTCCATTGCGTCTACCAATGCGACGGGCAATGCATCCCCATTAGCTGCTGACGGATGGCCGCACATTGCAAGAGTGATTGGCACCGCAAAGACAAACGCCCGTTCCGAGTTTCAACCCGCCGAACGACCTCCGCCTAGCGCGAATCGCGCAAGCAAAAAAATCTCCTTGACCATCACCAGCGCGTCCAGTAACGCGCGCGCCCGCTCGAACACCCTCGACTTTGCGCTCCCCACCGATCGCCTCGACAAACACTGGGCACGATCAACGATGGCCCATGGAATCGCGGGCAAACCGCGTAGGTAAAACTTCGTACTTGTCAGGACGCACCAAGTTGTGAAAAGATGACCCCGCCATGAGACGTGGCGACACGCTTGGCGACAGGTACGAGCTCGATCACCCAATCACGCGATCGGTACAGGCGTTTTTGCCGGTGCCCAATGGTGGGAACTCTATGAAAAACCATAACCTGATTTTCAAGCGAATGCTGATGGTCACGCTCTTGCTAGGCGCCTCGCCCACTTGGGCGCAAGAACCGCCCGGGAATCCGGCCGCAGACACGGCGCCAGCACCGGCAGACGCGCGAAAAGCCGAGGCTGAACGTTTGCTGAAAGAAGGGGTCGAGGCTGCAAAAGCCGAGAATTGGTCCTTGGCGCATGAACGCTTCACGCAAGCGGCCCAGATCGATCCCGAACCTTTTACGATCATGCAATTGGGGCGAACGGAATTGAAGCTGGGAAATGCCCCATTAGCCGCCGAATACCTCGAATATTATCTGCTCGAGAATTCCGTGGCGGAGGGAAAGAAGCGGAATGCGCAAATCGAGGAGGCCGTGCGTAAGCTGTTCGAAGAAGCGAAGGCGAAAAGCACAGCGATTCGGCTGACTTTGCATCCGGCGGGGGCCGAGGTGTACGTCGATGGGGAACGTGTCGACGACAAACGTTTGCCGGGGCGTATTTATGTGGCGCCGGGTTCGCATAAGCTCGAGGCGAAACAGAATGGGTTTGACGTAGCGGTCGAGCAAATCGAAGCGGTTGCGGGGACCGAGATCGAGCGCGAGCTGCAATGGACTCCGCAATCGCGACCTTTGACGAATGCGCCTGTTCCGCAGCGCAACGATCGCAGTTGGATGAAGTCCACGGCAATCATTGCGGGAGGCTTGTTCCTGATCGGCATCGAGGCGACCCTTGCCGAAAACGCGGCGTATCTGTCGAATGTTGAGGGGTTGCCAAAGGATGAATATGAGCGTCGGGACAACATGAGGCTCGGGTTCACGTACACGGCGGTTGCCGCGTACGTTGGTGCGGCAGTGGCGGGAGCTTTTACGTTGAAATACGCATTGGCAGGAGAAAACCAGGCGCGGGAAGTAAAGGGGCCGCCCAAGGCAACGGTTCGAGTCGTCCCGACGTTGGGCGGGGTGGTTGTCCAGGGAAATTGGTTTTGAGGGTACGAACAAGGTTTCGAGGTACGAACATGAATCGACACAAAAGAGTAGGGTTCGTTGTGGGTGGGGTTCTCCTGGGCTGTGCCATGGTGGGTGAAGGATGTTCCCACAATCCGTTTGTCTCGCAGCCCTGGGAAGCTTCCGACGGCGGCAATGGCGGAGAAGGGACTGGGGCTGGCGGGGCTGGCGGGAAAATGGGCGCAAGTAGTAGCAGTAGTAGTAGCAGCAGCAGCAGTAGTAGCACCAGTAGCGGAATGGTTTGCGACTGCGCGTCCGATGACGAGGAATGTACGGTCGACAAATGCGTGAATGGCGAGTGCAGTCATACTCCTGTGACCAGCGGAACTCCCTGCGAAAACGGCGTATGCGATGCCAGCGGCACGTGCCAGAAATGTAGGAATTGCACCGGCCCAGAATGTAGGTTCCGATGTAACGGTATCGCTTGCAACAACGATGGGCAATGCGTCAACGGGGATGTCTGCGATCCAGAGGACAAACTTTGCTGCGACAAGATGTGCCCTGGCCCCTGCAACGTTTGCGACTTCTCAGGGCTCGGGGGAACCTGTGTGAATTTGCCTCCTGGATCGCAGACGGATCAATGCAACGGAATTAGTGCATGTG
>DAOMZH010001359.1:0-2636 GCA_035437985.1 Polyangium sp. (in: bacteria) | reverse complement strand
CGCTCAAGCATGTTCCATGTGGGCAGGAAAATGCTTTCCTTCTCCGCTTCGGCGAAGCGATCCGATGTGTAGCACCACAGCGGCAGCGCGCGCATGTGGCGACCACCACGCCGAACAGCCTCGTAGTGGCGCGGCGACAACATGTCTTCCGGTTCCTGCATGCCGAGATCGCTCCGATCCGCGTAGACAGGACGGCTCATATGGAGTCGTGCAAACGCCGCAGTTGCTGCTCGATCATCAATGCTTTGAACGTGATGGTGGAATACTTCTCGTGTGGGAGTTCGTCCGAGGAGTTTTTCCTGATGGACTCATTCCCGCAGCGTTCGAGGTTTACGTCGGACTCCTTCGAAGACTTACGGCGGACGAGGCGTCATGGTCATCGAAATCAACCGAACTGATTGCGGTAACACCGCCAAAACACGCCTTGGAGCTTGCAACGGCAGATTCGGAACCGATCGTGCCGTTTTTGCTCCATGAACAATTCGAGCACCAGGTCGACAAGCACCCCGACAAACCTGCGCTCATTACCTCGAGCCGCGTTCTAAATTATGCTGAAATGGATCGTCTCGCCAATCGAGTGGCTCATCAGCTTCGAGCCCGTGGAATTGGCCCAGACAAACTCGTCCCGATCATCATGGAGAAAGGGTGGGAGCAAGTCGTGGCGGTATTTGGAGTGCTCAAGGCAGGAGGGGCGTATGTGCCGCTCGATGCGGCGGGCTCGGAAGAACGTCTTCGACGCATGATTGCTGATAGCGAAGCGCGCATTGTCTTGACGCAGGAGAAGTTCGGTACGAACGCGCCATGGGCCAAGGATATCGAAGTGCTCGTCGTCAGCGATACCCCTGTCGAACAGGACGTTGGACGCCTCGCGTCGCTTCAGAATCCGGAGCATCTTGCGTATGTTTTGTACACGTCCGGTTCCACGGGCCAGCCCAAAGGAGCCATGATCGAACATCGTTCCGTGACAAACCGAATGACCGACGTTGCGGAGCGTTCCGGGCTCGTGTCGGACGATCGGGCCATTGCTTTGACGGCGCTGCACCATGATTTGTCAGTTTTTGATATCTTCGGCGTGCTCGCCATCATCGGCGGGAGCATTGTTTTGCCCGACGCTGACAAGACGCGAGACCCCGGTCATTGGGCCGAATTGATTCAAACACACCGCGTGACGCTGTGGAATTCAGTTCCGACATTCATGCACATGCTCGTGGAATATGCGGAAGGCAATGCCTCGTTGAACTCAGACGCGCTTGCTTCGCTCAGATGGGCCATTTTTTCAGGTGATTTCATTCCGGTCGAATTGCCGGACAGGCTGCGTAAGCTCGCTTCGAATATTACGATCATTGCCTCGGGAGGTCCAACGGAGACGACTGTCTGGGATATTTGGTATCCCATTGGCCATGTAGATCCGGCGTGGAAAAGTATCCCTTATGGGCGAGCCCTACGGGCAGCGACGTACCATATTTTTGACGAACAGCTTCGCGAACGACCCGTTTGGGTCCCCGGGGAAATGTATATCGGCGGCATTGGTCTCGCGCGAGGATATTGGCATGACGACCAAAAGACCCGGGAACGTTTCATCGTTCACCCGGTCACGGGCGAACGACTCTACAAATCGGGTGATCTCGGGCGATGGCTCCCAGATGGCAATATCGAGATACTCGGGCGCGCTGATTTTCAGGTTAAAATTCGCGGCTATCGCATCGAACTCGGGGAAGTCGAGGCGGCCATTCAAAATCATCCGGATGTCCAACAAGCCATCGTCCTGGCCATCGGCGACAACGCGAAAGACAAACGCCTTTGTGCATATGTGGTGCCGCGAAAAGCTGCTGCGCCGGTTCAACAACCGACCGTCTCCCCCAAAGGCATGTCCGATGCCGAAAAAGTCGAATTCAAGTTCGGTCGTCACGGTTTACGCCACGACCTGGATCAAGCGCCCGTGCTCGCATTTGGGCCGATTGAACAAGATGAGGCGACGCTGCTACCTTACGCCCGTCGGCGAAGCATTCGTGCGTTTGTGGACAAACCCATCGAGTTATCACGATTGGGTCAATTGTTGCGTGTCCTCGCGGCGATCAATTCCCCGGGAACGCTCCTGCCCAAATATCGATATCCCTCGGGCGGGAGCTTGTATCCGGTGCAAACGTACGTATACATCAAACCGGACAAGGTCGAAGGCGCGGCCGCAGGTTTCTATTATTACGACCCGAACTTGAACGGTCTGCGGAAAGTGTCGGATTCGACCATGGGCGCCGCGGCGCAAGTGACGTGGAACGTCGATCTTTTTGACCAAGCGGCGTTTGTCCTTCTTTTCGTGGGAAAACTCGCAGCCATCGAACCTCTTTATGGCCCCCAGGCTCGGAACTTCTGCCTGCTCGAGGCAGGTTATATGGGGCAATTGCTCATGGAGCAGGCGCCATCTTTGGATCTCGGCACTTGTCCCCTGGGGCACGTCGACTTGGACCCATTCCGTGCGGCGCTCGGAATCGACGATTCGTCGGTGTTTTTGCAGGGAATGGCGGGTGGCATGGTCGCTCCTGCGCAATATGCGATTTCCAACCTGATCATCTAATCGGTTCCCGCTGCTCACGTCCAAGGTCTGGCTAATGTTCTCCGGACGTTCCTGTCAAAGAAGC
>DAOMZH010001358.1:0-2637 GCA_035437985.1 Polyangium sp. (in: bacteria) | reverse complement strand
GGCATGAGCGGCGGCGCACGATACACGAATGTGGGCGGGGTTGGGAAGGGGGTTGGGTGGATGCTAGAGTTCCGGACGTATCCACGCTGCCAAGACGAACGACACGACAACAGCCTACGCCCCGGCACTGTTTGTGGACATCCGTCCACGCATTTGATTTAATTTTGCTAAAATACCATTACCAAACTGTGTACAGATGTCCGCAACCCAGCTCGATTTACGACCCTCGTTGGCTCCCCTCAATACTCCTCCGGCAGCAGCACCGTGGTGACCGAACGGTCCCATTCCGTAATCACGTACACCTTGCGACCGTCCTCGAACTTGTAGGCGCTCATCAGCCGCTCGCCGTCCTCCAGCGCCTGTTCGTTCGCTCGCTTGTCCTCTTCTTCGAGGTCGCCCCAGTCACCGTCTGCATGCCGGACCAAGCTTGCCAGCACTTCCTCCGGCGTGAACGCATGCATCGCACCCTGCGTCTGCACCACGTCCCCCAACGAGAACCCTCGCTTGCCTTGCATCGTGCACTCCCGCGGCGAACATGGTGCGGACATCTGTACACGCAAGACACGAAGATTCCTCATGCGTACGTCCACGTCGTGAGGACATATGTACACATACACAAATGGCACTCATCGTCGGGGCCTGACAGCAACGCCCCAAATTGGGAGCGTCCGCTCGGCGGTCAAGGCATTCACGGACATTCCCGAGTCTGTTGCATTTCCTGCAATGGCCGACCCCGACTAACTCCGGTGCGCACGAGCCAAATGCTATTCAGCGCTGGCACGAGGAATGCTCTTTCACAACGGACATACGAACAGAGCCGTGCTCCTCTGAGCCGACGCCCTGATTTGGGGAGGTTCACAATGATGATGCGAACTGCTGGTGGGATTCTACCTGTTCTCTTCATGCTCACGCCGGCGTACGGCGCGGAATACGCTGTAAGTGCTGCGACCAACACCGAACTCGCGGCGCCGAACTCACAGGGCAGCGTGATGATCGAAGACAATGGCAATCAGTGGAGCGCCTGGAATTTCGGCACCAACCTCGTCATCCGGAGCGGCGGCCAACTCCGCAACCCGGCCATAGGAATTTTCGACGTTTATAACGCCAACCCTTGGGCAATCGTGAACAACGGCATGTTCAGCATAGCGCAGATGCCGCAACTGGGAGACGTTTCCAAAGGGCCCGTCTCACGGCTCATCATCGATGGAACTGGCAACGTCGGGATTGGCACGATCACGCCAACCGCCAAGATTGCGCTCGAGGGAGCGACGGGCGATTATATCCAAGCTGGCCAAGGCGCGTTTCGAGTCGCTAATAACGGTGACATTTTCGTGCGAGGCGAACCGATCGGCCAGCGGGGGCCGCAAGGATCGGCGGGACGGCAAGGACCAGCTGGACCGGCGGGGCCCCAAGGGCCAACTGGACCGCAAGGCCCCCCTGGACCGGCGGGGCCCCAAGGGCCAGCCGTGCATACCAGCGCCGCCTGCGCCGCCTATTCTACCGGCTGCGCGTTTATATGCACCCAACGCGTCGTTAGTCAGATACGCGGGACGTGTGTGGTAACGTCAGATACAGGCACATGCACCAACGCTGCCGAATCAGGTGTGTGCTGCGTGTGCGCACCCTGAACTTGAGCGTCTTGCCAGTACATGCTGCGACACGCAGTGTCCGTCCGGTCGATGAAGCAGTGGGGCCCATCATCCGCGGCAACGCGAGGTGGCGTGGGCCTAGTCTGCTGACATTTGTACCTACAGTTTGATGCAATTTACAGGTTGAACGTCGTCCACTTGTGGACATCTGTACACAGTGGATCGGGAATCCTTTTCCTCGTATTTGGATCGATGAGCACGGTGCCCACGTAGCGCCCACCGAAAACTATTCGCCCCATCGCAAGGTCCAATTCGCAACACAATCAGCCCTTGCTCGTCGCCTGGGTGCGAGTGCGTCCAGCCTTTACTGAATCATCCACGAGCGTGCGCCCGTGCGGTGGCGTGGGTGTGCATACGTTGGAGCACGCCTTCGTGGCGCTTCCGCACGATTTTATGCGCAGAACACCCCCTCAAATTCAGCAAGGGGCAAGCAGACGGGGATTGTCTCACGTTCGTCTCAACAAAACATCGCATGCCTGCAAAATCACCTTGCAAACGGTCACGACTTGTGAATCGCGTACGAGACGAACAACACCGTCGCATGAGTCGCACCAAGTAGATTGTCACGACGAACAACGAACAACACTGTGCTCTACGGCTACTGAGCGACCGCGTCAGACTTCACACAGGAATCGCTGGATCCAGTGGACGCGCGACTCCTCGAGCAACCATGGCGCAACAAAAATTCCCGCGGGTTGATCCGATGAAACCCGCAGCAAACATCGGAGAGACCGTTTGTCCACGGACGATCCCGACAAAAGCCACTTGATCCGCCCCTTGGATCTCGTGCAGTCTTGCCCGTGCGTTCAGTTCGTGCAGGTCATGACTGAACGAGTGACATTTGACGTGTGCGTTCTTCGGACCGCACAAAAACCAACGCGCGACGTCCGGCCTCAGTTTGGCCACTAATCCGGAACGACGCGCGCAGTGAACAACATGACTTTATCATCACGAACCGCCGCGGGTCGATCCCGCAGTGCGGAAGGGG
>DAOMZH010001357.1:0-2642 GCA_035437985.1 Polyangium sp. (in: bacteria) | reverse complement strand
CTTTGGCTACGCCAAAGAGACTGACCCAACGGCTCTGCCCCCAAACCCCCGGGGGGACAAACCGATACCAGGTCCCAAGTTGTGCCCCCAAACCCCCGGGGACAAACCGCGACCTGGTCCCAAGTTGTGCCCCCAAACCCCCGAGGACAAACCGGTGCCAGGACCAAACCCCGACAAACGTTGCTAATGCGCCTCGGCCCACGTCGGACCAGCTCCCACGTCCACCACGAGCGGCACCGATAACGTGAACACTCCCTCCATCGCTTCCCGCACCTTCTTCTTCGCTTCGTCCACACGATCCTCCGGCACCTCGAACGTGAGTTCGTCGTGCACCGTGAGCACCATCCGCGCTCCTGGAACCACCGGTTGGGCGAGACGAACCATCGCCAGCTTCAGCAAATCTGCGCTCGATCCTTGAATCGGGGTGTTCTGCGCAATGCGTTCGGCATATGCGCGTCGAGCTCGATCCGTCGTATGCAAATCAGGCACGAGACGTCGTCGTCCCAAAATGGTCCGCACCTGTTCCGTGTGCCGCGCTTCGGTCATCGTTCGCTCCATGAACTCGTGCACACCGCGGTAACGCTGGAAGTAGGCATCGATGAACTTCGCCGCTTCGACCCGCGTGATGCTCAAACGTCGCGCCAACGCTGATTCGCCCATCCCGTAAATCACGCCGAAGTTGATCGTCTTGCTGCGCCGACGCATCTCGGTCGTCACGTCCGCAGCATCGACCCCAAAAATCTCCATCGCCGTTCGCGTATGCACGTCTTGCCCCGTGCGGAATGCATCGACGAGCACAGGATCGTTCGACAAATGCGCCAGCACCCGCAGCTCGATCTGCGAATAGTCGGCGCTAAGAATGACAAACCCTTTCGGAGCGACAAACGCTCGGCGAATGAGTTTGCCCAAGTCCGTACGAATCGGAATGTTTTGCAAGTTCGGATCTTGCGAGGACAAACGACCTGTCGCGGCCACCGCTTGGCTCCAGCGCGTGTGAATGCGTCCGGTCTCGGGATGCACGAGCCGCGGCAACGCATCGACGTACGTTCCCTTGAGCTTCGCGATCGCCCGATGTTCGAGCACGATCGCGGGCAACGGATGATCGTCGGACAATGTCTCCAACACGTCAGCATCCGTCGATCGACCCGTCTTGGTTTTCCGAGTGCTCTTGAGCCCCAACGTATCGAAGAGGATCGTTTCCAGTTGCTTGGGTGAGGCGAGATTGAACTCGCGCCCTGCCGCCGCGTGGGCTCGCTTTTCGAGCACGTCGAGCTCCTTGCTCATCTCGCTGCCCAACGCCCCAAGCGCAGCCGGATCGACGAGCACGCCCGTGAGCTCCATCTGCGCGAGCACGGAAGCAAGCGGAAGTTCGATGTTCGTCAGGAGTTTGTCTAGGCCTGCCGAGGTGAGTTTCGGCGCTTGTTTTTCAGCGATCGCCAACACCGCTTCCGGAAATGCTGCCGCATAGTTCGTCGCCGGTTCGACCTCGACCTCGTCGAGCGCGCGTTGGGTTTGTCCCCGCTTCTTCGGCACAACGTCGTCGAACGTCGCCATCTTGATGCCCGCTTCGCGCTCGGCTGTTGCCCCGAGTTCGTGGGATTGTTCGGCATCGAGGAGGTAGCTCGCGAGCATCGTGTCGAACGTCGTTCCGATGATGCGCAGGCCGTTGCGGCGGAGCAGAACGTCACAGTACTTCGCGTCATGAGCGATCTTGGCGATCGTGAAGTCCTGCAAGATCGGACCAAGCACGCGCTTGATGTCGTTCATGGTGAGTTGCGGCGGTGCACCGAGGTAACGATGGCCAAGTGGCACATACACGGACGAACCTTGCTCGTACGCCAGGGCGACTCCGCAGATGTGGGCCCGCATGGCTTCATGCGATGTACCGTGCACCTCGAGCGCGACTTTCCCAGCGCGACGTATGCCCGCGACAAACGCTTCGAGATCCGGAACCGTCGTGATCGCGCGGCGATGACCAGCCACGGGTGCTGGCACCGGAACAGCTTTGATGAACCGAGAAAAACCAAGCTCAGTGAAAAGTTCGCGAAGACGAACGAGGTCGGCACCTCCATATCGAAGAGCGTCGACGTCGAAGGTGATGTCTACGTCGGTCTTGAGCGTGACGAGCTTCTGGGACAAACGCGCATCGGCTTCGTTTGCAGTCAAACTTTCGCGCAGCTTCTGGCGTTTGATCTTGTCGAGCGACGCGTAGACGCCTTCGAACGAGCCGAATTCCTTGAGCAGATCGGCCGCGGTTTTCGGCCCGATTCCTGGCACTCCAGGCACGTTGTCGCTCGTGTCGCCCACGAGCGCGAGCAGGTCACGCACTTGCGCGGGAGGCACACCGAACTTGTCGACGACTTCGTTCGGACCGTAAACCTTGTCGCGTCCGTCCCACATGAGGACACGATCGCTGTCTACGAGCTGAAGCAGATCTTTGTCGGCACTGACGATGACGACGCGCAAATTGCGTTCTTTCGCGCGCTGCACGGCGATGGCGAGAAAGTCGTCCGCTTCGAGTCCTTCGCCCACGAAGATGGGGATGCGGTACGCCTCGACGATCTCTTTGCAGCGGGCCATTTGCATGGGGAGATCGGGCGGCGGGGGAGGACGGTTTGCCTTGTACCGCTCGTCGAGTTCGT
>DAOMZH010001356.1:0-2643 GCA_035437985.1 Polyangium sp. (in: bacteria) | reverse complement strand
CGATTGGGCTTTATGCAACGTCCGCCGCTCGATGGTCCGGTGGATGGGAGGACCATTGCTACGTACACGAAAATGAAGACGTCACAATAGCCAGGTTTTGATTTCTGGGTAGGCAGCGAGCGTCTGAAGGCATTTCGCGGAGATATGCTTTTCGGCAATTTTTGTTTCAGCAACTCGAAGAAGATTTTCAAATACACTCGCGTGGGGCGCTCGAGTCAGTACGCGCCGTATTTCTGCCGCTTCTAACTCATCGTTAGCGCAACACGCTTCCGCATAGGCGTTGATATGTAGTTGCACCGAGATCCAGGCATCTCGACGACACTCGGTTAGCGCGGTTCGGTTGAGGCCCAAGATGTCGATACTTGCCGTGCCACGTTCTGTCAGGTCATCGAAGTTGCCGGTGCTGGGCGATAATGCAATGTGTTCCGCGGGATCGTCATCAACGGGGTTGATGAGCAGGGGTTTTCCATTCATTCGCGGAAATCGGTCACGTTTATGATTACTATTGCAGGTTGAACAAGCAAGCAGGAGATTATTCCAATCAAAAGTGCGGCACGGGGCCAGTTTCTTCGGCCAAAAATGTTCGATGTCCGTTCCCTGATTGCTTTCGCAATACATACAGCGCTCGATTCCCGAAGACATTTTGCGCAAGGTTTCGCGAATCTCGTCAAAGGTTTTGCGCGGCTTGGTGCTCCACCGTTTTTCACTCTCCTTGCGACGAGCTCTCGAGGAGCGTCGAGGATGACCGGCGTCGGCAATCGCAATGGTGTTATCCCAAAGAGCTTGCAAAGCGTGCGCGCTGAGTGGTTCACGGCGGAGTTTTCTCATCCCATTTCTCCGAGCTTACGCAGCGCTTGCTCGACCACGACGTTGCCGTTTTTCGGGAGTTGCACCAATAACCGTTCCAATTCGTCTTTTTCTTCCTTCGTTGCCACTCCACGCAACTCTCTCACCTCGAGCTTCGCAATGCGTGACCGTAACTTTTCCGCCTCTTCGGAATGCGGTCTCTCCAAACCAAAGAGTGACGACATGACAGCATCGTCAACATCGCCATTAACGACCGTATAGTACAGGTCCTCGGAGACGTGTTCGACGCGTTCGTTGGTCCCGGGTAGAGGCAAACGAATCAGCCCTTTCGGATCAGCTGCCTGACACACGAATGGGCTATGGGTTGTCACGATGAACTGGATATTGGGGAAATGTTGTTTGAGCCAAAAACCAATGCGCTGTTGCCAAGAAACGTGCAAATGAGCGTCGACTTCGTCGATGAGGACGATGCCTTCATGGTCGACTTGGATGACATTTTTCCCATTGATCCTGCGCTGCGTGACTTCGAGCCGTTCGTTGAAGCAGCGATGCATTTGTCGCACGATATCTAGAACGAGGGCAATAGCCGCGCGGTAACCATCGCTGAAACCAGTGATGGAGATCGTCAAGCCATTTCGCTCAACCATGAGGCCACTTCGTAGGTCAAACCCTACTGCTGTCCAGTCGTCCGGAAGTAGACCATCGTTCAATAATGCAACTATATGTTGATAGAGCTTTTCTGTATTCTTGAGTTCTTCATTGAGGCTTGGGTTTGTCTTGGTTTTCTCGCGGAGTTCGAGGTGCTGGGCGCGAAGGTCGCGTAGCCATTGGAGTGATTCTGCGAGTGTTGTTTCCTCGTCGAATAGACTCCATAAACGGGCCTCCATCTGACGCCCGGCTTTTTTGAAGTCAGTTTGATTGCCAATTCGGCGTTGTGGTCCGTAGCCCGCAATAAACCATTTCGACGGATTGTCACTCCAAGGACCGAGGTAACCAAAGCCCTGCGGATTGGTGGAGTCTAGCAATACAAGATCCATTCCGGGAAATATGTGAGGCTCGGCGTCACCGGCGGGACGAACCCATTCGAGTCGAGCATCGCGTGCCACTCGAAAGTCTTTTTCTGCACTACCCTCGTTATCGTCAGCATCGTACGAAACGATGTTTACTGTCGCGGTTGCGGTAGTTTCTCCGTATTTGATCCAACTGAGAAAACTCCTCTGTAGTATCCCCGCAACGCGTGGCCCCGCCACTGCCAATGCAATCGCTTTCAATAACGTCGACTTCCCCGTTCCATTACGACCCGCGAGCACGGTCCAGCCCGCCAAGGAACCATCCGGACGCGTCAAATCCAACTCGACTCGGTCGAAACAACGGACGTTTTCGAGGACGATCTTGCGAATGTGCATGACTCTCCGCCTTGCGACTCCATGCAGTCGAACTGGCTTCGGGTCTAGCAACACCTAGACCTGCCTCGTCTGTCAACCCTTTTGCAAAGTGTCGCTCATTGTGGACGCGTCTCTTGGGTTGGTCGCGACTCCCCAAATGCCCAGAGTGTTCGTCCTTCTGTAATGATTTGTTCTCCAATGAATCCGACCACTCAGTTGGACATGTGCCCTGGAGATGTCGCGGCGCTCCGTTTTTGTGGCTGTTTCCCGAGCGATCCCAAACATCTGGATCACCCCGCCTCTCCTGATATCTTACGCCCGCTCCATGCGCCCCCGATCGGTTCAAGATGCAGAAACCACCGACGTTTCCACGTCGTCCGTGGCGAATGACGCCCCGGCTCCGTCGTCTCGACCGAGCCTCGGTCCACCTGCATCGCGTCCCGAGTCGCGC
>DAOMZH010001355.1:0-2646 GCA_035437985.1 Polyangium sp. (in: bacteria) | reverse complement strand
GATCGTGATGGCATAAGCCAGCTCGGGCCACTTGAAGCACACCAACAAAGCAAAATCATCGAAATGCCGTGTCCGCCCATTCGAGGGGTTCGAGCGACGACGGAGAACATTTTAGGGGCATTGCGGGAAGCGGCAATGACGCAACCAGCCATCATCCATGTGGTCGGCGGAACCAGAGCAATCGACGATGGCAACATGGCTTTGGGTCTGCGCTCGTTGGACGGCGATGTTGTTTATGCGGAAATTGCGCCTTTTGCGAATGAATTGCAGGCGAGTTTTCACGACAAACCTGTCGCGATGGTGGTGCTCAACGTGTGCGCGGGAGCGCGGGCGGGCACGACGCACGGAATTGCGGAGGCGCTCTTGCGGGCGGGCGTACAAGCAGTCGTCGCGTACACGCGATGGCCTTCGCCGAAAGTGACGGCGACCGTGACGGAGGCATTATACGAGAATTTATTCAAGCATCACCAAACACAGGGAAACATTGCGGCTGCGGTGAGCGCTGTGCGCCGAAGACTCGATACGCAGGTCCTCACTGATTCAACGGGAAGGCGCGAATCCACTTCGCTCGTCGTGTACCTTGCGGGGCGGGATCCGATTCTGTTTGCGGCCGCAACAAATTTCGTCAATGGGCGAACACCGCTGCCGAGCCATAACAACGAGCCAACGACGACGTCGACGGTTCGAGCCCAATCCGCGCCGATGTACCAGGTCGTCCACACGCAATCGCAACCCACGGTATGGCCACAACAAACGCAGACCGTTATCATCCAACAACCACTGCCCCCTCCACCGCCGCCCAACGCGGCCAATTATGTCGCGGCCGCGGGCATCCTGGGCATCCTGGCTGCCCTAGGCGCCGGAACTGTTTGGGTTTTACAAGAAACACTGCACGCGGCACGTCTCGACGAAGGCGCGTCGTGTGAATATGCATGGCAATGCAACGAGGGCCTGACGTGCAGCAGCGGCAAGTGCGCCAAACTCGACAACGGTTCCGTTGGTTCACGGACGTTGGAGGCTCCGGCGCTCGGACCGCCGAGTCTCCAGGCCCCACTGCCGCAACAGAACGACCCGTTTCGATTGAAACCGCCAACGGTCGTTTCGCCGAATTTGTTATTGACCACGGAGAATCTCAAGCCGTGCCCGCGCAGCACGAATGATGACAAACCCGTTCGGACATTCGATACCTCGCCGCCAAACTCGCCGACCGGATCAGGTTCGTCAAGACGACCCTGCGATCCGCCAGCGGCGTGGGATGGGCGACCTCGTGGATGGGCACGCGAGGGTCCTCATTGTTTATGTGCAGAGACCAAAACGGGTTATTACTTGCGGGTCGACGAACAAAACTGCCAGCGATTGAGCGAATCTTTCATAGAATCTAGCAAATCGGCCATAGCCAACAGGTGGGGTCGTTATGAGGAAACCTATTTGCGCAATGGTGAAGACTGTCCGAAGGGCGAAGTGATTTTTATTGCCCGCACGTTCTGCGGGGTGGGTATTCTTTTTCCGGAAAAACCACCCCACTGGGACGAACTGGTCCACAAGGAGCACGGCTGGATGCTTCGAGATCAAGGTAGCCGCCCGATTACCGAGCCAAGATGTTTCTTCCCGGTGTCCGACCAGACATACCAAGACCCCTCCACCGCTGCTCCGAGCTTGCAAAATCTTGAACCTTAGGTTTGACTTGGCCTATCCTCATCCCTGAATTTGGACAAACGTCGCGTTTGGCAAGACGAATGCGACCGTAACATGTAGGAAAACACATGGCGCCTATGGATGGAACCTGGTCGGCCAATGCGCATCCCATCAACCCTGGTCATTCCAAGACCAACCCTTCGGGCTCGGGACAAACCGGGTACCCGTGGCTCGATATCCACGTAGCCATTGCCGAAAACAAGGTTTATATCACGCCGAGCATCCAGGATCTGCAGGGTGCGCCGTGCCCCCTCGGCGTTTCACTCGAAGAACTCGAACAGCTGGCCGATGGCTCAGGAACGCTCCAAGAACACCGTTCGCGGATCGAACATGTCAAGGAAGCATTGTTCAAAGCAGGCGTGGATACGTATCTGGGAATGGCCGTAGGGCGAAGTTGGCAACGCAAAATTCTCATTCGGTTCATCCTGCACAACCTCGAATTGCACGCGATTCCCTGGGAAGAAATTGGTTTTCCCTCGTGGATTGTTCATCCATTTCCTGCTGACGTGGTACGAACCGTTCCAC
Organism: Polyangium sp. (in: bacteria); assembly: GCA_035437985.1. GTDB lineage: Bacteria > Myxococcota_A > Polyangia > Polyangiales > Polyangiaceae > Polyangium. Next base: position 426 of record DAOMZH010001355.1, on the reverse strand, counting down.
GCGTTATTGAAAACTCGACGACCCGAGTGGGCATACCCCCTACCTTGGTTGCCATTGCCTTGGATGACGATCGTGATGGAATTAGCCAGCTCGGACCGCTCGCCGTGCATCAAAAAAGTGAAATCATCGAGATGCCTTGTCGACCTATTCGCGGTCGCCAGGCGACGACGGAAAACCTTTTGGGGGCATTGCGGGAAGCAGCAATGAAACAACCAGCCATCATTCACGTGGTCGGCGGAACGCGGGCCTTCGACGACGGCAACATGGCTTTGGGTTTACGTTCGTCGGACGGCGATATTGTTTATGCCGAAATTGCGCCCTTTGCGAATGAATTGCAAGCGAGTTTTCGTGATAATCCGGTCATGATGGTCGTGCTCAACGTGTGCGCGGGAGCGCGGGCGGGCACGACGCACGGAATTGCGGAGG
>DAOMZH010001354.1:0-2655 GCA_035437985.1 Polyangium sp. (in: bacteria) | reverse complement strand
GTTGGCGGAAAAAAAACCATGACTTCATTAAATCCCTGAAAGTGCGTTATCTCGACGTCGCCCACGTAGTGTATGTGCACGATATCTGGCGACTCCAGTTCGATTCGGTGCGGGCCCACGCTTTGGCTGACGAGAATATGACTATGCGGCGCGAACATCAGCCAGCATGTTACGTCACTCTTGTTGATGCGCGCCAGAAAATTGCTGTCTGCGCAATGGCCATGCACTACTCTTTCGACTTCGTATTCCGGCGATCGGCGGCAATCCAGGCGCGAGCTTCGGCCTCCGTGTCGAAAAACATCGCTGGAGGGACTCGCTTGTTGACGAGCCTCATCGCTCTGTTCATCATCGTGAGCACCGTACGGGCGTGAAATGATGAGCCAAACGTTACGATACTCGCGACTCGGTCCACATTGATATTCTCCGCGATATATTTTCGAGCGCGTTGCGAGACGACGCCGCCATTTCGAGAGTCGCGCAGGATGTACACCATCGTGGGTTCGGGATAATGCACCAAAGCCCCGTAAAAGACCTGGAAATGTTCAGCTTCGACATCACCATTGAGTTGAATCAACATGATGTCGGGAAGCTCGACATGAACCCAATGCGGTCCAGCCGCCTTGGAGAAAATGATTCGATTAGCATCTGCGGGCATTCGGATCGTGAGCATTATGGGTCCAGAGGCTCGTCATGCCAACCCTTGGTCGACGATTTTCTTGGTCTTTCCTCCGAAACGAGCTGCGCGCTTGTCGCCGACCTGAGGAACACTCATTCGAGTTTCCCATGAGAGCGCGCTGCTAGCGCCAAAAGTTTGTCGGACTAATAAATTCGCGGTAAATGCATTGTCGTCAAGCTTCGATAGCGGCATTGCAATGCGTACTCCTCGTCGCGCTGTGGTAAATAGGCAACAGTTATTCGGGTAGCTGCGGGTTTGGTGAACCGGTCCTGAACGGTGGAATGGAAGCACAAGAAGCCGAATTTGGACGAGAATATGCTTGACAGTGCGAAGCAACCTACACTAGACCAAACAAACTTGATCATGGGCTTCGAGAGTGCGAAACGGACATCGGATGTCGATCCCCTTTCGCCGTCGCCTTCTTTCGAGCGCCAGGTGGCACCGAACGAGGCCCCGGACGCCGCGGCGAAGGGCTCTCGAGAGGTTCAAGCGGACTTGGGTGCCCGGTTCGAGGCGCAATCGCGGGAGCTCGAACAGGTACGGGGGCAATTGGCGACGTTGCAAGCGCAGCTTGTAGCGCAAGATCGATTGGCGACCCTGGGCGCAATTACCGCGGGCATTGCGCACGAAATCAAAAACCCGCTCAATTTCATCGTGAATTTTGCGGCGCTTTCGGTTGACTTGGTTGCCGAAATTCGTGAAGAAATCGAAGATTGGGAGAAAAAAAACACGCCAGCTTGGCGGGCCAATCTCGACGAGTTATTGCGGACATTGGCAGATAACTGCGCCAAGGTGAATCAGCATGGTTTACGGGCGAATGGAATCGTACGCGCAATGCAGATGCACGCGCGTGGTCAGGCGGGACAAACCGAGCTGACGGATGTCAATCGTTTGATTGAAGAAACGCTGGCGCTGGCTTATCATGGCGCACGCTCGACGGACCTCGAATTCAATGTGACCATTGAAAAGTCTTTGGCGGCGAATTTGCCCCATGTTCCAATGATTCCGCAGGAATTTGGACGAGTCCTCTTGAATTTGATCAGCAATGCTTTTCACGCGACACGCGCTGCGACGTCCCAAGGCAAACCCCCAATGTTACGTGCAGAAACGCGGGATTTGGGGGAAATGATTCAAATTCGGATTGGCGACAACGGTTTGGGTATTCCAGAAAATATCCGTTCTCGCATATTCGAGCCATTTTTTACGACAAAACCGATTGGTGAAGGTACTGGCCTCGGTTTGTCGATTACCCGCGACATCGTCGAGCAGATGCATCGCGGCATGATTCGCTTCGAATCGGTGACGGGCAAAGGTACCGAATTCATCATCGAGCTGCCGAAAAAATAGTTGGTGGCGATTGGAATCATTGCCCCTTTGATGGAAAACAGTGATTCGGAGCAGCAAAGCTCGCTATGACGCTTGCGTTCGAGACGCTGGTAACGTAAAGTCATGGCCGGACCCAAATATCACATTGGTGCTCGAATACACGTGAATAACAACACTTCAAGCCGCGAAACAAGCAGCCACCTTCTGGACAATGTTCTCAGTATTCATGCGCCGATCATGATCCACGTGCTCGACGAGCAAGGCAGGATCGTCGAAGTCAATCGATGTTGGCTCGAGAAAATGGGCTATCCGGCCGAGCAAGTGGTGGGTCGCCGTATCTCGGAGTTCGTTACCCGATCATTTCTAGAATCGTCCGAACGGGATCTTGCGGCCATTGGTACGCGCGAAAGTTTCATGGGGCTCAGGCGCGAGCTCATTACGGCAAGTGGGACGATCATTGAAGTCGAAGTCGATGTGCGGGCCATCAAAGATGAAAACATTCAAGAACCGCGTTTGATTGGCATTGCTGTGGATGTGACCGCACGTAATCAGCGCGAACGCGAGATCCGCGCCCGTGAAGAAGAGTTACGGAGGCTGCTGGATTGCGCGCCTGATGGCATCATGATTCACATCGATGAAAAATACGTTTATGG
>DAOMZH010001353.1:0-2657 GCA_035437985.1 Polyangium sp. (in: bacteria) | reverse complement strand
CACCTGATCGATGCACATCGTATTGTCGAAATGGCCATTTTTGCAGACGAAATAACCCTTCTTGCAGACCCCGACGCCGACCAGCATCGTGTCGCCCGTGTAACACTCTTGCGTATCCGCTCCGGAACAATCGCAGAGCGCGAGGGGGTCCATGGTCCCGGGCGTGTTGTCCGTCTGGCCGTCACAATCGTTGTCGATACCGTCGCAAACTTCATTGCCGGGAAGGACGTCCGACTTGCAATCGCTCCAAGTACCATTGACACAAGATTGGTTGCCCGTACGGCAATTTGAAATTCCTTGCGTACCAGGCGGACCACCATAACACGAATGTGTTTGGCCATCGGTACACGCGCAATTGTCGTTTACGGCGCCATTGCAATCATTATCGAAATCGTCATTGCAGTTTTCGAGGTTGGGAAGAACCTCGTCCTTGCAATCTGTCCACACACCATTCAAACAGGTTTGAATACCCGGCACGCAGACGCCGACGTTTCGCGTCAATGCCGCGCCGCTATAACAATTCTGCTTCATCCCGTCCGTGCACGGACAGCCTTCATCAATCACCCCGCTACAGTTGTTGTCGATCCCGTCGCAAATTTCATCGGCCGTCGAATCGAGTGGTGGACACTCTTGCGGCAACCCATTCACGCACGCGGGCAAGATCTGCCGACACGCACCAACACCGCATTCAAGCGGGGGAAGATCCGGCGCATCGCACTTGTTGGCCACCGTCTCCGTATCCAAACCCAAGAGCGTCGTACAGCTCATGACCGTCAGAGCGGCGGTCAAGAGTGCAAGCAAGGTGTAACCCGTTCGCGGCATTTTCATACGGTATACCTGCAAGAAAAACGAACCGACAAACTCCCCACAAAGCGCTTCGTCCTCCGTTCGACCGGCTCACACCGAACAAAACGATGGAAAGAAACAAGAGAGCCTTTCGATGGTAATCGGCCCAGCGCGATCGTTGCAATAGGATCCACGTCGCCCCCCAAATACGCGATTTTGTCAGCGTATTTCAGGGATAGCCGTGCAGGAATTCAGCGTTTCGCTTGCGCCTTCTTCGCCAGCTCTTGCTCTTCCACCAAACATCGATGTGGCTTTGGGCCCGCCCCACCTTCGCCACACACCAAACAAAAAAACGTCATGATCGGCTCGGGTGGCTTCGACGGTCGCGCTTTCGGGGGCGCTGCCGCCGCCTTCGCTTCGCTCTCCGCCAATCGCTTGCGGCGCTCGAGCTCGTCTCGCAGCGCTTTAACTTCCCCCGCAAATGCCTCTTTTTGCATCTGCGCCGTGGCCACGTCTTCTTCCGCCCGACGCACCGCTCCTTGCAACTCGCGAATCCGCGTCTCCGCCTTGGCGCGTAACTCCGCTAGCTCTTTGGTCAGCGTTTCCGATTTTTCTTGCAGCGCCCGCGCATCTTTTTCCAAACCCTCCCCAACCTGCTGCGCCGCGCTCACCTCCGCCTTCGCATTCGCCCGCAATCGCTCGACTTCGGCCCGAGCTTCCGCGATTTCCTGGCGCGATTTCGATAACTCGGCCTCCACGGCCTGCGCTTTTATCGCCGACGTTTCGAGTTCGTCCTGGTACCGCTTCGCGGCCTTCCGTTGCGCCTCGATCTCATTACCCAGCGCCTTGGTTTGTCCCTCGGCGACCTCCAATCGCTGGCGCAGTGATAACCCAGCCTCTCGCGCCTCCTCGAACTGCCCCCGTTGCTGCTCGGTTTGTCGTTTTGCTGCATCGAGCCGCTCGGCCAATTCGCGAGCGTTTTGCTCCGCCTCCGCGATTCTTGCTTCGTATGCCCCGACCGCAACCTTCGTCCGTTCGAAGTCCGACCGCAATTCATCCGCGGTTCGTTTGGTCCGCTCGAGTTCGTCTCGAAGATCGTTCGTCCGGTCTTCACTCGCGACCGCCGCACGCTCGTGATCCACCTGCGCCCGAGATCGCGCCTCTTCGAGCAGTCGCGCGTGATCCGTCGCGCGCTCTTGCGCTTGCGCTCGTGCGGATTCGAGTTGTGCAGCAAGCGTTTGCTGACCCCGTCGTAACGCCACAATGACGAAAACGAGGACCACGACGGCCACGAGAAGAATCAGGCTGAGCGGTTCCATGGGCAGTTCGGCGCGCAGCATGAAGCCAAACCGTGCGTTTGGGCAAACTCGATGCAACTTCCTTGCAGCTTGAACGACGTTCCGCCAAGGTGCTCACGTTTTGGACCCCAGCGCCCAGCATCTCGAACGCGTCGAAGACTACTTTTACGAAGCGCTCCCGTTCCTCGAAACGCATCCCGATCACCTCGGTGCGTTGGGTACACTTTTTGGCTTGTATCCGGCGCCGCCACGACGTTTTCGCGTGCTCGAAATCGGCACCGCAACCGGGGGCAACATCCTGCCCATGGCCGCGGCATTTCCGCATTGCCAGTTTGTCGCTCTGGATCGCGCCGCAGATTCTCTCTCCGTCGCGCGACGTCACGCCGAAGAGGCCGAACTATCCAACATCGTACTGCACCTTGCGGATGTGCGTGAGTTCGAGGACGAACCAGCTTCCTTCGACTTCATTGTTTGTCACGGCGTATATTCGTGGATCCCCGATGATGCGCGCATTGCATTACGGCGCTTGGTTCGTCGGCACCTAGCGCCCAAAGGTCTGGCGTACATCAGTTT
>DAOMZH010001352.1:0-2658 GCA_035437985.1 Polyangium sp. (in: bacteria) | reverse complement strand
ATGGTGTCGAGCGCGTGCTCACGTGGCGGCATTGAGTTCGGACGAACTTTCCCGATTGCTTCGACAAACGTTTTTTTCGAGGTTATCGCCCTTGCCGGCAACGGAGGCAGCCTTGCTCGCGGTGCAGGACGATCCAGCGTATGCGCGAGCGTACGCTTTGGCTCGGCCATTCTTGTCGCCGCGATTCCAATTGCGTGAATCAATCGACGAGACGGAGGCACCGGTACGACCGAGCTTCGAATTGTACGAACTGTGGACATTTTTGGCGGTTCAGCAATCGTTTGCCAAGGTGCTCGATGGGTGGAAATGGAATTGGCATCCGACGGCGGGAAATGAATTGCTCGCGGGGATTGGCAATGGGTCATTCTTTGATGCGCGACGAGATGACGGGGCGAAGCTTGCCATTCATTACAATTTGACGTTTCGAGGATACTTGGCAAAGGGTTCGTCGGATCGTTACAGCATTTCGGGTGAACGCCGTCCGGATATCGTGATTTCGTTCGAGGCGCCGAATCAGCGTGCGTCGTGGGTTTGCCTGGATGCGAAGTATCGCGTGCGTCGCGACGCATTGGGGGAATCATTTGCGTCGCTACACATCTATCGGGATTCATTACGTTGGGAGCATTTTGGTGGCTCCTGTCGCGGAGGATTGCTGCTCGTGCCTGCGATTGTTCCCGAATGCGAGCCATGGTTCGCAGAGGATTATCGCATGCGTTTTGGCGTAGGTGCTTTTCGTTTGACGCCGGGAGAGGGCGAGGGAGAGGGCGGGACCATTGCGAGGCTGGTCGAAACAATGCTTCGAAATTCATCCGAGCCAATGTTCCACGTTGCTGAGGACAATCCGGCTACCCAGTTGAATGCCCCGGTTTGAAGGCCAACGTCATTGGCCCATTGCCAATATCCTCCTCAATACCTCCCGCATGTGGTTTCGCTCTTCAATTCCCGGAGCGAACGGAATCGCACCAACCCCGGCAACTGAATTTGTCAATGGGGCGATGTCCGCAGCAGATAAACCATGCAGTGCATAATGGGTAAATTCTTGCCCCGGATACAATATCCACGCGGACTCGGCCTTGACGATTGCATCGCGATACGCGTGCATCTTGTAAAGGTCCTCCTCCTTCCAAGCACTACTTCTTTCCGAACCGGAATCACCCACCTCGTTATCGACCCATTTCAGTTTGAATTTTGCATCGAATACATGCACCTGCCCACTGGGTAATTCCAGCGTGATGTCAGGGTACAGCCGCACAGAATACGAACGTCGCGAATTTGCGGGATCGAAACAGGCATTGTAGACGAGCGTCTCTCCCTTCGGCCAGGTAACGGAAAAACCTCGCCGCACATCGACTTGAAAAGCAGACACCTCGAATACGTCTGCGCGCGCCGGTGCTCCCAAAAGTTCCGTCATGACCTCGGTGGCCGCGAAAAACGTCCACAACTCGTACAATTTGGCGATGTCCCGCGCCTCCAGCAAATCGCGCACTGCATGATGCGACAATGGAAGGCGCCTACTGGCCAGTCTCAATCGCGAAAAATGGCGAAAAACGTCGCGGTACCCGCGTTTGCGGTGCAACACCGTCGAGGCCACAGGGACAAACGTCATTCGTCCAATCGAATGCCAAAATGGATTCCCTAGCCAGCCTTCGATCTTCCTGCGCATATCTTGACAATCCGCCGCCAAACGTCCTGTGGATCGTCGGGGCTCTTTGCGTTGGTGGTCGAGTGCTTTTTCCACGGCCCGGACAACGGCCAACCCCATGTCGAGAAATCCCTTGACAAACCTATTCTCGGCTGTGTCGAAATCGAGAGTTGCGTCTTGTTCCGCGATTTTTTGCGGCAAGTGACCGCGCATTGCGCGGGCGAGCGGCACGTGCGCAATGCCATGGGGCGCAGGAAAAACCCCGTTCGCAATAAGTTGCGATGTCGCTCCCAGCTCGGCCCCCGTACCCATTTCCAACGGAACCACACGTAGGGTTTTCTCGAATCGACGATGCGGCTCCTGAAGAACAGCAGTCATTGCTGGCGCGAGTCGATCCTCGACGGGTGCGCGAATCGACAAGATGTACCGCAAATATACGAATGCATGATAAAGCACATCCTCGCGAACGGCAAGACCCCGATTCATGAATCGACCTATCGCAGGCACTTTGCCAAGTTACGCGCCACACTCGGCATTGATGGGCTCTGGAGTTACGACCTGCGCCGTTCGCTCGCCACCTACTTGCGGAAGATTCTCAAACAGGACGATAATATGATCCGCGCCATTCTCAACCATTACGACGGCAGCGCCTTGAGACACTATCTCCACGCAGACTTCGATGAGGTGGCCACCGTCATTCAGAGTTATGCAGACTGGCTCTGTCACGTGAAGGAGGGCACCTATGCGAACCCTAGCGTTAGTGGGATGCCTGCTGTTGACCGGCTGCACGGCGCCGCAAGCGGTGGCCGTGGCCGTACAAACCCTCTCGTACCTGATGCCGCCCCCACAGGCCCAGCAGGCTAGACCAACGGCACTCCCGCAAGGGGCGACGTGGGCCGAGCTGTGCGTGAAGATGGATCAGGCGCGGGCACAAGCCGCGACGCCGTATCAGTGGAAGCCCCCGGCAGGCACGAGCGCGTGTGACTAGCGGAGCACAGGCGGCGCGTTAAACTTCT
>DAOMZH010001351.1:0-2659 GCA_035437985.1 Polyangium sp. (in: bacteria) | reverse complement strand
AACGCCACGATCTCCGCAGGAAAACCCGCCCGCAACGGTACGTCCGGGATCGCCGAGCTTTTGTGTTGTTGCAAGAGTTCGTCGTCGGTTCCTTCGTACGGTTCGCGCCCCGCGATCATCGTGTAGAGCACGCATCCGAGCGCATACAAATCCGTTGCAGGTCCAACGTGTGGCGCCGCGTAACGAATCTGCTCCGGCGCCATCCATCCCGGCGTTCCTGCACCCCAACGAATCGTAGGTTTGGCCGCGGGTGAACCATCCAGCCGATGATCCACGCGATCCTGAACGAGCCAAGCAAGCCCCAAGTCGAGCAGATGTACCGTCGCCATCGCGGCGTCATCGGTCGGTAAATCCACGAGCACATTCGACGGCTTCAGGTCCCCATGAATGACGCCACGCGCATGCGCATGAGCCAACGCACCCAGCACTTCATCGGTCACTTTCCAAATGAGTGGCCAAGGCAGACCGCCCGTGTCTTGCGACAAATACAGCCACTCGTGCAGCGATCGTCCGGGCACCGCATCCATCACGAGAAACGGCGTTCCATCCGCGAGTGCACCAAAGTCTCGCGCTCGCACCAAACAAGGATGACTGAGCCCTGCAAGCGCTCGCGCCTCCTCGTAGAACCACCAGGATTCCTCCTGACGTGATCGCGTGCCTGGTCTGCTCAGGACCTTCACAGCTACGCGATCGTCATCGACGAGATCGCGACAGAGGTACACCACCCCCATGCCACCGCGCCCTAGCTCTCGACGTATCTGGTAACGTCCGGCCAGGATCTTGCCGACCATCGCGCCGGTCTGTTCGCTCATTCAGCCCCCAACTATATCGTGCCTCGGCCCAAAGCAAGACAGGCTCCGTGCGCGTTCCTGTGGTACGGTGCTGTCTCGTCCCTGTTAAATGCGACGTAACGGAAGATGTCAAAGATGGTGAGAGTGCTTGCGTTTGCTGGAGCGCGTGATGTCCTCGGATCTCCCGAGTTGCACCTATCCATCGATGGACCATGTACGGCAGCGCAGCTGCTCGAACGTGTATGTGCTCAATTTCCCAGGCTCGAACCGTACCGACGGTCGATTCGGGTTGCCGTCAACGGATCTTATGCGCAGTGGGATGACCAGGTGCAGACCGGTGATGAAGTCGCGCTCATTCCACCCGTGGCGGGGGGCTGAATCATGGCCTTGACGAACGAAGCGGGAGAAGCACGCAAGCGCTCATTGCCGCTCGTTTCCTCATCCGCGTCACGTTTGGCGGTTCCCAGACGAGCCGAGCCCGGACCTCCACCGCGAAGCGTGCGTCTCTCCGTCACGGATCGTTGCGACTTTGCCTGCACGTATTGCCGGCCTTCGCGCAGTGATGGCTACACCGACGGACGCCTGATGACTTCTGCATGGCGCACGATGTTCGAGGCTTTGCATCAAGCCGGGGTTCGTCGCGTACGACTCACCGGTGGCGAGCCGCTCGTGCATCCGGAAATTGTTTCGATCGTGAAGCATTTGTCGACGATTGGTTTCGAAGACGTCGCCCTCACGACCAATGCCTCACAACTCGCGCGTCTGGCAAAACCTCTCCGCGACGCGGGTTTGCATCGTTTGAACATCTCGATCGACACCCTGGATCCCGAACGATTTCGCGCCGTCACCCGTGGTGGGGAGCTCGAGCCGGTGCTTGCTGGAATCGATGCAGCTTTGGCCGTAGGGTTTGCCCCTATCAAACTGAACACAGTCGTTCTTCGCGGCGTGAACGATGATGAAATCGAGAAGATCCTTCTTTGGGCTTGGGAACGCCGCCTCGTCCCGCGGTTTCTCGAGATCATGCCCATCGCCGAAGGCGCGAAGCTCGTGGGTGAGCATCTCGTGACGGCGGGCGATATGCGCAAAATGCTGGCGGCGTATTTGGTCGACGAAGAAGCGTTGGTTGATCCGGGTCTTGGTCCAGCCAGATACGTACGTGCGCGTCACGATGCGACACTACGCGTCGGATTCATCAGCGGCACGAGCGACACGTTTTGCGAGACTTGTGATCGGTTGCGCGTGTCCTCGACAGGTGTGCTCCGGCCCTGTTTGGCCACGGATGACGGCGTTGATGCATCACGAGCCGCGCGCCAAGGCGACACCGAAGAGATCACGCGCCAGATCAGCGAAGCGTGGCTCATGAAGCCCGATGGCAAGGTTTGGAAGGGCTGTACGGAAGAAACGGCAGCGCGAGTTTCGATGCGGGCGATCGGTGGATGAGACGACGCTCGTTTCAAGCGGCTAACATGCCCGCGTCATGGAACACGTCTTCCCATTCGAGTTAGACCAGATCGGTCCCGATCTCGACCTCATGCCGCTCGCTGCCCGTCGCGCACTCGATCATGCCGGTCTGCATTTGCCCCTCGAAGGTTGGCGTTCGTTGAACGTCGACGAGCGAAAGCGCCTCATTCACGTAGGTGCGCAACGCGAAGTCGATGCTGCGGCGGTGGCCATCTTGATTGGTCATGCCAAACCCCCTGCTCGTCCTGTGGATCCAGTCTTTGATCCCGTGGCTGAATATCTGCCTCTGGGGCTCTCGGCAAAACGTGGCGTGGACGTCGAGCGATGGCGCACGTTGACCGGACTCGAACGATACGTGCTCGCCCATGCTGCTCAAAATGCGGTGAAGCGAGGAAAACCGCGGCTTT
>DAOMZH010001350.1:0-2667 GCA_035437985.1 Polyangium sp. (in: bacteria) | reverse complement strand
TGTGCATCTCTGCGTCATGGCAACAAGATGGAAGAATGTGCAGTCGTGCCGAACCGCCGAGGGAGAACCGACAGGTATCCGTTATCGCGATGCCACGAAGCTCATTCCCAGCAAATCGTTTGGCAGCGACTTGGGTGTGCCGATTGAAGCTCAATTCACCTTGCCTGGCCACATCTCTGCCCCTATGGTAAAGCTCGACTTCACGGCATGAGACAAACCAAGACGATGACGACAAAGAAGAGCCATCCCAACGCACATTATTTTGAAAAAGTCCCACGACTGATGACCGAGCGACTCGTATTGAGAGGCGTTGAGCCGGGTGATATTGCAGCCATTGTTGAATTATCGGTATACGATGGCGTTTTTGCTCGAAATGAAGTCGAGGCAGCGCGAACTCAGGCCAAGATCCAAGCAGATATCGCCAATGGTGAGTGTTTGCATTGGCTCATTTGTTTGCGTGATACTCGAGAGATAGCTGGAAGTTGCAGTTATCATCGTGGGTTTGCCGAGAATGTGGGCGAAATTGGGTATACCTTGAAAGTAGCCTACCGTGGGCGAGGGATCATGACCGAGGCGGTGAACTGCATTGTGGCGTTTGGCCTGAATGAGTTGAAGTTGGATCACATTGTGGCGTACACCAGCCCTGACAATCGTGCTTCCCTGGCTGTATTAATGCGGGCGGGTTTCTTTGTGGATACGAGTAATCCTGAGCAAATAAAGCTGATCAAGCGTCGGTAGATGGAGACGCTTACAGCGCCAAACCGTCCGCTCGACGGGCAAGTTCATCGTCCTTCTGCCGAACGAGATCGCACGGCTGCGCCAAGAGGTCTGCGCACAGCTCCCATAGCTCCGCCGCCGCGTCAGCTCGTTGTCTTTCAAAGCGTCCACGAGCCCTCCATAAGCCAATGCATCTGTCCAGGATATCGAGGGTCCGCGCACGATGCAATCACAACGCAACGTATCCCCTCACGTGTTTCCGCCACTCGCTCCGTCGCTCCCGAAATCCGCTCGATAGGTTGGGAATCTCGACAATCCGAGGCTCGTATCGGCTCCTATCCGCCACCTCCCGCTTGACCACCATCCATTCCTCCGATACCGCCCATTCCTCCGATACTGCCGGCACCGCCCATTCCGCCCATTCCGCCCATACCCCCGAGCTCGCCGCCATACTTGTCTTCGCAATAACCAACCATTCCGGGGATTTTGTTGAGGCTCGAATCTTTGCAGACCCCCGTTCCGGCGCAATCGGTATCGTCGCAGCAATACCTCGCGCAAAAGCCGGTTAGGCAGCCATAACCCGGGGGGCAGTCATGGCTTAATGCACAAGCACCGCAGACCTCGTTTTCGTCTGTCCGTGCGTCAATACAAACCGGCTTGCCCGACGAATCTGGTTTGCATACTTTTCCTTCGGGGCATCCAGTCTGCGTGACGACGTTGCAAACGGTTTTACCGTCAACCACTGTGGAAGCGCATTGTCCACCCGAGTTCCCCGGAGGCGGCGGGGCATTGCATGTCGCAACTCGGTAATACGTACCCGTAAAGCATCCACTTTGACAGCCATTTTGCCAGATACAGCTATGGACTTCGTTCGCAAGATCGGCCGCCGCCGTACCCCACGTGCAAACACGGTCGAACGCACAAGCCTGACATCCAGGCATCGAAAAACACTGCTGCATGAGATCACAACACGGCGTATCGATGACGCACGGCAGGCACCATTGCAGTCCGCATACGCTGGGCCCAGTCGGCATTGGGTTCGGATTGGGATCGGGCCGAACAACCGGCACAGGCGTGCACGCAAGTCCGTCCGGGGATTTCGTTATGGAATAACAGCAGCTGTTTGTGCTCGCATCGAATTCGCCTTCTCCGTCGACCGATTCGATCGTACCACATCCAGGCTGCATCAAGCGCATCGCGTCCAGCGGCGCGGGACATGCCCCACGGCTCGAATCCCAAGCCACACATGCTTCGCCGCTCGAACATCCCACGGGCCCCAACGCTGCGAATACCCCGACGCTCATCAACGCGACGACGAGCGCGCTACGCTGCCATCTATGTTTCGTTTTCATGGAGATATTGACCTTTCCATTATTGTGCATTCTCGATTGAATCCCACGTTTATGGCATACAGACGTCCGGCGGAGGAGGCAGTGGAGCGGCGGGTTCACCAAGCGCGGATCGATTCATCGAGAACCCAATGCCGATGGATACGCCATTGCAGTTTTTATTTCCAAACATCGGGTCATGAATGACATCCGCCATGGCCCGGATACGTACCTTGAGCAGCTGGGCCGCCGAGCCATTCGGATCGCACAAAGCTGGGTCGGCCGCTGCGGCAAACTTCGTCACGACGGAAACGAGGTCGTCGATATCGACGATCCCGCCCATCTGTCCGTCGTCCACGCTCATCGTCGTCCCCAGAATGTTCATCGTGATGCGTGCATTACGAATGGGCAAAACGAGCGTGCTGCCATTGACGTCCAACGCGAGTTCCAGGACTCCTTCAGGCTGCATCCAAGTCGTCGAGCCCGTCATCTGGCCCGGACCGACGAGTTTCGCCCCCAGCGAGGGATCGGCGGGATCCTTCAACGATGCAGGATCGATGGGCCTCACGTCCGCTGGTTCGAAAACGGGTAGCTCGGGTAAGCCCATGCCTCGGTAACACTC
>DAOMZH010001349.1:0-2669 GCA_035437985.1 Polyangium sp. (in: bacteria) | reverse complement strand
TGATCCAGGACCCATGCTTTCGCTTCCCGCCGTACGCGAGCTGATGTGGGGCGAACTCGGACAAATGGCGTCGCCGTATTCGTCGAATGGAAGCTGGTACAACGCGGCCATTCCCGTGCATTTGGGGCCCGCGTCGAATGACTCGATCCGCGACCTCGAACGCGCCATTGGTTGGTTGTGCACGGGTACGTCGGCCTTCGGTCCGCAAATGGCCGAAGCCATTCCTGCCGCTCTGGCCGCTTTGCTTGGACCTCCAACGAATGTTCCAGGTCATGAAGAGCAAGTGCAAGCGCTGTTGCGAACGAGTGCTCTCTTGCCGAAGTATCGGTCGTATCCCTACGTCGCAGGAACGGCGGTATTCGATGAAAGCGCGCCCAAAGAACCCGTCACGACCGCGTGGGCGCGGAGCGTCGAGCAGGCTGCGGGCGTCGCGTGTTTGCAAAGCATGGGCTGCATCACGTCGCTTTTCGCGCGGGCCGTCGCAGCGGATCAGGTGACCCCCGAGTTTGTCGCGGAAGACCTCTTCGCTTGGGCGTGTCGCAACATCGCTCGGGGAATCTTGGGTTCGTCCGGTACAGACGGTCGTGGCGGTGTCGAAGGCGTGCGCCGCTTGGCAGCTTTGATCTACCACCTAGTGGAGCTCGACGGGTTCCCCGTGGACGCGACAAACTCGGTCGAGACGCCGATGGAAGCACCCGTTTTGGAGACGAAGGGACAACTCGACACGCAAGCGCTCGCGTGGGTGCTCGGTCCTCTGTCCGGGCGTTTGTCCCTGCGTGCGCCTGTGCCTCTCGCGCGATTTACCGATCAGCTCAACTTGGAGCTAACGAAGGTGCCGCCGCATGAAGTCATGTCCGTGCTCGACGAACTCAACGGCGTCTTTTCACGGCTCGACACGTTGATCAAAGCCGCGGAAATCGGGACGGCGTCGACGCTCGAGGCTGCAACGGTGACTCCGACGGCGCCGACAAACCCCGTGGCGAAGGTGCCCACGCCGATTCATACCGGTCAAGCACACCAAGGATTTGACGACATCGCGGCGCTCGAATCGTTGAAGCCCCAACGATTTTGGACTGCTGCTCCGACGCTCGCCAGTCCCGTCGCTGCGTTGCGACGCATGACGAAAGCCGGAGAAACCAGCTGGATCGCACCGGCAGATGCGGCACTACCCGCGTCGTCACCAAACCCGAGTGCCCTGGCGTGGCTCGAAGCGCATACGGCCCTTTATCCCGTGCGTGCTTGGCTGCGTTTGGTCGATGCTGGTCTCGTTGGACAAACAGCACTGCAAGCGTTGCGGACAAACCCAAATGCATCCGCGATTCCGGCATTGCCGCGAGTGCTGCCGCGTCTCGCCAAGATGCTGGGCGGAATGGAGAAAGTGTTGCTCCTCTTGCGCCGTTCGTTTGCGTTCGTTGTGGCCAATGCTTTCAGCTACGCGGACAATCAATGGGCGACCGCCAAGTTTCGTACGGCCGAACCCGAGGCCCTCGATGCCGTGCTCGGTCCGCTCCCCACGCCCGCGGAAAAACCCCGTGCGTACAAGGCAAACGATGTGCTCGACCTCAACTCCGATCTAAACTGGCCCAAGATGGATCACATGGGTTATCTACCGAAGGGCCGGGCCATCGACGCGCGGGGACGTTTGGTGCTCAAACCAATTCAGCTCAAGGCCGAAGAGCTGAAGGGCAACGATCGCAAGGTCTGCGAGGTGGCGTGCGCAGCGTTGATCGCGGGTCTCGTGGCTGGCGGAGACTTCGTGATTGGCGGTTTGCATCGCTGCAGTCGACGCGTGATGGGTGAACATTCGGTCGATCTGAGTACGTTGTCTCCCGAGGAGCGCGATCGAGTCATTCGCGAGGAGCTGACGCCGATCGTTGCGGGTCGCGTACGCGGTGACATTCAGCATCCGCGGTTTTTCGCGGATTGCGCGCGCGTACTGCATCAGCTCGTGACCTTGGGTGGCGATACGCGACGATTCAAAGGCGAGGAGCCGGAATCGATGCTGATTGCCGAAGCCGCGGAAATTCGAGCGCGCGGGGCCGTCGCGTAACGTGCGCACGTGCGCCCCCACGTGAAACGTGGGTCACGATTCGTCCCTGCCAAACCCTTCCTCCGTGATGGAATCCGTTCTTGCCGATGAATGGCGCCGATGGATTTGCGAAGCGCTGATTGCGGGAGCCACCCCGCAATCGGTGCTCGAATCCATTACGGAGGAAAACGTTCCCGTCGACATTGCGCGGCGCGAGATCGACGTGCTCGCCCGCGCCTTGCCCGCCATTGCGCCTTTTTTTCAACGAATGCAGCTGTTGCTGAAATTGCTCGCTGCGCAATCCCCCAATTACATTGCCCAGCGCCCGATTTGTTCGGTCGACGAGTTTTACGATCGTTACTTCACGGCATTTCGACCCGTGTTGTTTTCCGATGGTTGCGAACGAATGGCCGCGCGGCAATGGACCTTCGCGAGTTTGAAAGCCCGTTTTGGAAATATCGAAATCGACGTGGGTGATCGAGAACCACAAAGAATGCGTGTTGGTGACGGGTTGGACGCAATGTCCCAATCCAATGCCCCACCGAATTTGTATAGCGTCTCCAAAAACCAGGTCTTGCGGGGACCATTGGCGGAAAAGACGAGGGACCTCGCGCCATTGCCGGATTTGTTGCATCCGGAA
>DAOMZH010001348.1:0-2669 GCA_035437985.1 Polyangium sp. (in: bacteria) | reverse complement strand
ACGCACGCGCAACCATGTCGTTTTGTTTCGCCTCGAAAATCGTTTTCGCGTCGGATAATTTGGTGCCGCGTTTCCATTCTTTGACGATACGCGGATAACCCGAATCGGTCATCGAACCGGGACCAAAGTCCGTGCCGACATAAACCGTGTCCAAATCTTTCCAACCAATCGAGCTTTTTGCTTCCGGGAGGGTGAATCCATCTTTGACGAATTCTTTTTTCACCATGTCGAATTCGCGTACGACCGAGGCATCGGCGCCGCCGCGCGACAGGCTCACCAAGCAGCGTTCGTATTTGGGATAGAGGCAATTGGCTCCATGCCAAACCCAATTCTCTTTTTCCGCTTTACCCAAGGCGTCGACGTCGAGGACCAATTCCCAATTGGGCGTAGGTTTCTTGAATTCGGCGAGCGATGTTCGGCGATAAATACCTTGGCGATGATTTTCGTCCTGCCAAAAATTGTAGACATATTTGCCCATGATGTTCGGCATGGGAATCTTGTCTTTGGAGTCGTAGATTTTGCGCAAGCGATCGCGCAATGCGGCAAATCCCGAGGCCCCCTCCAGCTCGGCTTTGGTCTTGGCATTTCGCTCGGTGACCCAGGCGAGCTGTTTTTCCCCACCGACGTCTTCGAGCCACAAGTTCGGGTCGTCCACTTTGGGTTCCTCTTTCGGCTTTTCCGTTTCGACTTTGGCGACGTTCGTGTCGGGCTTCGACGTTCCGCCGAGTTTGTCTTGAGGAGGAGGGATGTTGCTGGTTTGGCCGCCGCAGGCCAGCAGCAGCAGGGGTAGGAGGGATATGGCAAAACTTCGCATCAGGTTGCCATAGCGCATGAACGGGCGGGAGTCATGCGATTTGCGCGGTTCTGGGGACCATCACGGATCGGCCAACACATCGAAGAGTCGCTGCAGACTGCGGAGATGATTGGTCGTCGCGCACCGGTCGCGTAATGCATGGGTATACGCGGAATCTTGGGCGATTCCTGGAAATTTTCGATTGCGGGCGTGAAGAACCTGCTTCAGATAATGTTTGTGAAACTGCGCGCGTACCTTGAATCGAGGGTCATGCGGCAAATGTTCCGGATCTAGATTCGTTACGTCATAGCCATCTCTTAATGGTTTTACCAAAGAGTGGGCCGAGGCGGCTTCGACAATCGCTACATTTCCAAGAAACCACGTTTCGATGCACACGTTCTGAATGATGATGTGCTCGCGAAACTTTGGCATTCGTTCTTTGATCTTCGTTTCTGTCATGGCTCCGTCGACCACTTGCCGCACGCGACGAAGCCGTTCGTCGTACCCCATGCTTTCGGCATCGAGACAAACGAAAAAGCGGTCGATGTTTCCGTGAGCGACGATGTCCTGAATCGAATCCGTAATGCGTTTCATCACCTCCGGCTGACCGCCACCTTTCACGATGAAATAATGGTTTTCCTGGACTTCGGCGAGTCGTTTGACTTGGGACATCATCGGAAACCATTGTGCGAGCCACGCCGCGTAAACGGCGGGTTCACAACGTTCTCCTTCGACGAGCAGGTAAAAATTCACGACTTTTCCCCGTCTACCGGCTCGATTCCATTCTCGTATTCATCGAGGTTGAGCAGCCGAATGAAAGCCTCATGATGTGACTCGTCCATGAGCGCAGGGATATCGCGTGCGGAAGTCAGCGTGACCGTGCTTCCGCGTCGACGCACCAGCTGCCAGCAGTCAATGGGAATCTTACTAATGACATAGGGATGGTGGCTGGTAAGAATGAACTGCACCTCCCCGATATGCTCGAGCAATGTGTCGGTCATGTGTGGGAGACAATTTTTCCCGAGGCTATTTTCGAATTCATCGACGACGAGGACGGCGCCGGGTAATGCCGCATCGACAGCAAACAAGTGGAGCAGTGTCCGTAGCATACCGGAGGAGATCTGCGGTTGCAGGATCCATTGATCGTATCCACGTTCTTTGATGGCTAATTGGATGACTAGTCGATTCCCGCCATCCTTGAGCTCGCTGCCGAAATCAACCGTAACATCAACGATTGAAGTAAATATTTCGCAGAAATAGTCCTTGATTGTGGCAAATCGCTCCGGAAACACTTGTCTTACAAGGAAAGCGTGCAACGCTGCACTATCTTTGCCGGCGTCCACGAGCGCAGCCACAGCACCTAGGACAAACCTTTCATCCAATGAGCTGCGAGAACGTTGTTTGATCCATGCAGCACATCGTTCTTTTAATGATTCTCGCTGCGTTTCGTTGCGCATTGCAGAGCCATCGTGTTGTATTTCGTTTCCAGGCACGAAAGCAATGTTCAGGAATGCGTGCCTTGCTTGCACTACGTTTGGATCTTCGGCGAATAGTGATAGAACGCTTTCTGAGCTGCGTAATTGAGGAACCGGATTATTATTTAGCAACAACGCACCATTTTGTCTTTGAATGATGCGTTCCCCGTTCAGCCAGAGATTCTCTCGTGCAAATTTCAATGCTTCACCAGCGATGAGCAATACTGTACTCGTAACTGATTTGTCGATTTGTCCTTCCCAAACGTAGGAGTTGTCATTGTGTTCGAATTCGATGTTCCACGTCATGGGCGTAGGATTGATATCTGCTCGAATTGCGATATGTCGTAGCGTCCGTATCGCCTCGACAATCTTCGTTTTCCCAACGCCGGAATGGCCCACGA
>DAOMZH010001347.1:0-2670 GCA_035437985.1 Polyangium sp. (in: bacteria) | reverse complement strand
AGCGCCGTTTGTGCCGATGCCGATGGCGATTCGTACGTCGATTGCTCATGCATGGGTTCCCCCATGGAATGCGATTGCAACGACGCGGACCCGAATACCCATCCAGGCGCTCCGGAACCTTGCGATGCCTCGGATCGCGATTGCGACGGCCAAGCCGGCAGCTGCTCGGCTAACCTCACCTGCTACAACAGCCAATGCCTCATCGATTGCAACAATGAAAATGCATTTTGCCCGGTTGGGTCGACCTGCACTCCCACGATGACGGGCGCCAAGCTGTGTGTACCTACGGATTGTACCGGGGGCGGATGTCCTGCGGGCGGCACATGTGTGAACGGGATGTGCGTACCCGCGTGTGACACGATTGTGTGTCCAGGAGACTTGGTCTGCATTCAAGGGGCCTGCATCGATGCTTGTGCGAACCTTCAATGCCCGATGGGACAAACCTGTCAACAAGGCAAATGCATTTTCGCGTGCAGCTGCTTCTCGGGCAATGCCGGATGCGACGCGCTTCCAGGGACGGTCTGCAATCCCGCAGCCGGCAATTGCACGACGCCGGCTTGCGTAGGCGTGATGTGCACGGGCACCGATACCTGCAATCCGACGACGGGCATGTGCGATAAATTCTGCAATCCCAATGTGAAATGCCCCGATGGCCAAAAGTGCGTCGATCCGACGGGTTGCGTGCCCGTTTGTGACGGCGTGACGTGTCCAGCGCCGGAAACGTGCAATCCCCAAAATGGGCTCTGCGAAGACCATTCTTGTGACACCGTCACCTGTTTCGATCCGCTCGTGTGTATGAAGGGCACCTGTGTCGACACATCAGGCGGCGCAGGAGGCATGGGCGGCAGCCCGAATACGGGTGGTAATGCCGGAATGGGCGGAATCGGCGGTGAAGGTGGCCAAGGCGGCACGGGAAATACGTCCGTCGACGAAGGGTCCTGCAGTTGTCGAATGGTTGGTCAATCTGGAACCAATCCGACTGGCATTCTCGCGGCGGTTGGATTGGCGTGGATGGTGGTGCGCAGGCGCAGGAGCTAATTCATTCGGCAAGCGACCATTCTTTTCGCTCGAGCACGCTGGGCGTTCCTGCGGAAGTTGACACCGTAATACACCACCGCACTTCACCTACCTTGCCGCCGAACACCCAACTCCGGCGCAAGCGCATAAAGATCCACGATACGAACCATTTCAGTCCCATCGTATCGGCGAGTCACCCGCAACAATCCTAGTTTCTGGAGCTGGTCGATGATGTTCACGCGTCATCGGAACAACGGCGAACCTCCATGACGAATTCGCTACCGTTTTGGACTCTTCTTCTTGGCAGTCCTTCGAGCGCGCTGTGAGAGGTCTTTCTTTTCGGGCAATTTTGCGGAGGGATGCTCGCCGGCAAATCTTCGAACTCCATTGCAGAATTTCCGAAAGCTAATGGACTCGTTTCCTTCGGCATCGTCGACTTCCAATTCGACACCCATTTTTTGCGCCCAATAAGGCTTACGCTCCAAGCGATCTTTGATGACTTCTTGAAATAACTCCCAGCTACCACATATCGAATCGGGAACATATGCAGCGAGCGCCTTTTTTTCGGCCTTCGGAAATGCGCGTTTGATTGCCGTCCAATCCCCCAGATACCAAGCTTCGACTTCTTCGATGGCAATTCGAAACAAACACATTGGAGCGGGATCAATTTCCTTTACCAGCTCCGATAACTTCTCGAGCAGCCATCGACAATCATCGTCGTCACTGTCAACCAAGAGCACGACTCTATCCGTATCCGATGAAAATGACTTTCCCCATGCTCTCAAAATCGCTGGCAATTGATCCAGCACGCCGCGATGTTTTAGATCTGGCTTGGTCCCAGGATCCAATGGTAGCTTCCCTTTTCCTTGATGAGGATAGACCTGAAATTTGTGCTGAGGAATGAGCCTAGGCAGCAGCCCATTCAGCAATTCCACTTCACTTGGCCCCTCGACCAAGAAATGCAATCTCATATGCCCACTCGCTCGTGGAAGTGATTGCTATACCAAAGACTTCCTAATGGAATCCCTTCCTCCACGAGGTCCTTGATCGCTGGCATATCAGCGGCCCGTTGCACTTCCGCACGCCCCTTGTCATTCCGCTGAATGAGCCACACCTGTTCGGGACTGAGTGCATCCACGAAATAAGGCGAATGCGTCGTGACGAGCACATTGGTCCCTTGCTCCGCAGCGTGCGTTTTCAGCTCGACCGCGAGACGTTCGACGAGCTTGTGATAGAGACCATTTTCCGGCTCTTCGATACCAATGAATGATCTCGGTTCGGGATCAGCTAGCAGTAAAAGATATGCAAACATTTTGAGCGTCCCGTCCGACATACTCTGTTGATAGAACGGACTCGCATATCCAGTTTCATTGAAAGCGAGTAACAATCGACCATCCTCGCTTTTCTTATGCGCGATCTTTTGAATTCCGGGAATTCGTTTGCTAATGGTGTCCAGTATCTTTTTGAATTGAGTGCCGTGCGTTCGCTCCATGTACTGCACGACGTTTCCGATGTTATCGCCCGTTCGGTTTAGATGCTTTTGCGCACCAACGGGAGGCATCATTCGCGCCGCATCCGGAACGAAATACGACAAATACCAATTTTCGATGTATGACCTAAAAGCAACGATGCGCGGGTGATTCTTGAGTTGGC
>DAOMZH010001346.1:0-2672 GCA_035437985.1 Polyangium sp. (in: bacteria) | reverse complement strand
GCCACCTTCGCCGCTCGAACTGGAATTTGACCCCGAAGAACTGCTCGATCCAGAGCTGCTCGTCGATGTGGTATCACCGCCCGAAGACGAATCGCAGGCTGCCGCAATCAAGCCCAGACCCAAAATCGTCAAGAGAATATTTCTAAGCATGATGGACCATTGCCTATTCGCGCGTCCACGTCAAGCAAAGTAAGCTGCAGCAAAACAAAGAACGCCGATCGTTGATAAAAAGGCGCAATGAGCATCACGATCCCCGTGCCGGCACGACGACCGTGATGCTCATTGCGAGGCGAACTTTTTTCCGGAATCAGGCGGCGTCGGCCAAGCGCGCCCAATCTTCCACTTCGTACAGGAACTTCGTTCCGGCAATGAGCTTGCGATTGTACGACGTGCTCTGGACGAAAACGACATATTTTTCGAGGCTCGCGGGCTTGATGCGCACGGTGGCTCCCGGGGGCAAACCCAGCATTTCGCGTGCACGCTCGCCGCTGTACAAATCGCCAGTTTTACGGTCCATCAAAACGACTTCTTTGTGGCCCTGAATCGTTTCCGTCTTCATGAATTCATAAAATCCACGCCCCGTCTTGAAGGTGAGCCCATTTTCCAAGACAAACTGCTTGATGGGCATGTCGCGGTCCACGTCGAGGAACTGGAATCGTCCAGTAGGCACGGCGCGCAAATCCGTATCTCCAAATTCGGTCGACGCTTCGCGCTTCATCATCGTGCCGAACATCTTGTCGAGACCTCGATTCATGCGGCCCTGCTTTTTGACTTCCTTTTCGTAATCTTGGAGTTTCTCATCCGAAGATTGCTTGAGACAAACCGCAAGCACCATGTCCGTCACATAGGCGAATTGATCGAGACCAATATGGAAACCACCACTCTTGCTAGCGAGTTCCGCATAAAATGGGGTCGCATGCCGCCGACCGAGGCATTGCACGCCGTAAACAGGAATGCCTTGCTTCCCGAGCGCATCGACTTCCACACGCCAATCGAGTTTCTTCGGGTTTTGGCTCGGCCCATGCGGCACATCGTCGCCAATCAAAACGAATACCTTCGTATAGTCCTTGGTCCAGGACAAAGAACGTGCTTCGTGTAAAACGAGTTCATAACATTCGGGAGCGTCACCGCCGCCCGTGGGGCCGACCTTTTCGACAAACCGAATGATGGCGTCGCCATCGTCCGTCAAATCGAGCGCCTTCGTTACATAGGTCGAACCTGCGTCACAATAATCGCCGTGCGCAATGATTCCAATACGAATCCCGGGGATTTCTTTCATAAGGCGCTTGACCGTGTCGCCAACCTTGCGCCGCACCTGGGTCAAACAAGGATACATGCTGCCCGTGGTGTCAAAGCTGAAAACGACCTCGATGCGATTGTCAATCATGTGCGTCCTCCGATTTGTCTCGACCGTGTTGTCTCGATTCAATGTGCGACCTTTGGACGCGTTCGTCTAGGCCCGATTCACCTCGCTATGACAGACAATGTCCGGTCATATTCGCGAGACGAACACTTGTCCCGACGCATTGATGAATTCAGCTGAAATAAACGCCGTTTTAATGATCGGACAATAAATGTCCGCCCATGGACGTTTTTTGAGTGGATCTCGTGAAGATCCTCCAGGTAGTCGAAAATCCGCAGAAAAATGCGCGAAAGCGCGGCGAACCCTTGCGGCACCTCACCCCGCCCACTATGAAGACGGCGTCGGCTCGAAGATGACGGCACAGGGCAAACCCACCATGAATTCAACCGCGGTGATCGAAGTTCGAGACCTCGTCAAGAGCTACGGAGAGGTCGAAGCCGTTCGAGGTGTGACATTTTCTGTCCGTGAGGGAGAGATCTTCGGGTTCCTCGGTCCGAACGGAGCGGGCAAGACCACCACGATCAAGATGCTCTGCACATTGCTCGAACCGACGAGTGGCGCGGCGACATTGGCGGGGTTCGACGTCGCGACGCAAGCAGGTGACGTACGCCGAGCCATTGGCGTCATTTTTCAAGAGCCGTCGCTCGATGATCGGCTCACGGGGCGCGAAAACCTGGAACTGCATGCCGTCGTTTATGGTGTGTCGCGGTCGGAACGCGTCGCGCGAATCAACGAGGCGCTTGCATTCGTGGAATTGGCCGACCGGGCCGATGACATCGTGCGTACCTTCTCGGGCGGAATGAAGCGTCGCCTGGAGATTGCCCGAGGACTCGTGCACCGCCCTCGGGTCTTGTTCCTGGACGAACCCACCACGGGTCTGGATCCGCAAACCCGCAAACGGACGTGGGAAGTATTGAAATCATTGCGTGATCGCCACCAATTGACGCTATTTTTGACGACGCATTACATGGACGAGGCCGAGCATTGCGATCGAATTGCCGTCATCGACCATGGGCAGATCGTGACCGTGGGTAGCCCGGACGAACTCAAACGTCAAGTCGGCAAAGATGTCGTTTTGGTACGTACAGACGAACCAGAGACCTTGGAACGGACGCTTCGGGAGCGCCACGGGATTACCCCGGATCGCACGGACGAAGGACTGTGTTTTCGTGTGGAAAACGGAGAATCGTTTGTCGTGGAATTGATTCGCGAAGCTCCGGTACGGCTTTCAGGAATCGCCGTGCGCCGTCCGACGCTCGATGACGTTTTCTTGTCCCTCACGGGACGACAAATTCGGGACGCATCGAAT
>DAOMZH010001345.1:0-2679 GCA_035437985.1 Polyangium sp. (in: bacteria) | reverse complement strand
TCGTGAGGGTGGCAAGACCGTAGGCGCCGGGATTGTTACGAAGATCCTGGAGTAATAAGGAATAAACAGCGTCATGGCCGACACGACGAAAATCAGAATCCGCCTGAAGGCGTTCGATCATCAGCTTCTCGACAAGTCCACAAGTGACATCGTCGAGACTGCGAAGCGAACGGGCGCACATGTTGCGGGTCCCATTCCCCTTCCGACGGAGATCCGTCGGTACACGGTCCTTCGCGGCCCGCACGTGGACAAGAAGTCGCGCGAGCAATTCGAAATTCGCACGCACAAGCGACTCTTGGACATCATCGAGCCCACGCAACAGACCCTCGATGCCCTGATGAAGCTCGATTTGTCGGCTGGTGTCGACGTCGAGATCAAGAGCTAGGAGCAGCAATGAAAGTCAACGTCTACAACCTCAAGCGCGAGCAGGTTGGCGAGATCGAGCTTTCGGATGAAGTGTTTGGCGCCGAAGTGAAGGAGCATCTCTTTTACGAAGTCGTCAAAGCTCAGCTTGCTTCACGCCGAGCGGGCACGAAGGCGACGAAAGAGCGCAGTGCCGTCAGTGGTTCGACCAAGAAGCTTTACCGGCAAAAAGGTACGGGGCGAGCTCGTCAGGGTTCGCTCCGCGCACCGCATCATCCCGGTGGTGGTGTGGCGCATGCACTCGAGCCGCAAGACTGGTCATATCGTCCGCCGCGCCAGGTGCGTATTGGCGCGCTGAAGAGCGCCCTTTCGCTCTTTGCGAAGCAAGATCGTTTGATCGTTCTCGACAGCCTCGAGTTGCCCGAGATCAAGACCAAGGCGCTCGTCGATGCGCTTGGTGCGCTCAAAGCCGACAAGAAGGCGCTCGTCGTCGACAGCAAGGGCAATGAAAAGCTCGTGAAGTCGATTCGGAACCTCGAGCATCATCAGTTCTTGCCGCCGGAAGGGGTGAATGTGTATGACCTCCTCCGCCACGACCACCTCGTCGTCTCGAAAGAGGCGGCCAAAGCGCTCGAAGCGCGCTGCCTTCGGTAGAGGGAACACGCCATGCTGCAGCCCGAGCTCATCATTCGCCGGCCGATCGTCTTGACGGAAAAATCGACCCGGCTTCGAGAACAAGGCAACAAGGTCATCTTCGAAGTTCATCCGGACGCGAACAAGATTGAGATCAAGAACGCGATCCAGACTCTCTTCAAGGTGGGTGTCGTCGACGTCAACACGCTCGTCATGCGCGGCAAGGATCGTCGCATGGGGCGTGGTTACGCCAAACTCCACAACTGGAAAAAGGCCATCGTGACCCTTGCGGAAGGTGACCAAATCCAGTTCTTCGACGAGGAAAAGTCGGAGGAGTAAGCCATGGGTATCAAGAGCTTCAAGCCGACGTCCGCGGCCCGACGGTTTTACACGGTCAGTGATTTCAAAGAGATCACGAAGTCGACCCCGGAACGTTCGCTCATCGAAAAGCAGAACTCGACCGGCGGCCGTAACAACAATGGTCGCATCACCTCGCGTTTTCGCGGCGGTGGGCACAAGCAACGTTATCGCCTCGTCGATTTCAAACGCGACAAGATCGGCATTCCGGCGACCGTTGCGGCCATTGAATACGATCCGAATCGCACGGCGCGTATTGCTCTTCTGCACTACGCAGACGGCGAAAAGCGCTACATCCTCGCCCCCGATGGTTTGGCCGTTGGTGCGACGCTCCTTGCGAGCCGCAACGCGGACATCAAACCCGGCAACAGTTTGACCTTGCGTTTCATCCCCCCGGGCACCTCGATTCACAACGTCGAGATCCGCAAGGGCAAGGGTGGTCAGCTCGTGCGTTCCGCAGGTGTTGCGGCGCAATTGATGGCCAAAGATGGATCGTATGCGCAGGTGCGTTTGCCGAGCGGTGAGATCCGTAGGGTGCACCTCGACTGCCGCGCGACGGTGGGTCAGGTGTCCAATATCGAGCATGCGAGCATCTCGCTTGGAAAAGCGGGTCGTTCACGATGGCTCGGTCGCCGTCCCCATAATCGTGGCGTCACGATGAACCCTGTCGATCACCCGATGGGTGGTGGCGAAGGCCGTTCGTCCGGTGGTCGTCATCCGTGCTCCCCGTGGGGACAACTCACCAAGGGCCTCAAGACTCGCAACAACAAACGAACCGACGGAATGATCATCCGTCGTCGTGGAAGCAAGGGCTGACCGATGCCTCGTAGTATTAAGAAAGGTCCCTTCGTCGACGGTCACCTGATGGAGAAAATCCAGGCCTCGCAGGCTTCAGGCGGCCCGAAAAAGGTCATCAAGACCTGGTCTCGTAGGTCCACCATCATTCCGGATGCCGTGGGTTTGACCTTCGCCGTGCACAACGGTCGCAAGTTCGTTCCTGTGTTCGTCACGGAAAACATGGTTGGTCACAAGCTCGGTGAGTTCGCGCCGACCCGAACGTTCCATGGACATTCGGGCGACAAGAAAGCCAAAGTAGCCGCCAAACCGGCTCCTCGCTGATCACCGCGTCGACTGATCATCAGCACTTCGCCCCGCACGAACGACTTCCAACACCTGGAAGAGCGTTTGGCGGGGCGAATTGTTTTTGTCGTGCCCCAAATCCCCCAGCCCTGGCCTCGGTTTGTCCCCGGGGGTATGGGGGCAGAGCCGTCGGGTCAGTCTCTTTGGCGCAGCCAAAGAGATTGTGAGACCCGACGGCGAGCCCCC
>DAOMZH010001344.1:0-2688 GCA_035437985.1 Polyangium sp. (in: bacteria) | reverse complement strand
GGGTGTAGACATTCCGCTTTATAATGATTTCCCGCAGTTTCTGGTGGACGAACCGTCGCTCGACGTCCACGGTATGCCCCTCGGTGCACGGCGCCGTCGCGACATGCTCCTGCGCCATACGTTCCGATTCGAAGTCCAAGGCGCGCGGCGCGCGGGAGCGCGCGTCGAAATACCGATCACGATTGAAAATATCGGCGCAGGTCATCGAATTCCGGCGGGATTTAGTCAAGAGCGAGAATTCTGGGTGCATCTAGTCGTTCGTGACGATTCCAATCGCGTTCTGTACGAAGTCGGGCGCGTGGATCGGCCGGATGAAGATTTGCACGACAAAGTGTTTGTCCGAATTAATGCGAACCCCTCATCCATTGACGAACGCGGGCGTCCAGTAGGGCTTTTCGGCGCAGATGTGCGAGATGGCCCCGATGTCCAACAATGGTCGCCTCCACCGCAGTTTGGCGGAACGAATTTTCGTGGCAAAGGACTCATCAATTTCCAAAATGGATTTTTGCGTTGCGTCCGCTGCATTGGTTTCATCGGACCGGATGGCCGCTGCGAAGCTGGACCTGGGCAAGGGTTTTTCCGGGCAGATCGATTCGATGATGGCGATTATGACCTCGACACAGGGGAATGTCGGTCCAATTTGTCCGGCGACAATGCCTTGTTCGAGACGTATTTTCCCGTCGGAGCTCTCGATTCGACACGCGGGTTCGTCCGCGGTCCGGATGCCATCATCGATACTCGTTCGCTCCCCGCGTTTACGCCCATTCGTTACACCTATGATCTAGATTTTGGTGGTCGTCGCGGCCCTTTCCACGTTCAAGCGCGGCTCATGTTCCGATCATTTCCGCCATTTTTGATTCGCGCGTTTGCCCAATACGAGCGCGAGCAAGCGCGCCGCGGCTTGCGACCAAGCGGTCCCTCCGTCACCGAAGAAATGCTCCAAAGGCTGGATGTCGTCGAATTGCATCGCATTGACCTGGAGGTCGAATGACCGACGTTGCGCCGCGCGAAACAACGAACGCGTGGCCCGCGGTCGTGTGGGATGCGCCCGTATTCCGGGGACTCGAGGTCCGAGCTCGGCGCGAAATCGAAGAAAGCGGCAAGATCTTTACGGCCGAAGCCGACGAAGTGATTTTTCGTGCCGGCGATAAAAGCGATGCATTTTTTGTCGTCGCCGAAGGTTCCGTCGTATTGACCGCCGTTCGTCGCGGTGAGGCGCAGGAACAAGAATTACGCATTGCGGAAAAGGGCGCATCATTCGGCGAAGAAGCTACGGTCGGGGGCGCGCGTAGCGCTACGGCCAAAGCGCGAGGGCGCGCGCGCATTTGCAAAATTGCGGCCCACGTATTTCAGCGTGCCGTCGGGCGTAGTGGTAAAGCCGAGGTAGCCGAGCGTTTGGAACGTATGCTGCGTCGAGCAGCCACACGGGATTTGTTGCAAACGGTAGCGTTTGCGAAAAACCTCGAACCTGAAGACATCGATCTTTTGCTCGATTCAGCGCGATACCGCAATTTCGATCGCGGCGAGAGCATTTATCGCGAACAAGATCCCTCCACTGACCTGTTCATCGTGGCCGACGGAATGGTGCAAGTCCAAACCGACGACGGCGAACGATTGCATGTACGTGCATACATCGGTCGCGGCGACTTCTTTGGAGATGCAGAAATCGAAGCCGCGGTTCCACGTTTGTCGGGGGCAGTCGCGAGCGGTCCGTCGTTGCTCATTGCCATTGATGCGCGCACGGTTCGCACGGTCGCCCATCGCCATCCTGACTTATTTTCGACCCTCGGTCGCATAGCGCTCGATCAACAGGCTATGCAATTGTCGGTCATTGGCCGAGCCGCAGCGAATGCCACGCAGCACGCATTTCGAGATTTGTACCGGTTGAACGTCGCGCGTTCATTGCTGGTCATCGATTTGGAAACTTGTGTGCGTTGCGGGCATTGCTCATGGGCGTGTGCCGAAGTGCACGGGCAGTCGCGTATCGTGCGCCGTGGTGACAAGATGGTCGCCCGCGTCGATGCGGAAAAGAAAGCCCCACAAAGTCTTCTTTTGCCCAATTCGTGTCAGCATTGTGAAAACCCGAGCTGTATGATCGATTGTCCCACCGGAGCCATTGGTCGGGATCCGGGCGGTGAAGTTTTTATTCGTGAAGCTTTGTGTACCGGGTGCGGAGCCTGCGCCAAAGCGTGCCCTTGGGACAACATCAGTATGGCGCTGCGCCCCGAAACTGCGCATCGTCCTGCCGGCGGAGCGTATCCCGATGTCGCGGTCAAATGTGAACTTTGCCGTGGATACGATGGTCCAGCATGTGTCCAGGTTTGTCCAACTGGATCCATTTTTCGCATCAACCCGAGTGAAGAACTAGCGGATGTGCGGGAGCTCGTCAAGGGTTCGTCCAGCCAAACGCCTCTCGTTGCGCCCCCACGACCGAATGATTGGGGTATCGTTGCGGGGGGAGCCATTGCCGGTTTGGGTTTGGCGGCGGCAGGCATCGTCCTGCATGACCGCGGGCTTTTGCGTCCTGGAGGAGGCTCGGGTTATTGGGCTGGCGTTTTTGCGGCTATCGTTTTTGGTGCCCTGTTGCTGTACGCGGGACCCAAGCGCCTTGTGCGGTATTGGATGCAAAAGAAGCGGATCAAGGGCGATGAAGGCTCGACCACGCCGACGACCTCGCGGGTTCGTCCG
>DAOMZH010001343.1:0-2688 GCA_035437985.1 Polyangium sp. (in: bacteria) | reverse complement strand
TTCGCTTCTCTTGCCGCCTTTGTCGCCGCTCCCCTCGCCCTCGTTGGTGTCCTCGTTTCCCGATCCCGCAAGAAACAAGGCGCCGATCAAGCCTGGTCCACCACGCACGCCCAGCCCAATGACGAAGCTCGAGCCCCCAATCCCGCGCACGTTCGGCGGCAATTCGAGGGACAAGTGCGCGCCCAAGATGCCGATTTTTCCACGGTGATTTTCGAGGACTTCCTGGCCGCGCTGTACACCGAAGCGCACGTCGCCCGCAGTTCCCAAGCGTTGGAACGATATTCGCCCTATTTGCGGCAACATCCCCGCCAAACCCTGGCTTCGTTGGGACGCTCCGTCGTTTCCTCGGTCATCGTCGGCGCCCTGCGCCCTTATCATTTTTCGACGAACCAAGCCGCGCGCACGCATCGCATCACGATGGAAATCGAGAGCAACTACACGGAAATTGGCGCCAATGGTCAATCGCAAGCTTATTACGCCTGCGAGCGCTGGACCTTGCAACGCGCTATCGGCACGCGTTCACGTCCGCCCGCAAAAGCTCGCGCCTTGGTTTGTCCCAATTGCGGTGCCCCCTTGGAAAAAACCGTGCACGGTCGCTGCATGTATTGCTCCCAAGCCGTCGATTCTGGACAATTCGATTGGGTGGTCGAACGCATCGAAATCGTTTCGCGCGAAGAACGTGGACCCATGCTCACCGGCACGACCGAAGAACAAGGCACATCCAGCCCCACGGTTTTCGATTCCAAACTTCGCCAGCGGCACGAAGAACTCATGGGCATCGATCCCACATTTACGCGCGAAAACATCGAATCGCGCGTCCGCTGGATATTCTCGACCATGCAGCAAGCCTGGAGCTCGCTCGAATGGACGCGCGCCCGTCCTTGTTTGACCGATAGGCTTTGGAACGCCCAGATTTATTGGATTGAAGCCTATCGCAACCAAGGTCTCCGCAATATCACGGAAAACGCCCGCATCACCAACATCGAGCTCGCGCGAGTCACCTACGACAAATGGTATCAAGCCATCACCGTGCGCATTCACGCAACCGGACTCGATTACACGATGGTGCAAAACAACGGTGAAGTGGTCGGAGGCAGCAAGTCCAAGGAGCGCCCGTATACGGAATATTGGACCTTGGTGCGCAGCACGGCGCGACGCAACAACAAAGAAGGCAAACCCGCGTGTCCTGCGTGCGGAGCGCCATTGCCTGCGGAAATGATCGACAAATGCCGACATTGCGGCGCGCTCGTCGAATCCAGCGCCTTCGATTGGGTGCTGAGTCGTATCGAGCAGGATGACGTCTACGGCGGTTGAAAGGCTCGGTTTCCACCGAGTTCTTTTTGCCACGAGCAAGATTTCGTGGGTGTTGGTGCGCCCGCAGGTGTGGCTCTGTGCGCGACGGGCACCGCCTGGCTTACTCGCGACGCGTCCAACCTGAATGGTCATTCACTTCGTTCGGGTGTTGCGCCTTTTCATGACGAGTCGAATGGCTTCTTCCAAGTTCCCGAGCGTCACGACTTGGCCGAGATCCAAGCCGAGTTCCACCAAAGCTCGAGCCACGGCGGGTCGAATGCCAGTGACGACGGCTTGCGTGCCCAAAAGAGCCAATGCGCGCAAAACCTTGAAGATATAATCAGCTGCTGTATCGTCGACGTCGCTGATTCCAGTCAAATCGATGATGACGTATTCGGCTTGATCGTGGACCACGGCTTCCAAAAGAGCTTCCAAAATACGTTCGATGCGCGTGGCGTCGAGCATTCCCACGAGCGGCAAAGCCAATACGCCGTCCCACACGCGCATGATCGGCGTGGACAATGATCGAATGGCCGTTTCTTGTTGCTCGACCAATTCCAATTGTTGCCGCAATTCTTTTTCGGCCTGCACGCGCTCGGTGACGTCCAAGGAAAACCCAACGACCCCAGTGACGCGCCCGTCGTCGGCGACGATGGGAATGTACCGCGATTCCCACATGAATCCGCTTCCCGAGACGATGTGACACGTGAATTTGCCCGCCAATCCGTCCCGAATGGCCTCGACAATCGCCGGTTCCGCGGCATAAAGCTCGAGGGAATTCATTCCAACGACTTGGCCTGGTTGGAGGCCCAAGGTCGCGAGGGCCGCACCATCCGACAACGTAAAAATCGCGTTATCGTCAACGGCCCAAACGACGACCGGCATCGTATCGATGATGCGCTGGAGAAAGTCGACTTTTCGCCCCAGATCACTCGCCACAACCCGTCCGGTTTGCTTCTCTTCAGGTTCCAACGCGACGGCATGAATGGTTTTCCCATCGCGCGACCTGGAAAAACGCCACGCAATCGAGGGTGAAGTTTGGCCCTCGTAGACCATACTGAGCAAAATGCTCGTCTCGCTTCCAGGCTCGCGAATGGCGTCGAGCCCGAGGCGCAAAGGTTCATGTCGCCCAGGAGAAACCAGGTTGCTCAAAGGGCCGGCAAGGGTGACGGATTCGGGAATGCCCATGTACTTGCGCAAGCGATCGCTGACGCGGACGACGTGTGCATTGCCATCGAGCAAGAGGGCCAATTGCGGCTGTTCGTCAAAGTAAACAAGTGCAGCGGCTTCCAAAACGGCCATGGCGCGCGTACGATAGACTATCTCGGCGAAAAATCAAGGATTTTTTGGAGAACGCAGAAGTTCATCATCGGGATGATACCGCAAGCAATGGCG
>DAOMZH010001342.1:0-2693 GCA_035437985.1 Polyangium sp. (in: bacteria) | reverse complement strand
CTCGCGCGGTCATCAACGCTTGCTCGTAATGCGCTCGCGCGTTGTCGAAACGACCTACGTACCAACTCACGCGCCCCAGCCCCAAGTGTCCCAACGCTTCCGACGCCCGATCGCCAAGTCGCTGCGCTTCTTCGATCACTCGTCGATGCTCTTCGATCGCTTCGTCAAACCGCCCCTGCAACTCGAGTACGCGCAGGGCAAACTCGTAATGCACGACCACGCTCTCGTCGGTCGGATCCTTGGTGAGTTTGAAGTACGCGCGGTACAGACGTTTGGCTTCGCCGTGTGCGTAACGCTCGGCAGCTTTGCGTGCACCCGCGAGGAAGTAGTGTCGAGCTTGATCCGATCGGCCTGCGCGTTGCCAATGTCGTCCGAGTGCCGTCGCTTGACTGTCGCGATCATCGGAGTGCATCTCTTCGATCGCTTCAGCCGCACGTCGATGCAGATCTTGCAAACGCGCTCGTGACTGCATCTCGTACGCTGCGTTGCGCAAGAGCACGTTGCCAAACCGAAAACGCCCCTTGGACATCGGCAACCAAATTCGTTGTTCTTCGCCGACCCGGACCAACTCTTCGAGGTTTGGATCGTCCTCCATCATCGGCGACAAAATGCGGAGATCGAACTCACGACCTAGGACCGACGCAGCTTGCACCACGCGTTTTACCTTGGGTTCGAGACGGTCGAGGCGCGCAATGAGCAAGCTGTTGACGTCGTTGGGGAGCAAAAAGATGCTCGGTGTCGAAACGCCCGTGTCTTCTTTGTCTTTCTTCTTGCCCGCGAGCTGATTGGCTTCGAGCCAAAATGTCATGATTTCTTGGGCAAAATAAGGATTTCCATTCGCATTTTCGGACAGGAAAACAGCCAAGATTTCCGACACGGGACCACCCATGAGCCCCGTCGCGAGCTCGACGATTTTTTCTTTCGGCAACGGACCAAGCGACACCGCATGCGCGGGAACCGCTTCGTCAAACTCGATCCGAAATGCCGAACCATCATCATCGTTGCGACACGTGCAGATGATCGCCACGGGACACTTGCGCACGGCTGCCGTGATCTGCCGAATGGCTTCGAGTGAATCGCTATCGGCCCAGTGTGCATCTTCAATGTGCAGAACGACCGGCTGCAAACGACTCTCCGCTTCGATCCACAGCGCAATCGCTTCGAGCGTCCGGGTAAAACGAAGCTTTGGGTCCATACGTTCGTAGTCGGACCCATCCCAACGTACCCCGATCAACGCGCCAAACGTACTGCGTGCTTGTTCAAGTTGTCGGGCCAAGTGCGAACACGATTCCGGAAGCCGATCGATGAGTTTGTCCAAGGCTTCATCGAGAGCCGCATGCCTTTGCTCGCGCGTGTTTGCCGCACTCTGCCCAAAATATTCTTTCAGCGCGTACTCGAACGGATTGAGGCTGCTGCGTAGCGTTTGATCACAACGTGCGTCAATCCAAACCGGCGTCCCTTCGTTGCGACTGTCTTCGATGCCCCGCCGAAATGTTTCGACCAGAAAGCTTTTTCCAAGACCCGGTTCGCCGTCGACGTAGATCACTCCCGCCGTGCGCTGCTCGATGATCTCGGTAACGAGGTTCGAGAGGTCCGCGAGCTCTTTTTCGCGGCCGATGAGCCCTCGCGCATGGAACTCACGTTGGGCCGCAACGCGCTTGCTATCGAGTGAATAGACCTCGATGGGATGTTCGAAACCTTTGAAGACGTGTTCGCCGACACGTTTGAATTGATGAGTGTCGAAGGCAACGTTGTAGACGTCCGTGTCGCACCAAATGTCGCGCCACGGTGCCTTCATCATCAGACGCGCAGCAAGGTTTGTCGCCCGTCCGAGACATGCGAACTCGCGCCGGTTTGTCCCACCGTTGAAGCCTGCGTATCGCGGTTCGTGCGTCACGCCTGCGCGCATGAGCATGCCTTTCGGGGCGGCTTTGCGTAGTCCGAGCACGAAGTCGAGGGCGCGTTCGAGGTCGTTCTCGTGCATGATCGGCGCGCCGAAATGAATGAGGCAGTTGGTGCCTTTGTCGCCCGAGTCGACGCCGGTGAAGGTGCCCCCGTAACGATCGGCGTACTCGTGCAGAAACTTGATGAGCTCTTCGAAGCTCGGAATGCTTTCGAATGCGAGAAAGACGCTCGTGACCTGACGAAACTCGCCTTGCGGTGGCACGTCCTGGACGCCGGGCGCGATGAAATGCGCACCGTCGCCGGGCGGGTTGGGACGACTGACCGCGAGTAGTTTGACCTCTTGCAGGTCGAGGAGTTTGAAGACGCCTTCGGCCTCGGCGCTCTGCATGTAGCGTTTGTTGGGGACGCGTTGACGAAACGCGGCGTCCATCAAGATGTCGCCTTTTTCGGCGTGGTGTTCGATGGCGCTGCACTTGTCGATCGCGGGGCCGCGGAAATAAAAATACGCGCGTTCGGCGGACACCCGCACGATGCCCCATTCCACCGCTCCCCAGGACAAACCCACCTTGTACGAGAACTCGAACTGGCCATAACTGGTCTTGAGTTCGGGGTGCTTCAGGAAAAACGAGCGCATCCGGAGCGCGGCAGCAAGCGCGTGTTCACCGACATTTCGACCAGGTGCGTGCGGAAAAACCGCCGTGAACGCATCGCCGGCAAACCCCACGATGAAACCGCCATGCTCGTGCACGGCTTGAATCAGAGGGTCGAAATAAAATCGCAACGCGCCA
>DAOMZH010001341.1:0-2695 GCA_035437985.1 Polyangium sp. (in: bacteria) | reverse complement strand
GAAAACCTTGCTCGACGCCTTACCGAACATCAAAACTGCGCCGGTCGGTGGCTCTTTGAATGGAACGAATTTCGCACTGGATAGGTTTGTCCTCACCGTAGGTGCCACCAAAGGTGGTGATATGATGCCGGTATGGGACGATGCCGCGTCGACGTGTACTGCGACAAACCTCGGACGTACGAATCAATGCGAAATGGCGTGTGTGAACGATTGTGCTTCATTACGTGACGACGATGCGGACACGTATCCCGCGGTCACGGTGAACGTTTGTGGCACGACCCCCGACGATGTGAAGTCGGGCGTTCCATGTAATGCGGAAACTCCGAACGTGCCGGGGTCGACGCTTCAAGGGCGAGCGTTCATTGATATGGAGGTCAATCCGCTCTTGACGGGATCGGCGAAGAATTCTTGCGAGCTCGACGGGACGGTAGATTCGCAGGTGCTCTATCGCCTGGTCGGGGCGGATATTTACTTGGCTGGAGCGCCAATTGGCGTTACGAGCGCGATCAAGTCATTGCCCGCGTTTGAAGTGGATCCGCAACAGAGCCGTTTTCGAATGGTCCGTATCGATGGCAAATACGGGGCACCGAATTGGAACGTCGACGTTGCGAATGCGGCGAAATCGTGCGCGACACTTCTTGCACGGAAAAATGAACTTTGAGCATTCGCCTGGCAACTAAGGCAGCTCGAACGGTTCATTCGGCGTCGCCAATGGACGAATTGCTGCCCTAACAATCCAAAAATTTCGAAAAACGTCGAAATTGTGATTCCCTTGCAATTTGCGAGAGGAGGTCGAGTCATGCGAATCGCATTCATTGCTCAAGTTGCCGCAGTTGCGTTGCTGGTGAGTGGTTGTCCGGGCGCACCGGCATCGGATCCGACAGGAGGTGGGACTTGCATTCCGGGGATGAATTGTGAAACCGGTGCGGGTGGTACGGGCGGCACGGGCCAAGGTGGTGCTGGCGGAGCGGTGAACGGTGGTTCGGGAGGGGCTGGAGGCGCTGGAATGGGGGGTGCTGGTAATGGCGGAGGCGCCGGTGGAGCGACGAATACAGGTTCGGGTGGGTCGGGTGGAGCCGATTGCGCGCCGTTGATGCTGGAGATTCAGCAGACGGAGCTTCCGGCGCAGAAATGCAATTTGGAGGGCACGCCCGGAATGCAATGCAAAGAAATCATTCAAGGGTTGTGTTGCCCGATCGCGGTTAATGACCTCAACTCTCCCGAGGTGCAAGCGTATCTCGACGCGTTGAAGCAATATCAGCAAATGGGCTGTATGGCCATGTGTCCGCCGGATCCATGTCCGGCGGCGACAAATGCCAAATGCACGCCTGATTCAATGGGCAATGGCACATGTGGTGCGCCTTGAAGCAATAGAGTTGCACCTTGGCTGACTTCGAACATGACTGAACTCACAACACAATTCGAACGAGTGGCCCGCGCTTTGGAATCGGCGCGGGCGCTCGTGATCACGGCGGGTGCCGGAATGGGCGTCGATTCGTGATTGCCGGATTTTCGCGGCAATGAGGGGTTTTGGCGTGCGTATCCGCCGTATAAGAAGCTCGGGCTCGGGTTTTCTTCCCTGGCGAATCCGAAATGGTTTGCCAATGATCCTGAATTTGCGTGGGGGTTTTACGGCCATCGCCTGGAACTTTGTCGCAAAACGACGCCGCACGCGGGATTTGGCATTTTGCGCGAGTTGACGAAACGGATGGCGCACGGAAGTTTCGTCTTTACGTCGAACGTGGATGGACAGTTTCAAAGGGCGGGGTTCGAGCCTGGGCGTATTGTGGAATGCCATGGGGTGATCGATTTCATGCAGTGCACGAAAGGATGTGGGATCGGAATTTTTTCGGCGGACCCGTTTCACATCGAGGTGGATGTGGAAACGTTCCGAGCAAAGGTTCCGCTTCCGGCGTGTCCACGTTGTGGAGGTTTGGCGCGTCCCAACATTTTAATGTTTGGTGATTGGTTTTGGGACGGGACGCGTTCGAGCGCGCAAGAAGCGGCACTACAGCAATGGATCGATGGTTTGCCCAAGGAGGTACGGGGCCACTTGGTGGTCATTGAATGTGGTGCGGGTACGGCGATTCCCACGGTGCGGCACTTGAGTGAGCAGGTGGCCGCAGCGTTTGGAGGATTGCTGGTACGAATTAATGTGCGAGAGTCGGATGTGCCCGAGGGACAGATTGGTTTGCCCCTCGGAGCGAAAGAAGCATTGATTGAAATTGCGCAGCGAATGCAGGTGGCGTAATGGGTGCCATCTGCATTTGCTGCTTTTTGTGAGGGAGATTTTTGGGGTAAGTGCGGCAATCACGGGGCAACGCGGGTGGCGTAATTGGAGCCATGTGCGTTTGGTGCGCATCGGGAGGCTCGAATTCTCGGCACGCGCGGCACCCCGAACTCGCCCCTGCGGGGCTCAGACAGCGGGGCCCCGCCGCGGCGCCGAGAAATCGAGCACTCCCGAAGCTGGGGTTTGTCGTGGATTGGGTGGGGCATTGTTACGTGCACGCGCCATTGCCATCGCAGACCCCAGATGCGCAAGTGGTGCCATTGGTGCACGGTTCACCCTTGGCGCCAAGGCAAAACCTGGGGGTCGTGGTGTTGCATTTGTTACTGACGCAGTCAGTATCGGTGGCACATGTTTTGCCAACGATCTTGCGACAATCGCCCATTCCGTTGCAAACCGACCCCGTAT
>DAOMZH010001340.1:0-2711 GCA_035437985.1 Polyangium sp. (in: bacteria) | reverse complement strand
TCGGTATGCCTGGAACGGACTTCCTGACCTTGTAGAAAAGTTGGCCGAGCATGATGGCCCTCGTAGCCTGCCCGAGATGGGAGGTTCTCCATGAAGCGTTACTGGTGTCCATTGGTTGCGGTGGTGGGTTTGGGGGCTGCGTGCAGCAATCGTCTCGAGCCGGTAACTGCCACGCAAAAGGTTGGGATGGGCCGCACGAGTTTTCCAGATATCTCGGTCGAACACACAAAAGATTGCGTGGCGGAGCATGGAGCGCGGTTGGAGGCGGGGGATCTTGCCCTCAATGCGACGGTTGAGGTAACGGAAGAGGGCCAACGAGACGTGACCATTGTTGGCATTCCGAACACGGCCCCTGATTTCGGAGCATGTATGCGGAATGTATTGTACGATATGCCCATTGCAGAAGAACCATTTCGTAAGGGTTTGGAATTGCTGAAGTACCGGCGCCAAGAAACAAACGCAGCGCAACGTTTCCTTGTGGGCCATCCTGTGGTGATTGTTGTTGCAGGAGTGACGATCGTCGTGAGCGAAATAGTGCTCGAAGCAGGTGCGGTTACGATTTTAACTGCGGTGACCGTAAAGGTTGTCGAGAAAGCCGCAGATGATGTGGCAGAAGCAATAAAGAATCGGCGGATACCATGGAAGGACGCGTGCACTACGCATTATGAGAATTGCATTGAGAGTCCAGCAGGTCGCGCACGCGGGAATGTTTGGAATCAGACGAGATGTGGCTTGTGTAAACGTTCGTGCGATCTTCGAAAAATATGGCCACCCGCAGTAATTGTTTGGGACGAATGGGAATCGTGTTATTGACAAGGGCGGCGAGGCGGGAAGGAACGACACCATGAGGACAGGGTCGGAACTAGAACCTGATGAGATAGCTTTTAATCAGCGAATCAATGCGGTTTATCTGGGCAAGGAAGAGCGGCGCTTCGAGGATGTCATTCGTGATTATCGACAAATAGAAGAGGAATTTGTCGAACGCTTGCGGGGCGACGAAAACAAAATTACGGAAACCAAGCGACGTGTCACGGAATGGATCCTGAGCCACGCCTTCCATGATGACCAGGCCCAGGAAGTTTGTCGTGGGATCTGGGAGGAATTGCTTCAACGGGGTTTCTCAAATGACCAACAGAAACATGACCTTACCGGCATCTACGCGCGTTGTTGCCAACAGAATGGCGAATTCGACGAGGGTGTGGCGGTGCTGGAACCGCTAATCGCAGATCTTGCTCAACAACTGCGGGAGACTACGATGAGCACAAATATGCGCTCCTATTGCGAAGACACTCTCGCAACCCTTCGAGAAATTCGCAATGAACTCAAAGCCGGCGTTCGTGAATAGCTCACGTCGACATCCAACGAGTGACCGAACTTTGAGCGTCTTTGCCTCGTCGTGGGCGATTGCATGCTCGACTCCCCGAGCGGGAGATCCTGTGCTCCTGCATCCGACGCCGCCGGCGATCTTCCGCCTCGCGGCCCCAACAAAACGTTGACAGCGCCAAAACGATCAGCGAAAATGTCACGGTTTGGTGATTGTTCGTCCAACGGTGCTTCGAGGAGGCGCGGATAATGCCTATCTTGGTTGGAATTGACGGTACGGGCGGCGGATTCGCCCCCGGTGCTTCGCGGGATCGCTCGTACGATCTGGACTTTCGTGATAGCTTCGTCCGCAAAATCTGCAATCGCCAACCCACAGCTCGCTACTTTCGCGGGCCTTTGACGCTGGGTGGTGGTTTGCCCGAAGCAATCGACGGCGCACTTTCATTCGTCAACGAAAGACGGCGGCAAGCCCCAGACGAGCCGATCCTGATGACGGGCTACAGCCGAGGAGCGGCAGGTGTCGTGGTCGTGGCGGATCGGTTGAAATCGGCGGGCGTTCGCGTTCGCGCGCTCATGTTATTCGATTGCGTCGACCGGCATCTCGCCTACGACGCCGCATCGATCCCGAACAATGTTGATCATGTCATGCACGTGATTCGGGATCCGGCGGCACGATCACGCATGTCGTTCGGCAACGACGGTTTGCGCTACAGTCCACCAACGCAATACGAGCCCATCAAGAAGTACATGTGCACGCACGGGGGTATGGGCGGAACGCCCTGGCCTGTTCCGCGTGGTAGTACATCAGCGGATTACATCAACGAAGGGTGGGACGAGGCGCTACTTTCCCCGACCCGACACGAACCGGTTTGGACGTACCGAACGAACGTGACCTACGCTCAGGATCGAGCCGTGTCGGCAATGGTCTGGGACGACGTCCAGCCATTTTTGACGCGGCACAAGTTTTAGGCGAAGAAAAGCATCTAGTACATCGTCCCAGAAGTTCGTGACGGTTCGTTTACATTTTTGTCCGCAAATACGATCCGATGGGCGACACACGATTCCATGTTTCCGCGCCATGGTTCGTCCTGACGCAAAGCATCGGGTTGATTTGAGCAGCCATTCTTCATCGCCTGGCGAGTCACGGTAACGCTGGACCTATCCATCACCGAGCCTTCCGCCCTCACCGCACCCGTGCACCCCCCTTCGGACATAAGCTGTCCTACCCCGTGAAATGGGGGTTGCGTGCGCCGCCACCCAACGACTAGAGTCCGGGTTCGTCTCTCATAAGAGGGGCAAACCAATATGACAAGAAATCGACGGTTTACCGCGACGTTTGTCGCGGTATGGGGTACCTTTGTGTCTGGCTGTTGTGTTATGGGCGGACC
>DAOMZH010001339.1:0-2712 GCA_035437985.1 Polyangium sp. (in: bacteria) | reverse complement strand
CATGCCGCTGGGTCCGTGGAGCGCGTTTAGTGCATTTTGCAATTCCGTCATGGCTGAGGCCCTGAGCAATTTGCATACCTTCGCCGTCATCGTGCCCAATCATTCTGGAGATGACATCTACCGCTTCGAAGATCGTCCCGCCTCGCGCGCCGAACATGTCCTGCGCCAAATCATCGGCTCCGTCAATTTCGATACCGGCGGCGACTTGAATGACTTTGCTCATTTTTGGCTCAATTACCAAATCGAGCACCACATCTGGCCCGACATTCCCATGCGCCAATACCAGATCGTGCAGCCCAAAGTGCGCGCCCT
The DNA here is from genome assembly GCA_035437985.1 of Polyangium sp. (in: bacteria). Lineage (GTDB taxonomy): Bacteria > Myxococcota_A > Polyangia > Polyangiales > Polyangiaceae > Polyangium. The sequence goes on along the minus strand of DAOMZH010001339.1, from coordinate 2,400 downwards.
CTGCGAAAAATACGGCATTCCTTACGTCCAAGAAAATGTCTTCACCCGCGTAAAAAAGATGCTCGATATTGCTGTCGGCAATACCACGATGCCCCGTGGAGTTCGTCGAGCCGAACAACCCTCCGTCGCGGTCGAAGCTCCCCCTGTCGAAGCCATGGGCTGATTCTTTATCGCGCCCCGCGAAAAATTGCGCCAAGGATGCGCCGGCAGCTCGTGTCCATGGCGCCATGAAGAATCGATTTCTCCCCATCTGTGGGGCTCTTTTGTCCATTGCCCTCGTGGGTTGTGCAAGTCAAACGCCTGCCCCGTCCGCCCCGGCACAAACCTCGAAACACACGTTCCCCGAAGCCATGAAAATGCTTTGCAACGTGGATCAATTGGCAGGTTTGTCGCCCAGCGAAGATTTGCTCGAAATTGGTCGCAAACGTACTGCGTGGCTCGCCGATGAAGTCGACAATGGTGATTTCATCGAATTTCGCACGCTCGTGAGCGTCAAGGCTCCCGAAGAACAAGTTTCCAAAATTCGTACGAAGGCCAAAGAAGTGGGCATCGATGCTTGTCCACTCGCTGATTCGATTAGCACCGAGCCTACGGGCGCGATCGTCCCGTGACTTCGTTCGTCAGTGTGTAACCAAAGGCAAGTTCGCCGGGCGAGTGAATCTACCCAATGCGAAAAATTCGCCCGGCGGCATGAATTCGTCGACGACTTTATATTCCGCCCCATAATTTTGCGCCAGCCAATCGATGCAGCGGTCCGTGTGGCCATTGACGATTCGATGACGAATCGAAAGCTCGAGACAAGCCCGATAAGCATATTTGGCCACCATTTTCTGCGTTTCGTCGGGCGGATCTATGAGCGTGATGTACTGGCCTTTCAGTTCTTCATAGGTGAGATCCGTGCCTGGAATCAGGCCGGTTTGTTTCCATTCCTTGGGAACGGGCATCGTTCGGAATTCGCGAGCCAAATTGCTCCATAAAGATCCAACTCGTTCGGCAGCGGCAATGGCCCAAAGCGGCGACAAGACCGGCGGACCGATATAATCCGGACCAAACGGATCGTTTTCCGTAGGCATATCGGGCGCAAGAGGATCTCCGCCCAAGAGATCCACTCTATCCGACAGTGGCGGCGCAGCTTTGGGCGGAATGGGTTTGGGCAATTCCGCTCCCACGACGAGCGCGTAATAGCGATGCGCTTCCTTTACGGCGTATTCCCGATTCTCATACCACCGTCTACCTGGGCCATTGACGAAGAGCAGCACAGAATCGCGATCACCCATGCCGCGGTAGGAGGGCATTACCACATGATCTGCCTCGAATCGTTTTTGCTCGGCCGCATAAAACAAAGCTTCGGCAATCGTATCCATGGTCTCGGCACAGAGAGGTTTGTTTCGCGCCGGTTTTTTATTTGGCCAAACCCCAGCATCCAAAGCGATTTTACGGACGCGCGCATATTCCGCGTCCGCGCCTTTGTGATCACCCGCGTGCGTATACGCACGGGCAAGGCGCCTGCGCGTGCCAATCTCGATTTCTTGTAAAAGCTGCAAGGAATGCGTTTTTTTCTTCCGCGTTTCGGCCACCAAATCATCGAGCACGGCCAACGTTCGATGCAACAACGTTCGCGCGGCCCGAGAATCGTTGCGGAGAGTAAAACCGTCGATCAGCGTGAACGACATCTCCGACCAAACCTCGATGTTCATCGGGACGAACGTATTTTCAAAATAACTCGAGTCCGATTGTGCGATGTCGAGGTCGACCAGCTTTAGGCGCGAATTGAGAATGACCGCATCCGCAAAGGCTCGTGGCGCGCGGGGATCCTTTGGAAACTCGCGCGCAAACGCGGCATACGCGCGCGACGCTTCGGCCAACGCTCCTCGGTCGAGAAGCTTGTCGGCCAATTCTTTCGTCGGCGGACTTTTCTTGTCGCTTTCAGCGCTCGCGGAAGACGCAATCGTCAACGCCAGCAGCGCAAAGGCGGCTCGGAGCAAATACGGGCGCACGGGCCTTTCGACACGTACGCCCCTTGGACTTTGGAAGGATTCACGAAGTTTTCACGATGCCCCGATGGACATCGAAGAGGGATTCACGGGACAAACGGGTTGCACTCGACAAACTCGATGTCCGTCGCTGAACGCGGCGTGAGCTTGAAGTTGTTGAACGAGTATCCAAGTACGCCGGTGATTGCTGGGAAGGTGGAACCAACCGCACACGTGTTGTTGAGCCCCATGTCTTTGATCGCGTCGGTGCACTGATCGTCGATGCGCAATCCGCCCGTCACCGTGAACTCGTCGAAATCCATGGGGTCGTCCGAGTTGACGACCGTGATGGCAACGTCGCCGACTTGCACGAGCATCGATTCGTATCCCTCGGCCTTCGTTCCACCCGTCGCGATGTCTGCCGGGT
>DAOMZH010001338.1:0-2715 GCA_035437985.1 Polyangium sp. (in: bacteria) | reverse complement strand
ACGGCCGGGTCATTCTTGCGGATCGTGCGCAATCGTTCGAGCGACGAAACGGCCCACGCCACGTTCTTCGCCCGCTCCTCGGCCGTCTTGGCGCGCCACGTCGGGTCGAGCTCGATCGCCCCATCCGTTCGGACCAGCGCGATCGCCAACGTGCGTTGCGCACGACCAAGCATCCCGTCTTTACCCGGATTGATCGTCCGAATCTCCGGGAACATCCGCACGATGGACTGGGCCGAAGCAACAACCTTGCCATCGCGCAGGGCCTTTTCGGCATTCGCCAAACCCTGAATGCGATGATCGATCTCGGGGATGAACACATCGCCACATGCCCGAGCATCCTGGGAAAACGCAGCAGCCGCCGAAAGGGCAGCACAAGCAAGAGCACAACGGGCAACGAACGTCTTGAGCGTGTTCATGACTTTCTCCTCATCTACCGAGCGCGAATGGTTCCTTCGACGTATCGGGTGTTCCAGAGCTTCTGTGACAACAACAAGAAAAAAAAGTTTTGTCGTTATTTCGTCAGCTCGAAAAAAAGAACGCCCACCCCCTCACATTGATTTCAAGGTTCGTCAGGTACCCGTACGAAATTGTTGCGGACAGCCGATGAACGGGAGCATCCTGCTCCGAGCATGCAGGTCCGGCTGTTTTGATTCAGGTTAGGACCTCCACGAACCAACATGTACGCGTCCCTGGCTGAACACATCGGAACAGCGCAGATGCTGCGCATCGAACGGAGCCTTTCGGCAGAGCCCTCATTGCACGGGTACCTCTTGGGGCTGAGCCCCGTACTCGGGCTGATGCACTGTTTCGACGACTTCGAGCCCGACGGCTACACGATTTTCCGACTGGAAGATGTGTTGTCGCATGAACGAGGCCCCCACGAGAAACATTGGGACCGCATGCTCGCGGGCGAAGGACTGCTCGCGGGCACGAAAATCCCGATTCACGTGGACTTGGCCAATCTACAAAGTGCCCTTGGATCCATCCAAACGCACTTCGCCGACATCATCATCGAATGCGAAGACGACAGCGAAGAAGAAGGATCCTTCTACTTGGGTCGCGTTCTCGAAGTCACCTCGGAAGGCATCTCTCTTCTTTACGTCGACGCCCTCGGACATTGGGACGAAGTGCCGTCCGTCATCGCCTTCGAACGCATCACGAAAGTCCAGTTCGACACGCCCTACCTGCGACGTTTCATGCGTTACGTGGAATCGTTTCCGGCTCACTGACTTGCGTCAGTGCTTGGCGTCGACAGCCCCCGGACCAAGCAGAGTCCCGCACATCGTCTTGCACAAGATGTCTTGTTCGGGACACACGCATTGGCCTTGCTTCTTGAGCTCGAGCTTCTTGCGCATTTCCTCGATCGTAAAGCCCGCGCGTTTCTCGACTCGGTCGACCGGCCACTTGTCGCGCAGTTGCCAAGGCGTTCGCGGATCCGTCGGCTTACCGTCCGCTTCGGCGCAACAGCGAAAACTCAGGAAGTAATAATAAAAGTCTTCGTCGTGTGTGTAGACCTTGGGTCGACACTGGTTGCGCACGCCTTTGTACCAAGGTCCGCCCGTATGAACGCTGTCGAACTTGGCGTGACGGCTGCCCTTGGGTTGCTCACTCGCAACGACTTCATCCGTGTTCGCCGGCATGTCGGCAACACCGAATGCGCTGATGCATTGCGGCTGCGAACCACTCGGCACACCGTGCCACAAACGCGCCAGCTCACCACCATCGCGCTTGGCAACTTTCTTCATATCCGGACCATCCCAAGCATGATCCCCATTGCACTTTGCTGCGTCCCGGACAAACCCATACGGGAAGGGAGTCATCTGCGGCCCTTCACACGCAAAGTTCCATTCGGACTCGGTGCACATGCGTTTGCCCACGGAGGCGCACTTGATTTCCGCTTGATGAAAACGATTCATCACCTCGGGACGCACACCCTTTTGGTTCGGCCATTCGTAGGTATCGACGCAGTAACGCTTCTTCACCTTCGCGCCCACGCACGTCGCGACAGGTTCGAACTCTTCGCACACGACCTTCTTGTTTGACTTGTCAAACCAGCTCCTCTTGCACTTGTGCTCGACTTCCGTGCAGTACTCACCATCGACCAATTGCATGTCGGGGGGACATGCGGCGACCGACGCAGAATTCGTTGATGCTGCAAAGGAATCGAGGGGCGGTGCTGGTTGTGCGGTTGCTGCTGGGGTTGCAGCCGGTGGTGGCGTTGCCGCTGGCGGAGGTTCGGTCGGTGCTGCCGTCGCCACGGTGACCGTTGGCGGTGGTGGTGGAGGCGGCGGTGGAGGCGCTGTTTTCGGTGGGTCAATCGCCGCGGCAGTGCACGCAAGGCCGAAGACGGAGGTCGCAACGAGGAAGGGCAATAGAGAAGCGTTGATGCGCATGGCCGCACTTCCCACTTAGCCCGTTTGTGTCTGAACGCCAGTTTTCGGCCTAAATAGTGAGGTTTTGGCCGACGGTGAACCGAAGTTCTACAGGTACGGGCAGGTGAACACGCGTCACTTGGGGGGAATGGGGGGCTGGTCGTCGGGCTGAACGCATGCAGAGAGATCGAAGAGCATGAAGAGCAGCGCCTTCTCTTGCGGCGACAAATCCGTCGTCGTGCAACCGCTCGGGAAAGGCGTATTCACCTTGTCGCCAGACGACACGTGGATGTCGCTCAAGACCACGCGACCACATTGCTGATCTTCCGCAACCCCGATCGGC
>DAOMZH010001337.1:0-2716 GCA_035437985.1 Polyangium sp. (in: bacteria) | reverse complement strand
AATTTGTGCAGTCAAGCCGCAATGCTGTACGACGGGTTGGACCGAGGTTTGTCGCGACCGCGCGCCGATGTATTGCGACGGAACGTCCTGCAACGTCAACGGCCAGTCATGCGCGCACAGTGTCTGCCAAACCGGCAGCCAACTCAATAGCCAATGCAATGCCTGCGTCGCTTCCATCTGCGCGACCATGCCGTCTTGTTGTGCCACCGGAGCGGGCTCGTGGACCGCGGCTTGCGTCAATGCTGTCGCCACCCGTTGCACCGCCGAGTGGGCTTGCCCCTGATTCCCCAGACATCGTGAGTTTGTCCGCCAATCATGATAGGGTCCTCCATTCCGGAGGACTCCATCATGATGCGACGCCACCTTGTTTCTTCATTCCTCTTCGCTTCACTCCTCGGCGCAACGACGCTCGGCTGTAGCGGCACCGATTCTCAAACCCTCGAACCTCTCGCCGTTCCCGAAGGCTGCAATCCAATCGCTTTCGAGCACGATTGCATGCTCCCTTATCCCTCGGATTATTTTCTGGTTGACGACGCAGCTATGCCGTCCGGCAAACGCGTTGCGCTGACTGAAGCGGCAAAGCCCATGACCGCGGCCGAAGTTCATTTCGACGTGACTGCCGATAATCCCATCGATGGTTTTTCCACGCACCAACCCATCATGGCCCTGTTTTCCAAGGGCGTGACGGCAGAAGGCGTCGTATTTCATACCGACGATCCCACCAAGAGCCAATCGCCCGACAGCAAAGTATTGCTCATTGACACAGAAACTGGAAAAGCCGTTCCGGTCTGGGGCGAAGTCGACCTCAATGCCTCGGAACTCTCCGAACGGGCCTTCATTGTCCGGCCTTTTTCCAAACTCGATTACCAAAAACGCTACATTGTGGCGTTACAAGGCATTTTCTCCGCGAAGGAAGACGGTTCGTCCGGACCCTTGGCCGAAGCACCCCAAGGATTTGCCCGTATTCGCGATAAAAAAACAGCTGGAGATCCCCTTCTGGACCCGATTGCCACGCGGTACGAAAAAGAAATCTTTCCCAAGCTCGAAGCTTTGGGCGTCAGTCGCGACAAACTTCAGCTCGTTTGGGATTTCACGACGGGCAGTGAAGAGCACGTGACGCGTGATCTGCTTTTCATGCGCGACGAGATCATTGCCAAATTCGAGGCTACGCCACCCATCGTCACCGTGACGAAAGCCGTTGAAAACACCGTCGCGGAAAACGAAAACATTTGGCTCCGCATCGAAGGCACCATTCGCGTGCCCTTGTTCCTTCAAAACGACCAGCTCGGCGCGACATTGGTCCGCGATGGCAGTGGACACATCAAGCAAAATGGGGAAGCCGAGGTGACCTTTACGCTGCAAGTGCCTCATAGTGCCAATCCGGCCGATGCCAATTTCGAGCCGATGCGGATTCTCGAATATGGCCATGGAGCTTTTGGTTTGCAGGAGGAAATCAATTACAGCTTCATGCGTGGTTACGAGAACCAGGGCAAATACATTGCGGCAGCTGTCGATTGGTGGGGAATGACTGAACCGGATCGGAATACCGTGATTCAAAAAGGGCTCGAAGATCAAGCGCACATGTTCGATTTCGTCGACCGTTTGCATCAAGGCATCGTGAATTTCATTGCGCTGTCCTATGCATTAAAAGGGCCGATTGCCGACCTGCCCGAATTGCAACGATTCGGTAAAACCCTCTACGACAAAGACAAACTTTATTATTATGGCATCAGCCAAGGAGCGATCTTTGGCGTGACCATGCTCGCCCTCAACCCCCTTCTCGACCGCGGCGTGTTGGGCGTAGGTGGCGGACCTTATTCCTTGAATATGGGACGTTCGGGCAGTTTCGTGCCGTTCTTCGCTCTGTTACAAGGCCCGCTCCAGAGTGCACTCACGTTGTCCAAATTGGTCATGGTGAGCCAAAATCGATGGGACCGGGTCGATCCCATGACGTACGCGGGGCATTTGCTCAACGATCCTTATCCCAAGAGTCCCGCCAATCGCCACATCTTGATGCAAAACGCAATCGGCGACCATTTGGTGAACAACCTGTCCACTCATTTGGTGGCGCGGGCAGCGGGCATCAAAATGCTCGAAGGCGCCTCCGCTCCGGTGTGGGGAATCGATTCAATCGCCGGACCCGCCGATGATGCCCTGCTCTTCGTCGACTATAAATTGCCCGAGCTCCCCGGCGTTTATTGCAAATTGCCCTCGCCCGATCAAACACCCGAGGTCCACGAGGAAGTCCGCCGCAATGCCAAGATCAAGGCCCAACTCGATGCGTTTTTCCAGCTCAACGGCCAGATCACGAATACGTGTGATGGAGTTTGTGATCCGGAGTAAATCTCCGCAAATTGCTCAAACGGCCGGCTTCACGAATACCGACGCTATCATCTCGCCCGACGCTTCCAGCTTGTAACGCACCCGCGTCACGACATACGTCATTTCTTTTCCGTCTTTTTCGAGGCGCACGGTTTCTCCCTCGCGAGGAATCGTGGAGCCTCGAAAGGTCTGCAATAGTTCCCACGAATCGAGGCACAATCGATGTAACGGTCCACTGCTGGCGGCCATGCGCGTCACGATACGAAGACCAGCGAAAAAAAGCAACCCGTCTCGATTTCCCCCAACAAAGCGAAAACCCCCGGGATGGTCGCCCAGGGGTTTTCGTTTTTCCCGCCAATCCAAAACGTCAGGAAATGCGTCGATACTTGATCCG
>DAOMZH010001336.1:0-2718 GCA_035437985.1 Polyangium sp. (in: bacteria) | reverse complement strand
AGGCGCAATCGCCGCCCGTGGTGCTCGTGGTGTGGGATTTGGACAAACAGGTGGGGTATTGGGAGGCGATTCCGCGGATTGTGGAAGGGCTCGAAAAAGAAAAAAAGAAATGGCGGGAAAAGGCGTCGGTGACCGTCAAGGTGCCGCTCGCGAATACGACGGATGAGGAGGGGATACCCAGGCTTCGAATAACAATTGCCCGGTATCACCAGCCTCTGTTCATGGGCAATAAGCCGCTGACGCTAACCATGCGATTCCCGAGCGGAGAGGGTGGGCGGGAACTAGTTCAACGATTTGAGGAAGGATTGCGTCGTGGACAGCGGGTCATATTTGAAAATGGTCCGATGCCCGAGCTTATTCTGCCGGCTTGGTACCAACGGCTATATGGAGAGACTGAAGGCGAAACGACGCAAATTGTTGTGGAGCCACAATCTTGGGAAAAAACAGCACCCCCATTGAGTATCGAAATCCGTTCTTTACAGGGTGACAGGGCAATTATCCCGTTTGTCGAGATGCGTGCCTACGGGAACGGTAGGCAATTTGAGCGAATGAGCAACGAGCACCAAGGCATTCCACTAGAGTTTGTGATCAACAGGGACGAGAATGAGAACTTGTCGTTTACGTGGACGCAACTAAGATTCGGCCGATCGGTCGAGGAGGCGAGGCAAGCTGCTTCCTTTGTCTTGTTTGCGAGCATGCGAGATAGTGTCCTGTTCATTCGTGATGTCCGCACGCAAGACATCATAATGAAACTGATTCTCCCACCAATCGAGGGATATCAGGAGAGCGCGAGGAGGACTTTGAATCTGCTAGAAAAGCTGTCATCCTTCGAGCGATGGATCGAGAGCGCAGGTAAACTCAACCTGAGTAATGGTATTAGTGAGCGTGACGCCCGTATTATCGAGCAACTTTACGACATATATTCACAAGGTATGATTCGGTTGTGTCGAAGGGTTGACGGCACCGCACTTCCAGATGACGAATTGATTCCCGATCGGAGCAAAGTTGTTTTTCAAAGTATTTACGAAGTCGAGCTTCTGGGGCTTGGGGTCAATGTCGGGCGTGTAAGAGAAACAGTTGACGAAGGCACCACCTTTCTAAAACAATTCAATGCCGCAATATCCGAGGCTCGAAGGACACAGCAAAGGGTAAGTTTTCACATTGACAAGTTGTGGGTAACGGTTGAATTCCTCGATTGGCCCCCACCAACCATTCGCCTCCAAAACCTCGCCACCACCCAATCCGGTTATTTTACGTTGACCCAAGCTCTCGAATCCGGTTTTACCTCCGCCGAACAACTCGAAATTCACGAACGCGTCGAACGTTGCGCCGACGGCGTTTACCGTTTTCTTTTGCATCCACCCTCCGAACGCGAAGACCTCGTCGTCACCTGGCTCCAAACCGAACAACAAGGCGTTTTCTCCCACGACACCGCCCTCGCATTGCACGAGCTTTCCGATATTTTGCCCGTTCGTCAACATATCACCGTCCCGCCAGGATGGAAACCCGTCGAAGGAATGGCCCTTTCCACGAACACCGTCCTGCATCATCGCCTTGTCGAGACAAACGAAAAAAGCTGGATGGGACCGGTTCCTTATACCAAACCATTGCGGACCTTGGTGGATTGCATTGAAAAAGGGATCACCTCCGACCTCGTCATTCAAGCCATCCAAGACGCCCGGAAGCGAGGATTGATTACGCAGGTCGAAGCAGAGCGACTGCGCCAGGCAAACACCAAATCAGCATGAACTCGAAATACAAAACGCCGGAAAGATTCAAGAGGGCCCTCGAAGATCGCATTCGAAAGGAAGCGATTGCGAAGGGCATTGATATTGCGACGTTCCGCCAAAAATGCATATTCGACCGATTCCTTGCGCGCATCCACGCGCACTTTGGCGAATCGGCTGTTCTCAAAGGAGGCGTGGCACTTGCGCTTCTTGTGGAACGCGCACGGTTGACTCGTGACGTCGATCTGATGCTTCATGGGCGCCCAAATGACTTTCTCGACATGTTGCAAGGTGCATGTGCATTGGACCTCGGCGATTTCCTGGAATTCGAAGCTGGGCCGGATCCGCGATTCCCCACGATTGAAGGGGAGGGGATCGCTTATGAAGGATTGAGGTTCCGAATCGAGGCAAAACTAGCGGGCAAGATTTATGGTTCGCGCTTTGGTCTCGACGTAGGGTTTGGCGATCGCATGCTCGTTCCTCCCGAAGTTCGTCATGGCAATGATTTCTTCAGCTTTGCGGAACTACCGGTGACGACGATTCGTGCGTATGCCCGCGAAGTCCACCTGGCCGAAAAACTGCACGCTTATACGTTGCCACGCCCAAATGAAAACTCACGCGTAAAGGATTTGCCGGACATTGTGCTCCTAGCAATGGCGGGGACGCTCGATGCGATGACTTTGCGAAACACTGTCGAAGCGACTTTCACATTTCGCTCGTCGCATTCAATGCCAAACTCATTGCCAGCACCTCCGACCAGTTGGATTTCGCGTTATGCAGATCTGGCCCGCGAAAACGCTCTCCCCTGGCCGACCATCGACAACGTTTTCGAGCGCGCCAGCACTTTTCTCAATCCCGTGCTCGCCGGTTCCTCCGGAACTTGGAACCCCGACTCCTGGTCCTGGGTCACGTCAATTTGAGAACGTAAAGCTTCGGGAGTGCTTGATTTCTTGGCGCCGCGGCGGGGCCCCGAACTTGCCCGCCCCTACGG
>DAOMZH010001335.1:0-2723 GCA_035437985.1 Polyangium sp. (in: bacteria) | reverse complement strand
ACACCATCGACCGAAACACCTGTTGGGCTTCGGGAAAACGTGCGGAATCGTGCAATGCGTGACCGAGGTAATAATACACGCCGGAGAGTTCTTTGTATTGCGGGAATTCACGAATGAGCCGCTTGTACAAGGCAATCGCCGGCAAAAGCGCGACGCCCAAATCCTCGGATAAATCGCCTTCATCACGAGCCCGCTCCTCATAAAGTGCCGCGAGCCGAAACATCGCCGTCGGCGTACTCTCGGGATGCGCATTTCGCCCCGAATAACGTTCCACGAATTGCTCGAGACGCCGAATCGCTTCCGCGCGGGCGTCTTTCAATCCGAGCACCTCGATGTTGATTTCCTTTTCCAATGCATCGATGACCCGACGACGACGCTCTTCGTAATGATTCTGAATGATCCGCGTCATCGCCGATCGATAATCGACGGCATATTTGCGAAATGATTCCGCTTCCTTTTCCAGCTCAGCCAGCGCGGCAACCTGCGCGGGCGTCGGGGGCGGAGGCGGAGGCGCCTGAACTTTGCGACGAATTCCCGTGTAGGAAGGAATGGGCGTTGCGTCTGAAGATGTCGAACTCGTCGAACTCGTCGACGAAGGCGCCGTCGAGTTTGTCAGGGCCGGTGTTGCGGTCGTCGTGTCTGCAGGTGCGGGCGGAGGTGTTTGCGACCAAGCCCCGGAAACTGCGCAGGTCGCCACCAGCAATCCCAACACCGACGCGGCTACGCGATGTGACCAACTCCTACGCGGGCGCACTTTGCTCACTTCGGTTTGTCCTCCGGCGTGGCGCTGTCTTCGAGCACTTCATCGAGCTCTTCTTTCAATAGTTTTTCCTCGCGCGTACGCTCGATACGTAAGCTGCGGACACGCGTCATTTGCTCTTCGCGCACCTCCCAAGCTTGCTCCGTAATCCCGACATCCGCACGCAAAACGATATTGTGCAATCGATCCCGCACTGTATTGAAATTCTGCCGCGCGACTTCGCCCACGAGACTACGGGCTTCGCGATCGAGCCGCTCGAGCTCCACTTCATAACCAACCATGGCCACCGTTTCGCGCTCGACAATCGCTCGAACTTCCGTCGAACGCCGCAATACTTCTTGCTCTAGCGTCGTAAACGCTGCCGTAAGACGTCGGTCCCCGTCTTCAGCTTCTTGCAGAATCGGCGCAGATCGGCGCGCAAATTCAGTCAGAGGACCACCTCCCGCGCCCCCCATTGCCAATTGCACTTCCCGAATCACCGCATCTCGATACGCAACCCGGACCTGTGCATCCTCGACAAACCGTTGGTCTCCAAAACCAACTTGCATCTTGCCTGCGCCAACCACGCGCTCGATTTGTTGAATCTGATTGCGATAATATTCGATGTCTTTTTCGTGCTGCTGCAGCTCCAGTTCGAAACGCTGCACGATGTTTGGTTCGAGCACCGTTCCTTTGGACGAATCTCGCAACACCCGGCGGAGCGCCTTGATTTGCGTCTCCATCGTATCGAGTTCGAGGGCCATTCGCTGCACGGTTTGCGAGGGGCCATTCCATTGCCTCATCGCTAGCGCTTCGCGATCCAAAAAGTCCGAATCATTGACGGGCAATACGCTCAGACGTTTTTCCAGGGCCCGACGTCGCGCTCGCACTTGGCCAATTTCCCCAGATAAATCCGAAGATTCGACGGCATCGAGCCCCTGGCCAATCGACAAACGGCCGAGGGCAATCCGATTGATGAGACCCAGCGCGCGCTCTTCGCCCGCTTTCAAATCCGGAAATGCGCGGACCCGATTCGAGGACGAAACGACGATACTGAGCTTGCGAATCATGTCATTCGATTGTTGAATGAGCTTGCGGCATTGCACGAGCGAATCGATGATTGCTGCGGCCCGCGGTCCGTTTTCCTCTTCGCGCGCCCATTGCACGACTGCGAGCGGAACGGCTCCGGTCGCGTCGAACGAATTGGTATCCGTACGACTCAGTTTGTCGAAATAAACGGAGGGATCCGTCGTGGTGCGCAGAAAACTATCGATTTTCGTGCTGAGCGGGTCGTATTCGGCCCGAACACCTTCGTACACGCGTAAAGCTTTTTGGAATTGGCCCGCCCGAAGCATCAAATCTGCGCGCAGCAATAACCCATCCGCAAGGTCCTTGCTCTTCGGATCCGCAACCGTGAGAATCTCGAGAGCTCGTTGCGCTCGCTCCATGTCGCCTAGACGCACATACACCCAACCAAGCTCGTAGAGCGTCGTGCCAAACTCGGGCGACGAACGATTGATGTGATTGTACGCATCGACGGCTTGCAGCAAATCTTCCGTTTCGCCGAACAATCGACCAATCGCGAGCCAAGCCAAATCAATGACGTGCGCGTGCTCCGGCGTATCCGCGGGCAATTTCGTAACCCGGTAAAACATGTCGATGGCCGGGATATACCTCTGTCGCGGAACACGCGGAGGAGGAGCGCCTTCGACGACGGGAGCTGGGGGCGGCGTAGCTTCTTTCATTGCCACCAAACCCAGCAAATAACCCGATTGATGCAAATACTTGCTCTGCGGATCGACCATCAACAGCGCTTGTCGCGCTCCAGCCCAATCTTTTTTGAGGATGAGCGCCTTTCCTCGCGCATACATGATGCCACTCGTCACCAAGGAGGGCGGCAACCGGTTCATCGCGGCAAACACTTCATCGAGCCCTCGATCGTCACGCATGCGCATGGCGACATCCACGAGCCGTTCAATCGACG
>DAOMZH010001334.1:0-2728 GCA_035437985.1 Polyangium sp. (in: bacteria) | reverse complement strand
AATGGATCGGCAATCCTTCGAGTCGGCATGTCGTCCTCTTCATTGAAATGGCGCGGCATGACGTTTTCGTCAAGATGCCCCAAGAGCCAAACGTCATGCCGCGCCGTTACGAAGACGCATTCATTCGGGCGAACTGCTCAAAAATGTTACCGCGCCGAACTGGACCCAGCTGCTTTGCGGAGGCCCTCCTCGGCAAGCGTAATGTATTGACTTCGAATGGCAGCATATTCGCTTCGAGGAAATTCCTTTTCATGTTGCCGGAGTGCTGCAAGCGCGTCGGCGTAGCTTCCTTGGGCAATGAGCGCACGTGCACGTTGGAGAGTCCGCAATTCATTGTCGACTAGCGGAGCAAGGGAGGCTTTCGGAGGCGCCGTCATGACGACAGTCGTCGCAATCAACGGCATTGCGACCCCTGGCATTTCCTTCGCAGCGTCGTGCTCAAATACGACGACAGGCAACGATGGCATTCGTCGTGCAATGGCTGGAGAAGCGTGCGGCCATAATGATGCGCCTGCAATACCGGCAACAATGCCCGCGCCCAACAACAATACCGGCTTTGCTAGAAAACCGAGCAATGGCTTGGACCATGGTACGAGTGCAGCGATCGTGCGTGTGCGTGGTTTCGATGGCGGTGGTTCATAATCAGCTTCGCGAACAGCAACTTCGGATGTGTATTCGTCCGAAAACCCAAGCTCCCGCGCAATACCGCGCCAAACTTGATCCTGCATGTCAGCGATGAAATCGTCGGACAAGTCGGCATTGAGATCGCGTGCTTGTATTGCCCAGGGGATAGCCAACAGCCACAGATTTTTATCGCCCAGGATTCTCTTTGCACGCAATCGAAAAATCCTTTTTGCTTCCGCAATGCGTGCGGTCGCCGTATTTCGTGCCATGTTGTGCGCTTCGGCAATGGATTCGAGTGATTCCTTTTTGAATTCACGTCGGACGAGCAAATCGCGAAACTCTGGGGTCATTTCATCCAAGATGCGTTGGACAATCTGATCAAGCTCGTGATGTTCGAGCTGCGTTTGCGCATCTTCGTCATCGGATGGCATTTCTTCGCCCACGTTGGGCTCGGGCTCTTCGAAGCGATTGCGATGAAGTCGGTAATGGTTTGCTGCTTGCTGCCGACAAATCGTGTCAAGCGAAACGTCTGGACTGTTCAAGCCATGTTTCTCGCAATCTTTGTAGATTTTGAGAAAAATCTGCTGCGCGATGTCGGGAATGTCTGCGGAATGGACGCCAATTCTTCCAAGAATTCGTACGACCGTCGAAATGTTCGCTTTGTAAAACGCGGCAAATGAATGACGCGACCGCGAAGGAGGCGGGCCTTGGGAAAAATCGGTCATGACGTCCTTACGTGTCGACAAAGGGGGGTTGCTCAAAAAATCGACCGATGGCCATCAAAAAACATCGAAAACGCCCAGAAATGCGACACGAAGGGCGCCGGTAAAAGGATGCATCTGCCAGATTCGGTCGTCTTGCATGCGCACCTGTGACCGGGTGATGGCATAAGCCGCATCCGCGCGAAGCTCGACACCGAAGCTTTGCACTGGCCAAACAGAAGCACCAATTCGAGCGCCCACGTCAGCCACCAGGACGGGTTGTGTTGGAAAATCGTTTTTCTCAAGTTCAAAGGACAAGCTCCCGAAATCACCAAAACCGCAGCCACGCACCAGGAAGCGCGCCGACCACCGACGTAGTGTACATGCAATGACCGTGATAGTTGTACGTTCGGCTGCATAATCAGGTAGATTTGGAATGGCCCAAGCATACTCGTAATGCCCTTCGATTCCCACTGCAGTGCGTTTCCAGAGCGCTTCGATTCCGATCGTTGTGCTCAGTGCGGTCTCTGGAGCATTCCACCATGCAGGGCCGATAGCCAACGACAGCCCGAGCATTGGAATTATCGGTGAGCGCCGGGGTTTCATTGGCGTTTTTTCGGTCGAATGCGCTGTGGGCTCCTTCTTGGGCGCATTATTCGCAGTTTCGAGCCCGATGTTCGACAGGGGCTGAGGCGCATTCTCCGTAACTGTCGATTTGGCGGAAGGCAATGCCAATGGATCCACGATGTTTTGAACGGCGAACACGATCCGCTCGGCCAATTGATCGCATCGCCAAGACGGCGCGTGCAATGGAGTTTTATTTGAGACGACACCATTGTCATCCTGAGTCTTGATGCGCGCTTCGACTTCATTCGAAATTAGTTCGACCGTGACGGAGATTGATCGCGGAGCATCTTCTTCGAATGGATCCTGGCCGTCGAGATTCGTGGCAAGAGAGGTGCGAAGGTATTCTTCGGTGGGGCAATTACTCGGAGCATTCGCCGCGAGGGTATATTGAAAACTCCATATTCGTTTTTCTTTTGGGGCAGCAAGAGCGTCCGAGGGAAAACCCACAATCGCGACAATCGACAAAAATGTAATCACAACAAGGTTTGACAAGGTGTGGCGGTACGTGTTGACGAACTTCATCGGGTGCGGCGGAGCATGCCTGGCAAGTGCTCTCGAAACAAGTTTGGCGTTACGAGCCGATGAAAATCCGCGAATCTTGACGAATGGTCGAACCCGAGCTTAGCGTGCTCGAACCATGCGTAAGTTTGTATTTGTGATGCTTGCCGCTGGGCTAGTTGCGTCTGTAGGTGCGGGTGGATGCATCCAAGTGGTGAATCTTTACTCGTATTGCTACGATAAACCAACGGAATCGTGGCACTGTTGCGACCCTGATT
>DAOMZH010001333.1:0-2731 GCA_035437985.1 Polyangium sp. (in: bacteria) | reverse complement strand
TGGATCGAACAACGGCGCGCCGACTCGAGTTGTCCTTGATCCAAGGCCCGATCCGCGCTTGCGTGAAATTGTTTCCATCTCGACCGTAGGGACATCGCGTCAGGCCACGTCAGAAGTCAGGCCCCATGACTTCCCGAGGAAACACAGCACCATCCGATGGCGATCCGGCGGTATTGCAAGTCGTCAAGCAGAAGAAAAAACGCCGCGGCCCCTGGATCGCCTTGGCCGTCGTTTTACTCGGAGCAGGTGCCGCCAGCGCCGCCGTTTGGAAACAAAAAACGGCCACGACGCCTACGATGCAATACCAAACGCAAAAAGTGGAACGAGGCGACCTCCGGGTGAGCGTGACCGCCACGGGCACGTTGAAAGCCCGCAGCACCGTCGAGGTCGGTGCTGAAATCACGGGACGGGTTTTACAGGTCCACGTCAATTTCAACGAAAAAGTCACCCAAGGCCAGATTCTCGCGGAAATCGATACGGAAACATACCAAGCCCGCGTCGAAGAAGCTCGCGCTCAACTCACGGCCGCCAGCGCGGGACTGCAAAATGCCAAAGCAACGGCCAATGAAGCGAAGTTGAAGCTCGACCGCGGCAAACCCATGGTCGCCCAAGGCGTTCTTTCCCAGCAGGACTTCGAGGCCATCGAGGCCAGTTACGAGCGCGCCAAATCGCAAGTCGTCTCTGCCGGAGCTCAAGTCACCCTGGCCCAAGCGTCCCTCAAAGTGGCCCAAACAAACCTATCCAAGGCCGTGATAAAATCGCCGATCGACGGCGTCGTCTTGAATCGCGCTGTTGAACCGGGACAAACTGTGACGTCCGGCCTGCAAACGCCCGTCCTTTTCGTACTCGCCGCGGATCTCGGGGAGCTGCAGCTCAATGTGCAAGTCGACGAGGCCGATGTTGGATCCGTACGAGAAGGGCAAGAAGCGACATTTACGGTGGACGCTTATCCGCGACGCACATTTACGTCGAAAGTCTTGGCAGTCAAGAATATGCCCACGACGGGGACTTCGGTCGTGACGTACGAAGCTTGGCTTTCGGTGGACAATGAAAAACGCCTACTACGGCCGGGAATGACGGCGACTGCGACAATCATCGTGGAAGAGAGGAAAAGCGTGTTGCTCGCGCCAAACGCGGCATTGCGGTTTAATCCGAATCGAAAACGCGACAGTTCCAATTCGCAACAAGGCGTGTCGGTGGACCAATTTTTGCCCACTGCGCGCCGAGGTCCCAATCAAAACAAACGCGCACCAGGTGGCAATGGGCCTGGTGGTGGTGGCGGACGTGAGCCGGCGTTATGGCTCCCGACAGGGGGCGACCCGAAACGCGTAAAAGTAGAGACGGGCCCGACCGACGGCATACAGACGGAGGTCATTTCGAGCGAAATCAACGAAGGCACCGAAATCATTCTTTCCGCGGTGGAGGGATCCCGTGGCTAATGTCGAAACTGCCCTCGAATCCTTTCCCATCGTGGAATTCCGCGGTGTGGAAAAGGTTTATGGTTCCGGAGAGTCCGAAGTACGAGCTTTGGCGGGCGTGGACCTGCGGATCGAACCCGGCGAATTCGTGAGTATCATGGGTTCGAGTGGTTCTGGAAAATCGACGGCCATGAACGTAATTGGTTGTCTCGACGTACCCACGGGGGGACGTTATTTGTTTCGCGGGGTGGACGTCGGACAACTAGATCAAAATGGGCGCGCCTTGTTACGACGTCATTTCATTGGGTTCGTTTTTCAAGGTTTCAATTTGCTCGCCCGCACGACGGCTCTCGAAAATGTCGAATTGCCGCTCGTCTATCGGCGAGTTCCCACGGAGGAACGTCGCAATCGCGCATTACGCGCGCTTACGCTCGTGGGCCTCGAAAGCCGCGCGGGACATACCAGTGCCCAATTATCGGGTGGTCAGCAGCAGCGGGTGGCCATTGCGCGGGCCATCGTGACGGAGCCGTCGCTGCTTTTGGCGGACGAACCCACAGGCAATCTGGATACGGCTCGCAAAGCTGAAATCATGCAACTCTTGACCAAACTCAATCATGATCACGGCATTACGGTCGTCATGGTCACCCACGAACCCGATATGGCCGAATACGGATCACGAACTGTCGTCTTCCGTGACGGCCAGATCATCTCCGGAGCCAACTAATGCTGTGGGCAACGCTCGTCATGGCCTTGCGCGAAGTGCGACGGAATGCATTACGCTCGTTCCTGACGATGCTCGGAATCATGATTGGGGTAGGTGCGGTCATTGCAATGGTGACGATTGGCGAAGGCGCCACGCAAAAGGTTCGGGCTGATGTGGGAGCTTTGGGCGAAAACCTCCTGGTCGTTTCTCCGGGAGCGGCCCGACGCGGTCCGGAAAGAACGCCGGCTACGCCATTTCAGATGGAAGACGTCGAGGCCATTCGCCGCGAAATAACTGGCATTCAAATTCTGGCGCCAACGGCCCAATCAAGCACCACGCTGGTGGTTGGCAATCAAAATTGGCCCACTTCGGCCATTGGAATCGATGACGCATTTTTCGAGGTTCGGGGCTACAAGATCGACCAAGGCCGCACGTTTTCCGACATTGAAATGTCCTCCGGATCTCCGGCTTGTATTCTCGGCAAGACCGTGCGCGAAAACTTGTTTGGCGAAGCAATGCCCATGGGCAAACGCATTCGTATCAAACAAATGTCGTTTCTCGTCGTGTGTGTCCTCTCTCCCAAAGGACAAGCAGCCGTAGGTGGCGACCA
>DAOMZH010001332.1:0-2733 GCA_035437985.1 Polyangium sp. (in: bacteria) | reverse complement strand
GCGAAGGCATCAAAGGCATGGGCGATCCAGCGACCGAAGCGAAATACCCCGAATGGCTCAATGATGCCTGCCAAGTGCAGCGTGACTTCTGGACCCGCGCAGAATTGCCCGACGAGGACAAGCTGAGGGACGATCCAAATTACGTCATTCGTTCCTGGATGGCAGTCACCGCATACCTGCTGTCGGACTACCAATTCATCTACGAGTAGGAGAGCCCCATGGATAGACGTGACTTTCTCAAGCTTACATCTGCGGCGGGGCTCGGAGTGGCCGCTGCCAATATGCCTTTCGCTTCCACAGCGGGAGCGGGAACGCCGTACACCGGAACTCTCTGGGTCACGGTACACGCAGGCGGCGGTTGGGACGTGACGAGTTTCTGTGATCCGAAAGGTGCCACAGGACCAACCGATCCCAATCCCATGAACCATTACTTGGCGACCGATATCGGCACTGCCGTCGGCAGCAAGAGCGGCATGCGTTATGCCCCCTCGCCCGTCGGTACGCCGATGCCCGACAACAAAGCATTCTTCGACAAATATGCCAAAGACCTCATGGTCATCAATGGCCTCGATACGTCGACGAATAGCCACGATGTCGGCACGCGCGTCACGTGGTCCGGTACGCTCACCGAAAACAAAGCGTCATTCGCGGCGCTCGTTGCGGCGGCTGCCGGTGAATCGCAACCCATGTCGTATATTTCCTACGGTGGTTATGACGTCACGGGTGGAGCGGTTGCCGTCACGCGCGTAGGCAATTTGGAAGCCATTCGCAGGATTGCCTTCCCGAACATCATCGACCCGCTTTACGACCAAAACCAAACTCCGTTTTTCACGGACGATACGGCGGCGCGCATTGCGGCTACCCGGGACGCTCGGCATCAAGCCTATGCGGCCAAGCAAAACCTTCCGCGCCTCAAAGACGCGATGGGTATGCTTTACACTGCCCGTTCAGGTCAAAACGAGCTGAAGAAGCTGACCGAATTCCTTCCGGCGCAACTCGAGCAATCGAATATCCGTCGGCAGGTCCAAATTGCGCTCGCCGCATATCGCGCAGGCATTTGCGTGAGCGTCAATTTGACCACGGGCGGCTTCGATACGCATGGCAACAACGACCAAGGCCAATTCCCACGTCTCGCCAATATCTGGAGCGGCGTGGATTATTTGGTCGAGCAAGCCAAGGCCTTCGGCATCTGGGGCAATATCGTGATCATGGTCGGATCCGATTTCGGCCGCACGCCCGGATACAACGACGGCGATGGCAAAGACCATTGGTCGATTTCGAGTATGCTGCTCATGGGCAAGGGCATCCCGGGTGATACGGTGATTGGTGCGACGACCGAACGCCACAACCCCCTCAATATCGATCCCAATACGTTGGCACCTGTCGAAGGCGGCGGACTTCGTTTGAAGCCTGGCCACGTTCATCAGGCGTTGCGGCGTTTGGCCGGGATTGATCAAACGGAATTGGCAGTTCGTTTCCCCATCAAGGAAAAGGAAATCCTGCCGCTCTTCGGTTGATCGTCAACGCATAACCGCGACAAACAAAACCCCCGTCGGCGTCGAGCTGGCGGGGGTTTTTGTTTGACTTCAGTCAGGCTCGGGAAAATGCAATAAGGCCAGTAGCCGTTCGAGGTCTGGGCATCTCGCCAGCAGCTGCCCTCTTCGTCTCGCGTCCGGCGCTATGTAATCCCGCAAAAGGTCCTCATCATGAGTTCCTTTCTTGTAGTCGCGTCCGTGCACACTCCGCATCAACTTGCCCATACAACCAAGTGGATCTCGATAATGCATGATGAATTCAGCGTCCGTTATGCTGCTCAGAGCAGGCTCGCATCCATTCAAGACTTGTTCGACTTCATTGGTTCGCTCGTACGCAGCTGCATAAGCGCGCAATCCCTCCGCGCTGGCAATGAGCAAACTTTCCTTGCTCCAACGAAGGCCTACGCATTTCAATCGCGCCAACGACTCTTCGGGCAGCTGACATTTCTCTTGTAAATGGTCCCGCCACTGCCCCTCGAATTCACCAACCCAATGATGTATCATGGCGAGGTCAGCCGTTCGGGGCGCTTGTACCGCGTGAGGCACCAGGTTGGTCGGTTTGTCGACATCCGCGACGCACACGAGGCGATCTGGCGGGCGTTTCGTTTGCTTGAGCGGCGCGCGAAGCAGCTTCGGTACCTCGTGGACAAACTGCCCCGTCCCTTTCACCGGCCGCGCTTCGAGAATCACATCCGACAATCCCACATCGCGACGTAACTTCTTGAGCAACAAATGGAATTCATTGCAATACGCGTCTTCATACGCGATGACGATGGCTTTTTGAAGGCTCAAGAGGCCACCCCCTCTGCATCCGCAAGTGCATCGAGCATGTTTCGGGCGCGCATTTCCGAAACGGAATAATCCTTTTGCCATGCATCCAGCAACTCCGCATCGAGCCGCTCGATCTGTACGCCCTGTTCATTCGAGAATCGAGTAATGCCAATCGATTCGGCAGGTTTTTCCAGGAAATCCAACAATCTATCGGCGTGCGTCGCGACGAGGAGCGGCACCATCTCTGCCCGAGACTCCATGGCATTGACGAATCGCCGAAGGGCCCGGGGATGCAGGCTCCTCTCCGGCTCGTCAAAAGCAAGAAGCGCCGGCGCATCTGGAGCATGCAGCGCTGCAAGCAATGCCAAGTACACGCGCATGCCCTCGCTCATGTCATCCACGTACAGCGTCGCTCCCGAACGACTAT
>DAOMZH010001331.1:0-2752 GCA_035437985.1 Polyangium sp. (in: bacteria) | reverse complement strand
TGGCTTTGCTTCCTCTTGCGGAATCGATTCTGTGACAGGTGCCTGCGCGCCTTCCTGTGGTGAGGAGCATCCGACAAACACGACGAACATGATGCAAATGAGGTTCTTGTCCATGGCGGTCGAGTTTACCTGAAAAGCTCGCCTTCGGAACCACAACAGGCACCGATTGGTCAATTCTCCACGAGCGCCCTCACTTTTTGCCTTATTTTCGGGACACAATCAGGATGCTTGCGCATCATTTCGACGATGTGTCCCATATCGTCGTTTTCGGTGTCGTGATTCAACAGATCAAGCGGAGCAACTCCGAGTGCATTGGCGATGGACCGAAGCGTTTTGGTCGTTGTTGCCAATTGCCCCAGCTCGATGGCCATGACGTGGAACGGATGCACCCCCGCCTTTTTTCCGAAATCGCGGAGCGATATTCCTTGCTCCATGCGCAATTTGCGGATTCTCATGCCCACACGAAGGACGAGCGAATCCTCTGCATATTGTTGACGTAACATACTCCTCCCATGCCGCCGATGAATCGCGGCTGATTCACATGTATGCGAGTCCGGAATGTGGACCTTGGCGCCTACTGCCTCGATGGCGGAAAATGAGGTATTTCACGCCGAGCGCGTTCCATTTCCTCGGGATCGATTGGCGGACTCGAGCTTGTGGTATTGCTCGGTGCTGCTGGAGTCTTCGCGTGACCTGAATTCGACGTTTTGGGAGCCCGCTCGACGGGGAACGGCAACGGGTACATCGGGACAACGTCCTCGACGACGTTCACCGAAGGCACGCGAAGGCCCTTGTTCGCAGTCAGTGCAATCGGTGAGTCCCAAAAATAGTAAATGACCACAATGCCCGTCGGAACGAGTATGAGCAGCGCAACCACGATGGCAATGGTGACCGCCGAAACGGCAGAACCGACAGCCGCGGAAACCACTGGGGCCACTGGGGCCACGGGGGGAACGACGGGCGGCGGCGGTGGTGGTGGTGGTGAATTGGGCGGACCACCTCCGAACGTTGGGACACGCCCTTCCGCTCTCCAAATGGCGCTGAACGCGGCGCGCTGCACGTCGGTGAATTCGAACGCGAGCGGGGCGATAACGGCGCCTCGCTTTTCGCTTTTCCCATCACCGTCATTGTCTTCGAAGATGGCGATGAGCCGAGCCATCGCGCGCCAGATGCGATTGCGAATCGTGTCCTCGGTCAGTCCCAATTGCTCCGCGACATCCGCATGCGTGCGTCCATCAATTTTGCATTCTTTTACCAACCATCGTTCGTCATCGTCGAGCTGCTCGAGCGCTTGGAAGAGCGCCAGTGCTCGCTCGGTCTCTCGCTCGACGATCGTGGCGAGTTCTTCCGGATGCTCGACCAGCGCTCCTTGCCGGAGCACCTGTCGCCGTGCGCGAAGTTCGAAAATGTTCACGAGCCGCAAGAACACCCGACGCGCTTCCTCTCGCGTTGCGGGGACGTCCCTGAGCTCCCACAGGCCGCACCGGATCTCTTGGCAGATGTCTTCGAACTCGGTGCTGTTTCGGCACCGCGCTGAATTTCGCATCCAGTGCTCGAACTCGGCTGTGTACGAGGCAAGCGGCAACGGTTGCGTTGACGTGGGAGCGAGCGCGGGTTTGGTCTTCACGGAAGGTTATGTCGTCGAGAACAGCGGATCATCTCAGAGCAGTGTCGATTTTTTTGCATGGAGCGCCATCGCACAAAACGGCGAACTCAGCCCGAACGTCGAGTACATCTGTACACGGACACGATGCTATCAAACAAGTGAAAGTGCATATGCGTGGACATTTGTACCCGTCGACTTGCGTCTTCTATCCGGACGAGCTGTGCATACTCTATCCCTGGTCCTCGCGGAAAACATCAGCCACGTGCACACTCAAAGCGGTGGTAATCTTTACCAAGGTCAGGACGTTCATCACGGCCAAGCCGCGCTCGATACTCGACAAGTGTCCTTTGGATATGCCGCAAGCGGCTTCCACGGTGTTCAGCGAGATGCGACGTTCGAGTCGCATGTCCCGGAGCCGCGCCCCGATGCGTGCCGCGTCGGGGTCTGGAAATTTTCGTGTTGGCACCGTTGAAAAGGTCGTCGAGAATGGCGGATCATCTCAGGCCGGTGTCGATTTTTGCTTGGCAACCGCGGCTCGCTTGTTGGGGCAGCGTGGACATCCGTACACGCACGCATGACACGCGCTTAAATGTAAGGTTTCGTGTCGTGGACATCTGTACGCGCGCAGGTCCGAAGGTGCGACACCAAGACGTTGCGCGCCATCCGCAAGAGGCAGCTCGAGCCCTGCCCCTGCTACGCCGTCCTTTCGAGTGCTATCGTGACAGGGTGAAAGTTTTCTTGGACGACGAGCGTGAAACACCTCCGGGCTGGGTTCGTGCGCGCTGGCCCGACGAGGTGATCACGCTCTTGGAGGCGGGTGGCGTGACGGAGCTCAGCCTCGATCACGACCTCGGTGATGACGCACGCGGCACTGGCTACGACGTCATTCGATGGATCGAGGAAGCTGTTGCTGTTCGCGAATTCGTCCCTCCTGTCATCCGCGTGCACTCGGCAAACTCGTCCGCTCGGGAGCGGATGGTTCTGGGCATCGAGTCGATCAAACGTCTCGCCGGAAAAAGTTGACGCAGCGAGGGCTGTCCGCGCGGGGACATCTGTACGCGTTTACATGAAATACATTCAAATCAGCGTGCCAACGACGGGGACATCTGTACGCGCTTGGTCCGACTGGATGATGTCCTCACACGA
>DAOMZH010001330.1:0-2753 GCA_035437985.1 Polyangium sp. (in: bacteria) | reverse complement strand
ACTGCGGCTTTGCGGTCAAGGCGGCCAATGCGAAAGCTGCCAATGCGGCGGGGTTGATCATTGCGAACAATACGGGCACGGCTCCTGTTGGTATGGGCGGGAGCGCGGATCTGACCTTGCCGCCAACCTTGTCCGTTTCCAAGCCCAATGGCGACGCGCTCAAGGCGGCTCTTGGAGCGGGCACGGTCAACATCGCGCGCATGAAGCGCATCAGCGGCATCGAACATGATGGAACGATCGACAATACGATCATTGCGCATGAATGGGGCCATTACATTCACCACCGATTGGTCAATACCGGATCCAATCAAGGTCGTTCGCAAAGCGAAGGCTGGGGTGATTTCGTGGCTGCGCACATGGCGAGCCGCGCGGGTGACAACTATGCCACGGGAACGTTTGCCCTGGCTATTTATTCGACGGTCGCGTTCTACGACGAAGGTTATTACGGCATTCGCCGTCTGCCGTACTCGCGCGACATGGCGAAAAACCCACTCACGTTCAAGCACATTGCCGACGAAAATCCGTTGCCCGCAATTCCTGTGGGCGCGGGTGGGTCGCAGAATTCGGAAGTCCACAATGCGGGCGAAATTTGGACGACGATGCTTTGGGACGCATACACTGCGCTCATCATGTCGGGCAAATATTCGTTTGACATGGCCAAACGAAAAATGGCCGATTACATGGTCGGCGGCATGATGATGGCCCCAACGGATGCCACCTACAGCGAGCAACGTGACGGCATTCTTGCATACGTAGCATCGGTTGATAATGAAGACATGGTGCTGATGGCCAATCAATTCGCTAGTCGCGGTCTTGGAACATGCGCCACGTCGCCAGTTCGTTATTCGGTGAACCACAATGGTCTCGCCGAAAGCTTCACGCTGAGCGGCAAGCAGGAAATCGTATCCGCGAAGGTTGACGACAGCATTCTGAGCTGCGACTCCGACGGGATCCTCGATGCCGGCGAAAAGGGCAAAGTCACCATTGAAGTCCTCAACAATGGGGCGGTTCCGCTGGCGAATACCACGGTGAGTATCTTGCCACGAACGCCTGGTGTTTCCTTGATTGGACCGTCATCGACGATGATCGCCAGCCTTGCCAGTTACGCCAAGACGAACGTGACCTTCGACGTTGCCCTCGCTCCAGGAATGTCGGCGACGAAGCACATCGACGTGGAAATCACGGCTCAAAACGATTCCGGTTGCGAAACGACCCAGCGGGTCATCGAAACGGATCGTATCGATATCGACGATGTCGCGAGCAATTCGACGACCGATGACGTGAGCAGTGAAAAAGGCACCTGGAGCCTTGGCGGCGACGTACCGGATGAAGTCTGGTTGCGCAATAACGATGCGAGCTTCGACTTCTATTGGCACGGCGCTGATTATCCGTCCAATTCCGATACATCATTGGAATCGGCGGATATCAACGTCGCCGCGACGGGCAATTTCGTCGTTTCGTTCGATCACGCGTACTCGTTCGAGATTACCATTGCGACGCCGCCCGGTCAGAATACGAACTGGGACGGTGGTTTGCTCGAAATCACCAAAGATGGCGGGCAAACCTGGGAAGACGTGAGCATGTACGTCAATCCAGGTTATGGTGGACCGCTTTGGGGCAATTCGGGTAATCCGCTTGGTGGACGTCAAGCGTTCGTTGGGCAAAGCGCGGGATATCCGGCCAAGACCACGAAGACCCTGGACTTTGGGACTGCTTTGGCCGGCCAAACCGTTCGTTTCCGTTTCCGCATTGCGACGGACGCGGGCGCGGGAGCTCCCGGTTGGGATATCGACAATATCAAAGTCCAAGGCGTCACCAATACGCCTTTCTCGAGCGTCACGCAGGATGCAGGCATCTGCAACGGCGTTCCCAAGGCGTTTGCAGGCGCGGACCAAACAGTCACCGAAGGCGATACCGTCACCCTCGATGCCTCGACGAGTTCCGACCCTGATAACGATCCGCTCACCTATGCGTGGACGCAGTCGGCTGGTCCGACGGTGACGCTGAGCGATGCGACGGCGGCGCAACCGACGTTCGTAGCGCCGGACATCACCGATCCGACCGTCGTTACGTTCCAGGTCTCCGTCAGCGATGGCAAAGGTTCGGCGGGTGATACCGTCGACGTCGTCGTGCTCCCAATTCCGTCGATGGGATCGGGTGGATCGGGTGGATCGGGTGGTACAGGCGGCGCTGGTGGCGCTGGTGTAGGTGGCGCAGGAGGCGGCACGGGCGGCACGGCTGGCGCTGGCGTCGGTGGTGCTGGTGGTGCAATGGGCGGCATGGGCGGCATGGGTACGGGCGGCATGAGCGAAGTGTCGTCGTCGAGCAGCTCGAGTTCGTCCAGCGGCACGGCCGGTTCCGGTGGTGGCACCACGACGGACGGTGGCGATTGCGATTGCAGCGTAGCCGGCGACAATTCCGGTCCGGTTCGTCCTGGAATGCTCGGATCGCTTGGATTGCTGCTCGGCCTCGTTCTGCGCCGACGCAACCGCAAGTAAGAGCCCCACCAAAAGGCCCTCGTTCACGTGCTGGACGAGGGCCACGCGGTTCAAAAAACTTTCCCATTTTCGCCGGGCTGCACTGCATCACGCCCATCTGCGGGCAGTGCAGCAAGCACCAACATGTATCGCCGCCATGGCGCGGGTTGTGTTGCAAAGGTTTGCGCATACCGCCGCGATGACGCGGATGCTTTGGAAAGCATCTGCGGCAGCTTCTGCGAGGACGCAGGAGAGAGTAAAAGTAATTTTGTCTAC
>DAOMZH010001329.1:0-2758 GCA_035437985.1 Polyangium sp. (in: bacteria) | reverse complement strand
ATTCGGACGACGGAGACAAACCAGAACCTCGGTGCGGAAAACCTAAGGGTCGACATCCGTTTCGCCCAACGTCTCAAGGGCAATCGCGAGATCCTGTTCGGCGGCGGGTTTGCCCGGTCTGAACTCGACGTCTACGGCATTGGCCCGTTCAACGACTACCACGCGAAGTTCGACACGTCGGACATCACGGCGATGTATCGCGGGGAAAACGTCAGCTTCCGCGTGTATTACGCACGGTTTGGCGCGACAACCGGCGCCAACCACGACTATTACGGGCAAACGCTTTTCCCGTCCGTCGCGAGTCAGAACAGCGTCGACGCCGAGCTTCAGTTTTACAAAGACTTCAAGTGGCCACAGTCGGTCGAGCACAGTTTCCGAGCGGGTGCGGCGTACAAACTGAAAGTGATCGACTGGACGTATCTGTCGCGCAACACGCCGGTCGAGAACTGGGGCTCGGCGTTCATCCAAGATGCGATGCACTTCGGCAAACACGTGCAGTTTGTCGCGTCCGGACGTGCTGACTACGTGCCTTATTTGGGCAACGTCGTTGCTTCACCGCGTGGCTCGTTGATCATCAAACCGACGGACACCCAAGCGATTCGTCTGAGTGCCTCGACCGCCTTCCGAAACACGACGTTCCTCGAGTCCTACTTGGACTTGCCGATCCAGCTTCAGGTGCCGGGTGTGGAGGTCGTCTCGTCATCGCTACGTCGCGAAGATCCCACGCACAAGCTGCAACCCGAACGCATCATCACGCTCGAATCGAGCTACCTGAACCAATCGAACGATCGTTTCGAGTTTGAAATAACCGCGTACTACAACCGCATCTCGAACCTCATCAAACTCGCTCCGATTCGTCCGGCGACGCTCTCGACCCGGGACGCTGGGCTTGGGGGTTTGAACCCAGAAACCGGTCAATACACAGTTGGTTTTGGCGGCTGGGACAACCAGTGCGACACGATCAACGTGCTTGGTGGCGAGCTCGGTACGCGCGTCTACCCCGTCGATGGTCTCGACCTTTTTGCGAACTACGCGCTCAACTATGCGGGTCAGGAACTCGCGAATGGTTGTGTCGAGGAAGCGGATCAACGCACGAGTCGACACAAGGTCAACGCAGGCGTGCAGTTGCGTACGAAGGCGGGTATCGACGGCGAAATCACGTTCAACTACCAGTCTGGGCAAGTCTGGGGTGAGCAAGTCGCAACACTCACGGGCATCGAAGTCAAACAGTTCAATTTGGATTCGTACTTCCTGTTGAACGGGCGAATCGGGTACCGCTTCCCGATCGCGACCACCACCGGCGACGTATCGCTGGTCGTTTACAACGCCTTGGCCGGACTCTTCTCCGAGCCCGCGCAACAACACCCATTCGGCAACCAAATTGGCCGCCGAGTCATGGCGTATTTCCAACATACGCTTTGAGCATCAAGTGTTTGTCATGGCCTGCATGATGGCGGCCACGACCCCCTCTAGCTCCCCCTCGAGAATCGTCCGCAGATCAAACAACACCGCACGCTCCTGCACACGCGCGAGCACCGCGGGATCGCCCGTACGCAAGCGTTGCGCAACACGCTCGGGATGAGGAGTCTCGAGCGCTACGCCCCAAGATTCGAGCGGATCTTCAGCACACGCTCCGCCGCCGACCGCAGCGCGTAGCTCCACGACATGAGAGGCGATGTTGCGACGTTCGAGCTCCGCTTGCAGGTGCTCTGCACGCGTACGAATGACGTTCGTTGGTGTCCGAATGGCCGCGACTGCTGGTAGCGCATCGAGGTTTCCTTCGAGGTAACAAGCCAGGGTTGCTTCGAGGGCCACGAGCGGCAGACGACCGAGTCGCAAAGCTCTCGCGAGCGGATCGCGTCGGCATCGTTCAACGAGATCGCGTCGACCTACGATTGCCCCACCTTGCGGGCCGCCGAGCACTTTGTCGGTGCTGAAACAAACGACGTCCGAACCTTTCGAAACTGAAGCTTTGACCGTGGGCTCGTGGGACAAACCGAAGGGTTCCAAATCGATGAGGGCACCACCGCCGAGATCTTCGAGCAGGAGGATCTGTTTGTCATGGGCGAACTTGGCCAGCTCGCCGTGGTCCGGCCGTTCGACAAACCCCACTTGCCGAAAGTTGCCTTGATGCACGCGTAAGATCGCAACGGCATCGGGACATGCGTCGAGAGCTCGGGCGTAATCGGAGATGCGCGTCTTGTTGGTCGTGCCGACTTCGACGAGACGCGCACCAGAACGAGCCATGACGTCGGGAACGCGAAATCCACCGCCGATCTCCACAAGCTCGCCGCGAGAAACGATGACGGAACGACCAGCTGCGAGAGTGCCGAGCATGAGGAGCACAGCGGCGGCGTTGTTGTTCACCACAAGGGCCGCTTCGGCATCCGTGAGCTCGCACAACGCATCTTCAGCAAAAGCTCCGCGACGACCACGTTTGCCAGAAACGAGGTCAATCTCGATCGACGTGTATCCGCCAGCAGAACGCGCGAGTTCTTCAACGACGCGTGAACCAAGTGGTGAACGTCCAAGGTTGGTGTGCAACACGACGCCCGTGGCGTTGATGACGCGACGAGCTCGCGACTGAAGAATCTGTGCGGCCCGCGTGGAGACTCGAGTAACCACATCGTCCGCTGACGGTGGCAATGCGCCCTCGCGTAGTTGGTGCCGAAACGATTCGATCACTTCACGTACGAGACGCGTGACGACACGCGTACCGAGATTCTTGCAAACATCGGCGAGAGACGGATGACTCACG
>DAOMZH010001328.1:0-2759 GCA_035437985.1 Polyangium sp. (in: bacteria) | reverse complement strand
CATTGCAGTTGTCGTCGACCGCATTACACGCTTCCGTTGCGGAGATGTACGTGCAGGCATATTCGCAGATCTGGTCGCCATTGAGGTCGTAATAACCCGATTGGCATCCTGTGAATTGGCACATGCCATTGACGCAGGACCAATTCGAATGCACTGCGCCAGCATAACAGTTGTTGCCGCAGGAACCGCAATTGGCGACGTCCGTCTGCAAATTGGGCTGGTTGGTGAGCGCGCCGTCGCAATTTGCGTCGACGCCGCATGTGTCGGTCGTGCTGGTTGGTCCGATCGAACCATTGCATTGAACCGAGCCACCCGTGCACGACTTGGTGCCCGCCCGGCAGGGGCTCGTCGCGCCCATGGGCGGAGGTGGCGGAACGTTGCATTGGCCTGTGGAATCGGTCGGCGGCTGACCGCCGGTGCGGTCGATGGTGCCGTCGCAATCGTCGTCGATGCCATTACAGGTTTCGGTGCCCGGATTGATCGCTCCGACGCAAACGATGGAACCATTTTGGCATTGTTTGGTGCCGAGGGCACACGGATAGATATTCGATGTGCCGCACGTGCCCGTTGCATCGGTCGTGTTGTTGTCGACGACGCCGTCGCAATTGTCGTCGATGCTATTGCACGTTTCGGTGCCCGGATTGATGGCCCCAACGCACACCAGCATACCGTTTTGACATTGCTGCATGCCATATTCGCAGGGCCCGACGTTGGTTTGTCCGCATTGCGCCCCAACGCCAGTGGCGTTGTTGTCGATCACGCCGTCGCAATCGTCATCGACGCCATTACACGCTTCTGGTTGGGCATTGATAGCCCCGACACACACCAAACTACCGGTTTGGCATTGGTATGTCCCGTACGCACACGCTCCCGTATCGGTCGTTCCGCATTGCCCGCCCACTCCAGCAGGCGCATTGTCAATGACTCCATTGCAATCGTTGTCCTGACCATCGCAGGTTTCGGGCTGCGGATCGATGGCCCCGATGCAAATCAAGTTGCCCGCTTGGCATTGAATCGTTCCGAAGCTGCACGGAAACGTATTGTTCGCACCGCACGAAACGCCTGTCCCTTGCGCCTGATTGTCCACTGTGCCGTCACAGTTGTTGTCAATCCCGTCACACGTTTCCATGGTCGGATTGGTCGCTCCGATGCACGTCATCTGCCCATTCTGGCATTGGATCGTTCCGAACGTGCAGGGTGCCGTTCCACTCTGTCCGCATTGCGCGCCTTCGCCGCTGATATTGTCGTCGACGGTGCCATTGCAATCGTCATCGATGGTATTGCATGTCTCCGTCTGCGGGTTGCGGGCTCCCACGCATTGCAGAGATCCCGTGACGCATTGGATCATGCCCATCATGCAGGGCGGCGTATTCGATTGACCACACGAGACACCGCTTCCTTGCGTCGCATCGTCGATCATGCCGTTGCAATTGTTATCGACGCCGTCGCAGATTTCCATGCTCGGATCGACATTACCCACACACACGATCTGGGCCGCTTGGCATTGCGTCACGCCGAATGCACATGGAGCAACGTTGCTCGCTCCGCACGGTCGGCCACTATCCGTGGGCGTGTCATCGACCGCGCCATCGCAATCATCGTCCAAACCATTACACGTTTCGAGGTTCTGATTCTCGACGACCAGGTTGGCGCCGACGCAAACGATTGCACCACCTTGGCATTCGGTCGTTCCTGCATGGACGGCTGTGGCACATTCCCCGTCCGGATCGCCATAACATACCGCACCGATGTTCATGTCCATCGACAAGTCATCGGCCGCATCGATCTTGCCATCGCAATCGTTATCGAGACCGTCGCAAATCTCGACGCCATTGTTCGTGATGTCGCATTGATACTCGCATCCCGTGGCGTAGGAATTGTCGAGGTCCCAAAAACAATCACCAGGGGCCGTGCAATCGCATTGCAGAATCTGGCATTGCGTATTCGCTTCCGAGCACGGCATCATCCCATCGTTGACACATTGCGATGTCCCGTGGATCGTCACGCAAGCCCGACCGCATCGACCGCAATCCGTCGTGCTCGTGCACAAATCCACGTCCTCGTCCTTGACCCCGTTGCAATTGTCATCCTTGTTATTGCATAAGGTGTCCGTGTCCGAACTCTTGACGCAGTAGTATTCGCACGTTTCGTTGTTGTCGAGGTCGTAATAATCCTGAGCACACATGTCGCATTGGCATGTCCCCGGATCAGTTCCAGGATTGCCGCTCGGGATACACTTGATCGACGCGACGTCACAGTTGAGGAGCTGCGTGAAGCAGTTGTTCGTACACGTGCCGCACCGCTGAATGCTGTTGAAGTCGATCATGGGACCAACATCGGTGGTGCCATCGCAGTCGTTATCGAGTTTGTCGCAAATCTCGATCCCCCCGTTCGTCGGAGTGCATCCGCCTGAGCCACCGCCACCGGTATTGTTGCATCCGAAAATGCATCCGCCGTCGCCGCCGCCGCCTGTCGGAAACAGCCCGCCAGCACCGCCATTGCCGCCTGCGCCTGCGTCACCACTACTGCTTGATGACGACGCTCCGCAGTCCCAGCAAAACGCTTCGGTGTTGCAGCCAGACAAACCCGTTAGGGCAAACCCTACGCCCATCACGAAGGTAACCAGCGAAATCAGGGATGAAGTTCTTTTTGTTTTCATGACTTCACCTCGCCCTTGGCCACATTGTTAACGTTCCGCTCGCGCCGTCGTCGCGCTGCAATCACGCACGCGAGGGTCATGAGACCGAGTTGCCATTCTC
>DAOMZH010001327.1:0-2760 GCA_035437985.1 Polyangium sp. (in: bacteria) | reverse complement strand
ATCGATTGGAACGGCTGGAACCACATCGCGATCACCAATGATGGCAAGGTGGCCCGCACGTACCTCAATGGCGTGCAGTTGGCCGAGGGGCCGGTCGAGGGCAATAATCTGATCATCGATGCCGGAACGATCGTAATTGGACGAACGGCGGACACGCCCAAAGAAACGTTTGCTGGCGAAATTGCCGAAGTGCGTCTTTGGAGCGGCGCGCGATCCGTCGATGACCTCAAGGCCAATGCGACCAAGCGTTTTGCGAGCAATACCGCGAATCTCGTGAGCTTGTGGCGCATGGGCGACGTCGACGGCGATACACTTGTCGATACGTGCGGGCGTAATCATGGGCGGCTTTTTGTAAAGCCCAAGAAAACCATCAATACGCCGCCATCTTTGCAGCATGATGGACTCGTATTCAACGGCACGAGCGATTACGCGGGCATCGATGCCTCGGACAAGTTCAAAACGGACAAGTACACCATTGAAACGTGGGTTCGTCCGGACAAGGAGCCCAAGTCATCGTGGCAATGCGTGTGGGGTGCTGGGGGCGCGGGGCCCAAGGTGTACGTGAGCAAAGACGGGATCCTGTCGTATCGGTATTCGGCGAAGGTCACGGAAATGGTCACGGAAAACAGGAAAATGGGGGGCATGACCGTGCCGGTGGGGAAGGCCGTGACTTCGGTGAAGACGCAGGTGCTCAATACGGATTCGGGAATGCTTCGGTTTGGCGAATGGAACCATGTGGCCGTGACGAATGACGGCGCCAATTGCAGCATTTACGTCAATGGCGTGCAGCGCGCCCAAAGTTCGATGAAGGGACCGGTCATTGCGGAAACGAGCGCCATTCGGGTGGGCAGTAGTGCGGATGGCCAAGAGCAAGCGTTTTTCCGGGGCAGTATCGATGATATTCGCTTCTGGTCCGTGGCGCGACCCGTAGATCAGATTCTCGCGGGCATGAATGTTCCGCTGAATGGCAAAGAAACGGATCTCGTGGCGTATTACGACATGAATCACACGTCCGGGACCGAAATGACGGATGTGGGTCCGAACAAATTGCACGGCAAAGTGAATGGTGCGGATTGGGCTTTGGTGGCAACACCTGGGGAACAGAAGAAAGCGTCGATTCAGATTCAAGGGCATACGCATATCGACGTGCTCGGGCATCGGGCAATGGTCGGCGATTTGCGGATGGTCGATTCGAACTTCTGGTTCAGCGGGGAGCTCGATCTGTTTCCCAAAGATTGGCCCATTCGCGTGTACGGGCATGTGGAGGGAATGGTTTCGAAGAGTCGGTTTTACCTGAGCGGTGAGACGAAAAACAAGCTCTTTGGTTTGACCTTGCAACAATCGCGGCTCTTCTTGTCCAATGAAGAGATTCGGCTCGAAGGTCGGTGGTTGGGACTCTACACGCTGCTCAATGTGTCGTGGGACAAAGACAATCCGCTCTTTGCGGGGAGCATTGGGTTTCATTACACGCCGACAATCGATTTCGGGGCGATTCGTATTGGCGGCGTCAAAGTGGCCGATAACGTGCGTCTATCATTCGACATCGGGGCGGATGTTTCCGTGCTGGTCTCGAAAAATGGTTTTTCCGCGACGGTCAAGGCGACCTTCACCATCAATGGCAAGGGTTTCGATGTGAGCTTTGGTATTTCGGTGGCGCCGGACAGCATCGAGGACTTGGTCAATTGGATCAAGAACAAGATCATCGAAGCGCCATTGAAGTATTTGGCGCACCTGTTCTCGGATGCTGCAACGTGGCTGAAGAATGTCGGCGAAGATGCGATCGAATTCGCCAAGGACGTGGGCGAAGCCGTTGGTGGGGCATTAAAATCGGCGTTCAACGTGTCGAGCAAGGATGCAGCGGCATTGATGAAGAATTCTGGATATGCGGCGCATCAGGTTGGCGCAGCGCTTGGAAAAGCGTACAATACGGCGGCCAATGACGTGGCTGGGGTCTTGAAAGGCGCGGGATATGCGGCCGAAGATGTTGGTCACGCGATGCAAACCGTCTTTTCGCATAGCGCGGAAGATGCGGCCAAGGCGCTCAAGAGTGCGGGTTATGCCGTGGCCGACGTGAGCAAGGCTCTGGGCAGCGTATTCGGCAAGAGCGTCGACGATTGTGAGAAATTGCTGAAGGCGGTCGGATTTAGCTCGAGTGACGTTTCCAATGCCCTGAAGACCGTGAGCAATGCTGGTAAAGCAGTTGAAAAGGGTGTCGTGAGCACCGCGAAGAAACTGAAGTTTTGGTGAAGGGGCATGTGACGCCGCCTCCCCCACGCCTGCAACCCTTGTTGCAACGTTTGCAACGGCCGTCTTGGCCCGCCAGAACCCCGTTGCAACGTTTGCAACGCCGGCTCGACGGCCGTTTCAGGCACCGCAAGCGTTGTAATCGCCGGTCATTCGCGCTGGCGGGGCGCTGCAACGTTTGCAACGAGCCGTAATGGTCCGCATCGTCCCTCGCACAAGCAATGAGCGAGGCGCCCTTGTCTCAAAGTATGCTGTTGCAAACCTTGTCGTGCTGACAAAGACACTTTTTAAGGCAGCGTGGCGCAAAGTTTGACGAGGCCGGTTGGCCACGATACCCTGGTGACATGCGAAGCATATCGTTGATCATGGGGCTGCTGACGCTGTGCGCGGGCGCGGCGCTAGGCTGCGGGGTAACGATGAGCGAATTGCAAGCGATCAATTCGCAAGCCAAAACGCTGCAAGTGCATTGTCGTCCGTGGCAGATTGAAAAGAAAGTCAAGCTGTTTGCGATGCGTG
>DAOMZH010001326.1:0-2766 GCA_035437985.1 Polyangium sp. (in: bacteria) | reverse complement strand
CCGAATTGCAAACGCGCCCGGTGAGTTGGGCGCGCTCATATTGCAAACGCGCCCGTTGAGTTGGGCGCGCTCATATTGCAAACGCGCCCGGTGAGTTGGGCGCTCGCTTCGCGCGCTAACAAGCGCGCTTCGCGAGGCTTTGTTTACGATGGGGGCTCGCCAAAAACTCTCACAATCTTTTGGGCTTTGCCCAAAAGACTGAGTTTTTGGCTCTGCCCCCATACCCCCGGGGATTCGAATTGAATGCGGGTCCGGTGAGTTGGGCGCGTTCATATTGCAAACGCGCCCGGTGAGTTGGGCGCTTGCTTCGCGCGCTAACAAGCGCGCTTCGCAAGGCTTTGTTTGCGATGGGGGCTCGCAGGCTGCTCTTCAAGTCCTTTGGGCTGCGCCCAAAGGACGAGCAGACTGCTCTGCCCCCAAACCCCCGGGGATTCGAATTGATGACACGCCACATGTCTGGATGACCAGCACGGGTGGCGAACGGCGGGATGGGGACGGTCGTTACCGTTGGAAAGGTCCTCAATGCTTCAAAAAAGGCCTTGTCCAAGAAATACGCAAAGGAGTTGAAGGACGCATTGATCGCTGCTGGGCATACGAAAGCTCCTGGTGAATCGACGCATCATATTGTGGCCCATTCCAGCGAGGTCGACGGAGCTGAGCTTTGTCGCGAACTCTTTGCGAGATTCAAGCTGAAAATGAACGGCGAATACAATGGCGCATTCCTGCCGATGAACAAGAACGCGCCAAACCCCAACGGTGCCCTTGTGCATGCGACACTTGACAACAAAGTATATTACGCAAAGCTTGCGAAGGCACTTGGAGACGCCAAAACTCAAGCTGAAGCCATTCAGAAACTTCATCGAATTCGCGAAGCCCTTCGCAAGGGGACGTTTTATCATGCGGATCTATAAAAAATACGGCACCGATGGGTACGAAGTCCTCAAGGCTATCGACGGGCGCTGGGAGGAATTTGTCGACTTTGACGGTACACCACGGGCGTCCACCTGGAAACCAATTCGAGTTCGTCGGGTCCGACCATCGCTCCGGCAGGGATTTCGACCATCCGATAGTCCTTCCAGCGGATGCCACCTTCTCACCTTGCGCCGTTCAGCGGTTGATGCGCTTCGCGATATGCTGGATGCGCATGGCGAATTGTTACCGCTCGAAGACGAAGGCGGTGTGGAGCTATTTGCGCATAATACGTGGGTGCTCGATGCCATCGATCATGAACGTTCGCGGGGTTCACGCGACGAAAATGGGCGAATCTCGGTCGCCAACAACCTCGTGTTCATTCCCTCCGTCGTGGAAGGTGTGGACATCTTCAAAGAGGCCTGCCCGCGACTCGGCGACATTTTCCTCTCCGAACGTTTCCTCTCCCGCTGGAAACAAGCCAAACTCAAAGGGTTGGATTTCGTCATGGTCTGGGATTCCGACTTGCCCCCCGAAGCGCAGCCAAATGTGTGGACGTCCAAGCCCGTCAAGCTGAGCACGATTAAGTAGACGAAAAGGTTCCAATAGGCCCCGTGGTTGTCCCTGAAGACCTCTCAACACTCCCACGCCCTCGAACACCCCTCCGCATCCACCCCAACGCCGTCGTGGGTGCGGAAACTCGACAATCAACGCCAATGGCGAGAGACCATTCTCAATCCTCGCCGGATCGTGGGGAAAAATGAGACGAATGGTCAGCTCATCCACCCCTCCGTTTTTTCGCTTGCTTCGCCCATGCACTCATGCTTACCGTGCAAGCGCGCAAGTTTCCCCCAAACAAGGAGACCTTCATGCTTCCCACGGTAAACGCGGATTCCATGAAAATCGTCAATTACTCGGCCGAAGTAACTGGCCGAATCGATGGCGTCGCGGCCATGCCCAACCTCGTGCCCGATGCCGATGGCCGCACCATTTTGATCAATGCCAGCTCCTCCATCCTGTCCGTGACGCGAACATTACTCGCCGCCTTCACCGCCCGAGTCCAATTCAAAGAACTCGAGTACCGAATCGTGTTTGGCAAAGGCAAAGGCGTCGATCGCGGTTTTGAAGGCATCGTCGCCGAGATTTCGCAATCCGCTCGCACGTCATTGCCCGATCGCGTCACGCAAAATCCCGATTATCGCGCGATATTCCCCAATGGCACCGACGAATTCACAACCCCCACCATTCGCGACGACGAAGAAGCCGCAACAGATCTACGCACCCGCCTCACCGGATCAAACCTGCGCGAAAAAGACACGTTCATCGGGCAACTCGATGCCGTCATTCCCGTCATTCGCCCAGCCGCCCAAGCCGTCCGCACCGGAGAACTCCACATCAACGAGCTCGCTCAACAAGAAATGAATGCCCGCAAAGCCGTCATCGATACCCTATGGGAACAAAGGCGCCTCGTGGAAATCGCCTTGGGCCGAGGTGGAAAAGGTTTGGCACGGTTTATCTTCTTCGATTTTCGTAAATCGAGCGGCTCGGACGAACCAGCAGCCCCTGAACCAACCACGCCGCCCACGCCGTAAATTGCCCCACTCCCCGTTGCGGGTTCCCACCCAGCGATCGTGTCTTGCACCACGCAAAATTCCGCACGACAACACACACTTGTCAACGATCCAGAGCACAATGTCCACGCGGATAGAGCGCTGGCGAGTTGACCGAAGCACAATGTCCGCGCAGATAGAGTGCTAGTGAGTTGACCGAAGCACGATTTCGACGCGGATCGAGGGCTGGCGAGTTGACCGAAGCACGATTTCGACGCGGATCGAGTGCTTGCGAGTTGACCAGAGC
>DAOMZH010001325.1:0-2767 GCA_035437985.1 Polyangium sp. (in: bacteria) | reverse complement strand
CACGTTGCCGCCGACCATGTCGACGGCGAAACCGAAGGTCGTGTGCCGCATCAGCACATAGGCGCCGAGGCAGAACAGCACACCGAACGCGAGCCCCCAGTGCACGTCCATGCCCGGCAGGCTGCCCAGCATGTTGGCATCGCCGATATGCGACGTGCTCGGCTTGTTCAGGCTCGCCGGATCGCGCAGCGGCCCCTCGACCAGATGATTGAGCAGCGCCACGGCGATGTAGGTCAGCAGCAGGCTGGCGATGGTCTCGTTGACGCCGCGGCCGTGGCGCAGCAGTCCCGCCGCCAGGATCCAGAGGCCGCCCACCAGCATGCCGACGATCGCCATGGCGATCGCGATCGTTGCGGCCACCGTGCGCATCACCGCCGGAACCCACTTGTCTTTGTCATGACGAACCACTTGTTTCGCCACATCGAGCGTCCCTGCCGTATGGCCTCGCGTGTGCACTCCTGCGCGCACGACCTCGCCACCCAACGCAATCATCAGCTCGAGATCCCGCACTGTGCCATCCGCACCGTCACGATCCGCCTTGTTCACCGCAAATGCGTCGGCGCATTCGAGGAGTCCTGCCTTGATCGCCTGCACATCGTCACCCAATCCGGGCGCCATGACGATGAGCGTCGTGTCTGCAGACCGCGTGATCTCGAGTTCGTCTTGACCAACACCAACGGTCTCGACGATGACCACATCCGCGCCCCAAGCATCGAGAATCCGGACGATGTCCATGGCTGACCGAGACAAACCACCGAGTGCGCCACGCGTGGCCACGGAACGAATGAACACTTCCGGGTCACTGGCATGCGCTTGCATCCGAATGCGGTCGCCAAGAATTGCACCCCCGGAAAACGGGCTCGTCGGATCGATCGCCACGACGGCAACGCGTTCCTTTCGCGCCCGAAACGCAGCGATCAATCGATCTGTGAGCGTACTTTTTCCTGCTCCAGGATTGCCAGTCACGCCCAAGATCCACGCGCGTCCCGTGTGCGGATACAGGTCCACCAGGATCTGTCGATACTCGCCAACTCGATCATCCACGAGCCTGCACGCGCGTGCAGTCGCTCGCAAATCACGCGCGATCACTTTCTCGGCCAGCGGATGCATGGGAGCGTCCTAGGTCAAACCCGACGCAAATCGGGCTGCTTGGTCAATATTCTTTCGAGCCACGCGCTGGAGATTTTCTCTTGCGCGCTGTTCGCACGAAGTCGCGCCGCGAGATTGCGGAAGTCGACGTTGTCGATGGGTTGGTCCTGGTTGTAACACGTAAAGACAAACTGCTCTTTGCCCGTGACCGGATCTACCCAACGCTGCAAACACTGCGCGCACACTTCCTTCATCATGCACTGCATCGGCGAGTTGATGCTCGCGATGGCCAAATGCTTGGGATTCAAGTGCGGTGCGAGCACACCGTGTCGAGCTTCGCGCACGGCGTTCATCATCTTGTCGGACCCGATCGCGATGATGTGATGCACGTCGGACAATTTGACCGTCTCGCCTCCGAGTCGTCCCTCGGCGTAGGCGATCATGGCCTGCACGATGTTGCCGCGGAAGTGTCGATCCTGGGCACGACGCGGTTCGATCGCGTTGCCCGCGTCCGTGCAATAAATGACTTGATCCGTCGCCGTTTCGATTTCCTCACGTTTGAAGATGTCCGCGCCGTTGCGATAACCAGCGAAGTAGAGGACGTGATCACCGCGAGCTTTGAGCGCCTTGGCGATCGAGAAGAGCACCGCGTTGCCCAAACCTCCGCCGGCAAGAAGCACGGTTTGTCCTGACGGAATATGCGTCGGAGTTCCGGTTGGTCCCATAACGACCACCCGTTCACCCTCGCGCAATGCCGAGAGGAGCCGCGAAGACACTCCCATCTCGAGCGCAATCAGCGACAAGAGCCCCTTTTCCTTGTCGACCCAAGCACCCGTGAGCGCAATGCCCTCCATCGTGAGGCGCGTACCGTCGACGACCCGCGACGAAGCTTCGTAGTTTTGCAGGCGGTAAAACTGACCTGGCTCGAAGCGACGCGCTGCTGCTGGAGCACGCACGATGACATCGACGATCGTTGGCGTGAGGCGTTCGACCCGGACAACCACCGCGTCAAACTCGTCGTTGAGTTTGGCAAAGAGTTTTCGTGCTTGGGCATCGCGCTCGGCTTGCGGCGATTCGCCAAGACGAGCGATATCGCGGGCAAACAAGGCGGTCACATGCGGATATGCATCCTTGGCACTGGCCATGGCTTTCACGACACTTCCCGCATAATGCGGATGGTTGTCGCCGTAGAAACTCACGGCATGTTCACCATCGTTGAAGCTCGTAAAGAATCCTTCAGCCGCGTTGGCCACGGGCTCCACCACGAGTTTGCCTTCGGCATCCACCGTCGCTCGATGCGGCTGGAAGTATTGACGACGTTTGTCGTACTGGAACACTCCCGGGTTTTCCCGTTCGTACATGACGTTCGGGCTCGTTCCTGCAGCCACGCACACTGCCCGCGCGGGAAGTTCGACCATCTCACCGGTCGATGACCACGCGCCTTTCTCATCGACACGCTGCCGCTCGAAAATCATGCCCCGCACATGTCCGCGATCGTCGAGGACTGCTTCGACAGGAGCCATGTTCTCGATGTAGCGCACCCCTTCCTCGAGCGACTTTTCGACCTCTTCGTGGTTGAGCCGATACGCCGGTGAATCGAGCACACGCTTGCGGTACGCGATCGATACGCCGCCCCAAGAATCGATGAGTTTTTGCAAGTTTGGCGCGCGTCCTTCAC
>DAOMZH010001324.1:0-2772 GCA_035437985.1 Polyangium sp. (in: bacteria) | reverse complement strand
CGCCGCGGGGAAGCGATGCTGCGGTGCGAGGCGATAGTTGATGTTGAAAACGACATAACCTCGCGCCGCAAAATTCAGCGCCATCACGCGATGCGTGTCTTTCGACAAAGTCGAAAACGCTCCACCATGCACGTACATCACCGCCGGCGGACGTCGCGCGTCGCGAGGCTGATACACATCAAGCCGATGCGCCGGATTTGCCGAATTCAGATACGGAACGTCACGCTCGACGTCCACCCCGTAAAACCCCGGATGCGCCACCGGAAGCGCATAGATCATGCGGCTCGCGACATGCGCACCGAAGTCGATCGAACGACGAAGGTCGAGGATCGGAGCCATACAGGTAACCAGATCGTACTCGATTGCCTTCGCTGACGAAACACCTCAGAGGCCAATCTGCTCGAGCCACCCGCGCCAGTTCGCGATCGCGAAGCACATGCCCAGCAGATGCAGGACGAAAAACACATAAGTCACTGCACCTTCGAGGCCCGAAAAACTAAACGTGCGCAACGCTTTGGGAGCGTAAATCGCGTCCCACTCCCGTGTGAAGATGCGGTAGTTCCCGACAAACGCTCGGCGCTCCATCCGCCGAATCTGCCGATATCTCCAGTCGACGAGCGCCGAATACTGTTCGATCGTTCGGCGCCAAAGCTGCGACGCGATCATCCCCACGAAGAAGAGCGGCACGATCACGAGCCACAATCGTTGCCCCGGAAGCGACAAATCTTTGATCAAGAAGGCAATCACCGCCGACAACGCTGCGTTCACCGCGAAAAACACCTGCGTCGTCTCCCGCCGCCGCTGCACCAACCGATCCGTACTCTCGAACAGCAGCTGATACTCCTCGAAAAGCTTCGCCTCTTGCGGCTTTACCGACTTGTCGAGCTCACTGGCGATCTCGGTCGCGATGAGATCCAAAGCGCGCGTGCGCTCCGGATCCTCCAGGTCAGCCAAGGTTCCCCGAGTTGGATACACATCCAAGGCGCGCAAAGACAAACCCAAGCGCCCCGGACGATCTACGATCACGACCGCCAAGCGATCCGCGATTTTTGCGAGCACGTCGGTCATTTCCGCCCGTTCGCCCAAGCGCCCCGCGGCAAACGCTTCGTCGGAAAAAAGCACCACCAGCGTCACGCCCTTGACCGCCTGTTCGAATGTCAACGCCGCCGCTTCAGACGAGGAATCCTCCTCCACGTCCGGCGGCCAGTGCTCGATCGTAAAACCCCGATCCAGCAGCAAATTCGTAAGACGATCGTTGCGCCCCCGCTGACTCGACGCGGCCACGATCATCACATCGGCCCGATGCGTTTCGCCCATTCGCTCGGCCCATCAAATCAGCACCGCGCCTCGATGACCAGTGTGCTCATTTGAAACTTCCCTGGAACGACGTTGAAACACTTGTTACGTGGGAGTACCGGCCGAGATAGCCAAAGTCGCGACATGCGGCGTTTGGCATGTCGAATGCAATCACCGGCGAAGTGAAGTTAGGAGAACACGAGATGTTATTTCGTCAGCTTTTTGATGCCGCGACGTCGACCTACACGTACTTGCTCGCCGATCCTGAATCGAAAGAGGCTGTGCTCATCGATTCGGTCATCGAACAGGTCGAGCGTGACGTCACGTTGATTTCGGAACTCGGCTTGCGCCTCGTGTACGTGCTCGAAACGCATGTGCATGCGGATCACGTGACGGGCGCGGCGATGTTGAAGAAGCGGCTTGGAGCGAAGACGGTCGTGGGGGAGCGCTCGGGAATGCCGTTTGCGGACGTTCTCGCCAAGCAAGGCGAGGTGATTCGGTTTGGAAAGTACGGTGTCGAGGTTCGAGAAACACCGGGGCACACGAATGGCTGTTTGTCTTATGTGACCCTGGATCAAAAGATGGTTTTTACCGGTGACGCGCTCTTGATCCGAGGTACGGGACGAACCGATTTTCAACAAGGCGATGCGCACGCGCTTTATCACTCGGTGGTCGAGCAAGTTTTTTCGTTGCCCGACGAGACGTTCGTTTATCCCGGCCATGATTACAAGGG
Organism: Polyangium sp. (in: bacteria); assembly: GCA_035437985.1. GTDB lineage: Bacteria > Myxococcota_A > Polyangia > Polyangiales > Polyangiaceae > Polyangium. The sequence goes on along the minus strand of DAOMZH010001324.1, from coordinate 743 downwards.
CCGGACGGTGAGTACCGTTGGAGAAGAAAAGAAATTCAATCCGCGGCTGGGAGGGAGCAAGGGGGAGGCCGAGTTTGTCGACATCATGAAGAATCTGGTCCTGGCCAAACCTGCGCGGATCGATGTTGCTGTTCCAGCAAACCTCTTCGGCGGTCTTTCGCCGGCGGAAATCGTCACGGGCGATCGTGCAGTTGCTTCGTCGTGGGCGCCGTTGAACCGCACGCCAGCAAACGTTCCCGAGGTCGAGCCGGTGTTTGCTCATGACAGTCATGGTGCTGTGCGGATCATCGATGTGCGGGAAAAAGACGAGTTTGTCGGGCCTTTGGGACACATTGCGGGTGCGGAGCTCGTGCCTCTCGGGACTGTCGAGCAAGAAGCTCACAAGTGGGATCCGCAGCAGCCGATGGTGGTGGTTTGTCGATCGGGAGGGCGTAGTGGCAAAGCGGCACTCGCGCTCGAAGCCAAGGGATTCAAGCGTGTGGCATCCATGCGTGGCGGCATGATGTTGTGGAACGAGCAGCATTTGCCTGTCGAACGCTGACGAACGACTTCGCAAAGCAAGGTTGCGCGGGGCCATGGGGCGACCCTAGGATGCGCCCGCAATGACGTTTCACACACCTCCCACGCTTGTTTCCGTTCCTGAACAAGCGGTCGAATCAACTCTCTCGGACAAACCCTTCGATGCCCTCGTCGTGGTCGCACCGGCGCCGGTCGCAAGTCACGGGGTGTTTCAAAAGACAATC
>DAOMZH010001323.1:0-2773 GCA_035437985.1 Polyangium sp. (in: bacteria) | reverse complement strand
GAATGCGGAATGAATTATGACCAGCTCGGGGCCACGAGCGCGATGATTCTTCCCCCGCCCAATCATCAAGCGCACCCGATGTTGGGAATTGGACCGGGCGATGCCCATGCGGGCCCCTATGATCACGAGTTCCTTGATGGCCTGACGAAACTCGGCTTCGCGGATCAGACGGTTTTCGACGCCATCGAGGCCACGTGGCCAAAATGCATTTTCGCGACGTGGATGATCGTGCCCACGGCAGGAGCTCCGATGGGTTCGTCGCCGGACTTCACGAGCGGTCCGATCGTTCCCAATACCCTATTTCCAATTCACGCATCGTTCCAGGGGTATCTCGACGGTACGAAAAACCCCGCGACTCCTTATGAAGCGGAAATCCCGGCGCTCGACGGGAGCCTCGATCCCCCGCTCACCGTCGATGGCCACAGTCACATTCCTTGGTTCCTTTACGAAGACACCAATACGCTCCTGGAACAATGCGGCAAACATGAATTCCAAGGCTCGTTCAAAGACGCAATGGGCAATGGTTGGGAATTCACGACGACGTTTTATCTGGGCGGGTGATGCGTACCATCCACACCGAAGGCTGGCGGGAAAAACCTTTTGTACGCCGTGGAGACTGCGCAACAAGAAACGACCCGGGCCACCGATTCGATTAGACGCACCCAAAGGACGATGTACTAGGCACACCGATTCATGCGGGTTCTACCGCCAAAGCTTGGTTTCCAATTTCCCAAGCGCTCGACTGATTCCACTCTGCAGCGTCGAGCACGTCACAAATCCACTAAAATCAAGTCCAAGTTCCGTGATGGACCGGGCCATGTCGGCCCGTACGCCCGTTAGGATCATCGAACAACCGAGCAATCGCAATGCGGACGCCGTCTCCATGACTGTTTGAGCTACACTCGAATCCACCTGTCGCATGCCCGTCAAATCCAGAATCATCGTGCGCACACCCCGCGCCGAAACCCCTTCGAGCGCCGTGGTTTTTACCTGTTCTGCGCGAGCTTGATCCATCATCCCAATCAGAGGCATGATCATGATTTGGTCCGAAATGGGAATGATAGGCGTCGACATTTCAGCCATGCGCGCATTTTGATTGTCGATCACCTCCTGCTGCAATGCCGCTCGCGCATTCTCCGCCGCCTCCCGATGCGCCAACTCCGTTTCCAACTGTTCCCTTGCAAAGCTCAGTTCTTCCGCCCTTCGCATCAACTCGTCGTTGGCATGCTGCAAATCCCGAGTACGCGATTCCACCTGATTCGCCAGTTCCTCGCGCGCGAGGCGCGCTTGCGTTTCAGCTCTTTGTAGGTCCGCATAAAGTGTCGCATTGTCAATCGCAATGGCCGCTTGGGCTCCTAACACCCGCAACATCGCCATACGATTGGGCGTGAAGCAATCCGAGACGAAATGGTTTTCCAAGTACAGAATCGCGACGAGCCGATTCCGATTCATCATGGGCAAACACGCCAATGACGGCGGTCGTTGCAGCTCGAGATAAACATCGGTAGCGAGCAGGCCAAGGTCCCCGTCGTCAATGACCATGGGCGATCCGGTACGGGCGACACGATGCACCACGCCTTCGGACAAGTATTTTCCTCCCGCGACCTTCATCTCCGTACGATTTTCGCCCTTGTCGTCTGTCGTGGCAAAATCGGCAATCACGAATTCTTTGTCCCGTGGCAAAAGAAGAAATCCGCGACTTGCCCCGGCATTTTCCATGGCGATATGCAGAAACTTTTCGCAGAGTCGTTCGAGCGCCATTTCGCCGAAAATGGCTTGGGTGGCGCTTAGTACCGTTCCGAGGTCCAAGGCTTGCTCGAGCCCACCAACGTGCGTGATTGTCTGGTCCACACGAAGCAATTGCAAGCGTTCATCCGTGTCCGTAGTGAACACCTGTGGATGCAATCTGCGGAGAAGGTTTTCCTTCGCTATCGCGCCCCACCGTCGAAATGCGTCGCCCGCTTCACGGAGGTAATGATGCGAGATCGTTGGGCGATTGCGGAATTTCCAATAGATCGCTACGCATTCCGCAACAATCGCCACGTCTTGTGTACACATCGATTCATGCGCCGCCGAGAGCGCCAGATCACCGAGTTCAATCGCTTCGAGCAGTCTGTCGTCAATGCACGCCAGCTCGGCCGACAAGAGCTTGTGTTGGTGGAGAAATACGCTTGGATTCCGGTTTGCCCAGATTTCTACTTGCTTCTTTCCGCGTTCGACTTGCGCGCGTAGTTTTTGGCGTCTATCGGCGTCGGCGGAGCGTCGAGCGAGCCTTGCAGCAATGAGCGACGAAATGAAAATGTGCCGCGCCCAAGGCAATAACCCCTGTGTTCCGACTTCGGAAATACGGGCCTCCGCCTCCAGCGACGACTCGAGCGCCAAATCCAATTCGTCGAGGATATAGAGCGCTTCGCTCTTCAGAATGGCGTAGATGCACGATACCTGAGTATTTGCATTTTGTCGACAACGCTCCAGATAGGTGGTTTCATCGAGGTTCGGCAGGCAAAACAACGTGTTGTTGTGACTGCGTCCGGCGAGCGTGGAGGCGACGAGTTTTCCGCCTTCGAGAAGATCAACGGCCCAGCGGTTTTTCCTGCTCTCGCTAAAGGCCAAGTATCCGGCAATTTCCGAAAGAAGCTGATCGAGTTGTGCACCTTGCCAAAATCGGCAATACATATTGTGCCCGAAAGCATACGCAGCGTACTGCAAATTGCCCGATTCGAGGCCGATGTTATACGCATCGTTGTAATCGCGAGATGATTTGGCGAGTGGG
>DAOMZH010001322.1:0-2775 GCA_035437985.1 Polyangium sp. (in: bacteria) | reverse complement strand
TATACAGAGCCGAAACAAGTAATCGGGGCCATCCACATATCGCATAAAGCAAGAGAAAAGGTAACTCTTGCGGATTTGCCTCCGGTCGTGTTCTCGGAGCTCGTGCGGGACCTCGTGCAACTCGGGAGCGCGCCGTGAAAAAAAACGCCAAGCAAACGGGATTGCAACGGGCGCCCGCGGAAATCATGTTCCGCGACGAACTCGCGCGGCTCGAGAAAGAAGACAACGGGCCGAGGCCTCCAGGTTGGCGTTTGTCGCCGAAAGCGGTGCGCACGTTTGTCTTGGGCGATCATTCCCGTGACATTCGGCAAAAGTTCGTCGGACATGCGTCGGTCATTGATCGGGCGATGGTTTCTTTGGCGACATCACGAGGCTTGTTGCTCGTAGGTGAGCCGGGAACTGCAAAAAGCTGGCTCTCTGAATTGCTGGCCGCGGCGATTTCGGGGGTCTCGACATTGACGATTCAGGGGAGCGCGGCGACGTCCGAGGATCAAATCAAGTATTCGTGGAACTACGCGCTTTTGTTGGCCGAAGGCCCCGGCGAACGAGCGCTCGTGCCTGGTCCCGTCGTCACGGGTATGCGTGATGGGAAAATCGTGCGTTTCGAGGAGATTACGCGTTGCCCGGCCGAAGTGCAAGATGGATTGTTGTCGATCTTGTCGGATCGGGTGCTCACGATTCCGGAACTCGGCGATGCTGGCGTGGTGTTTGCCCGGGAAGGGTTCAACGTAATTGCGACGGCGAATACGCGCGATCGTGGCGTGAATGAAATGAGCGCGGCGCTCAAAAGACGCTTCAATTTCGAGACGCTTTTTCCCATTGGCGATTTGGCGTCGGAAATCGAGCTCGTTCGCCGTGAATCGAGCCGCCTGCTCGAAGCTTCCGGCGTAAAAACGGTTTTACCGGACCCGGTGCTCGAAGTTTTGGTAACGACATTTCGTGAATTGCGGACGGGAACGTCGGGCGATGGGCAACCGGTCGAGCGTTTGTCCACGGTTCTTTCCACGGCCGAAGCTGTGTCGGTCGCCCATGCAGTGGGGGTACGCGCGGCATTTTTGGGCGATGGCGAAGCCCATCCAGGCGACGTCATTGATTGCCTCGCGGGCGCGGCGGTCAAAGACAACGCTGAAGATCTGGAGAAATTGCGGCGATATTTGGAGACCGTGGTGAGTAAGCGAAAAGCGCCGCATTGGGTTGCTCTTCATTCGGCGCGGTCGAGGTTGTAATCGTGGCCGGGCGGCTTTTCGTCGTTGGCGTTCGGCATCATAGCCCAGCATGCGCTCGTGTGGTGCAGGCTGTGCTCGAACGCGTCGACCCGGCCGTTGTGCTCATTGAAGGTGCGAGCGATTTCAACGATCGTCTTGACCAACTGGCATTAAATCATGTGCCGCCCATTGCGATATTCACGCATTACCTGGCGGAAGAGGGTCCTGTTTCGTGTTTTGCTCCGTTTTGTGCATTTTCACCGGAATGGGTGGCGCTGCGTTGGGCATTCACACATCGGAAGCTGGTGCGTTTTGCCGATTTACCGGCTTGGAGCAAGTCGTTCAGCGGCGTGGAAAATCGTTATCGCGATGAAGACGACCCTTACGAACAAGCTTTGCAAGCGTTGTGTCAACGTACGGGGACGTCGGACATGGACGCGCTTTGGGATCACTTGTTCGAAGGACAAACTCCAGAAAACCTAGAAAAAGCGCTGGAGGCATATTTCGAGCAAATTCGAGGTAATTCTCCCGCTGGCGAGCGTGATGCGCCGCGCGAAGCGTACATGCGGGCGTATGCCTCGTGGGCGATCGAGCAAGGCAATGTCGTTTTTGTTTGTGGAGGGTATCACGCGTCGGCCCTAAAAGATGTTTTACCGGGCGGAACCGAGCCAGAATTGCCGTCTCCTCCTTTCGGCGGACAAAGTCACCTGGTTCCGTGGACTTACGCGAGAATGGATAGTTTTGCAGGATATCAGGCGGGAATGCCTTCGCCCATGTGGTGGGAATTGGAATGGACGCTTGGTGCGGGCGTGGCCGAGGCCATGGTGGATCGCGTGCTCGATGCATTGCGACGAAAATCGGCGCGACCTACGGTTGCCGACCATATTGCATTACGCACGACGATTGCCGGTCTGGCAGCATTACGCGGACACGATGCGCCCAAGCGGGTCGACGTGCTGGACGGATTGCTTTCGGCGCTCGTGCGCGAGCCATTGAATTCGCCGCCACCATGGTCCAAACGAGGAATGATCACCGACGCGTTGCATCCGACGATGGTGGTGGTTTTACGAACGTTTACCGGTGATCGGACGGGGAAATTGTCCTCGGAGACCGAACGTCCACCATTGCTTCGAGAGGTGTTCGATATTTTCGAAAGGTTGAATTTGGTCCCGACCACGGCGCCGCAGACGTTGGCGCTCGATTGGCGAATCGAAAGCGATCGGGAAAGATTGCGCGTACTGCATCGATTGCGGATATTGGAGATTCCTGGTTTTACTCGATTGCACGGCCCGACGTGGGGCACGGAAGCGCGCATGGCGGAGGGATTTCGTATTGGGTGGCGGCCGGATATCGAGCCGGCGATTATCGAAGCTTCGCGCTGGGGGTCGACGCTTGAAGGGGCGGTCGTTTTCTGTTTGTCACGGCGGATGCTCGAAGCGGATTCGCTTGCTGCCCGGGTGGAAACGTTTGGTGACGCGGCGTTTGCGGGCCTAATGAAATTGGCGGGCGACGTCGCCGAGGTAGTGGCGAATGCGGTTGCAACGACGCCATCGCTTGGATTGCTTGGTTC
>DAOMZH010001321.1:0-2776 GCA_035437985.1 Polyangium sp. (in: bacteria) | reverse complement strand
TATGCGATTCAAGTGTCGATGACGGGCAACAATGCAAAACCGCGGATCGTCAAACGTGCCGCGGGAGCGTCGAATTGGAAAATGGAACCCGTGATGCCCAAGCGATTCGATGTCGAGCGCGAGATCATCATTTTGCGCATGTACGGCGGCTATTCGCCAGAAGCGCGGCCGATCTTTTCGCAACCGGTGCTGACCGAAGACGATCACATTCATGGATTGCTCGGTGAAAGACCTCCGCAATGGCTCGAAGAATTGCTCGCCTGGCCGCGCACGCAATCGGGTTTGTTTTTGGGTTTGTCGGTCCTCGATTGGCGGAATCGTTTGCTTTTGCGCTGGCTTTACGATCAAAGATCGGCCCCCAAAGACAGCTTGGCGATTCTTCCGCCCAACGTCGATCCGAGTGAACCGGAAATATGGGATTCAGGAGGCGGTTTGCCGGGGACGTCGCGTATTGCCGCCATCGTCGAAGATCCGAATGAATTGGCTGTCGAAGTCGAGAGTTTGGCGAAAGGTGGCGCGTGATGTCGACGAATCCATTTCCGGGCCCCGTGCCTTATCGCGCCGAGGATCGAGCGCGTTTTTTTGGCCGAACCGACATGGCGCACAAGCTCAGGGCCTCCATTTTGGCGAGTCGGTGCATGACGGTGCACGGACCGAGCGGCGCGGGGAAATCGTCCATCATGCAAGCCGCCGTTTTACCGATGTTGGCGGAAAAAAGCGCCGCGCGTATCTTGCGTGTGGACGCTTGGCCGGAAGGCGAAGACCCGACGAAATGGCTCGCGGAGGCGATGGCGACGCTGGGTCTCGGCGGGCCATCCGCTGACGAAACGGCTCACGAAACGGTGCTCCGAATCGCCCAAGGTGCAGCGCGGGCGTCTTCGCGGCCGCTGGTGATTTACCTGGACCAGCTCGAACAATTGTTGTTTGCGCATCGGTCGATTGAAGAAACGCAGCCCTTTTTCGATTGCGTGGAAGAATTGGTGGACACGCCGTGGCGTACGGTGCGAGTGGTTTTGTCTTTGCGTGAAGATTACCTGGGGAAATTTCGGGATCGATTGCGCGATTTTCGGCGCATTACAGAGGGTGGGTTTCGCGTGGGGCCGCTCAACGTGGCCGAATTGACGGACGCGGTGGTGCAAGCGGCGGCTTTGGGAGAACCGGCGCAGGAATGGTCTGTCCAGGAAATGCGGGACTTGATGATGCAGGTGCGTTTTCCGGGACAAGCGGCAACGGAGGAAGCGGAAGCGCAATCGGCATACGCGCAAATCATTTGCCGGGCCTTGTTTCAAGAACGGGCGGCAGGAAAAACCATTGATGCCACGGAAGCCGAACCGATTCTGCGGGGGTATCTCGAATCGACGGTTGCGGGCTTGGGGGGATTGCGAAAACAAGCGGAGCTGTTCTTGGAAGACCATTTGGTCGGAGCGGATGGAAGTCGCACGTTACGCACGGAAAAAGAATTGGCGCGGGTCGTCGATACGAAAGACTTGGGCGTCATTCTGAAGCAGCTCGAAGGGGCGGCGATTTTGCGGGCGGAAGAGCATCACGGGAGTCGGTACTTCGAGATTGGTCACGATTGGCTGGCGCGGCGGGTATTTGAACAGCGACAAACGCGGGAGCAAGCGCTGGCGCTGGAGCGGGAACGGGAAAAGAGCCGGACGCAGCGAAGGTTGTATGCGACGATTGCGGGAATATCGTTGGCGATTGCGACGGCGGGCGTGACGCTGGGGTTGTATGCGAATCAGAAACGCGCGGCGGCGGAGCGGGCGGAGAACGAAGCGCGAATGGCGGAGGCGCATGCGAAAGCGGCGGAGCAAAAGGCGGACGAGAAAGCAAAGCTGGCCCAGGAACAGGCGCGGCAGGCGCTCAATGCCGGACTTGTCGCCGCCGCGCGGGATCGTGCGGCCGATCCGACGCTGGTGCTGGCATTGGTGCGCGAAATGGAGCCGGCGGCCCAGTTTCCTCCGAAATGGCGGGTATTGGCGCTCGGGGCCAAGGTGCACGGCGTGGCGAGCGTGGTGATCCACCAGCCGGATATGGTGAGAATGGCTTCATTCAGCCCCGACGGCAAACGCATCGTCACGGCGTGCTGGGCCAAATCCGTTCGCGTGTGGAACGCCGATGGCACCGGAAAACCTGTGGTCCTCGAGGGGCACCAGGATGACGTTTATTCGGCAGCGTTCAGCCCTGACGGCCAACGGATCGTGACCGCTTCGAAGGACAAGACGGTGCGCATTTGGAATGCCGAGGGTACAGGCAAGCCGCTGATTCTCGAAGGGCACAAAGCTGGTGTTGCTATGGCTGCATTCAGCCCCGATGGAACACGCATCGTCACCGCTTCACAGGACAAGACCGCGCGGGTGTGGAACGCCGATGGAACCGGCAAGCCGTTGGTTTTCGAAGGTCACCAATCCACGGTCTATTCGGCAGCGTTCAGTCCTAATGGTCAGCGCATCGTGACCGCTTCTCATGACAAGACGGCACGGGTGTGGAATGCCGAGGGCAACAGCAAACCGGTTGTACTCGAAGGACACAAGAGTTTGGTTATTTCGGCCGGATTCAGTCCCGATGGTAAACGCATCGTGACCGCTTCTTATGACAAGACGGCACGGGTGTGGAATGTCGAGGGCAACAGCAAACCGCTCGTGCTCGAAGGGCACCCGGCGGCTCTTTGTTCGGCTGCATTCAGTCCCGACGGCAGGCACATCGTCACCACTTCGGCGGACAAGACCGTGCGCGTGTGGAGTTTCGATGTTGCGAGCATGCCACTCGACCT
>DAOMZH010001320.1:0-2781 GCA_035437985.1 Polyangium sp. (in: bacteria) | reverse complement strand
AAGCCTCGGATCCACCAACACGTTCATCCAAGCGTCGGTGCTCGACATGTACGACCCCGACCGCAGTCAGGGTCCTCGCGAACGTGGCGAAGACCGAACGTGGGACGATGCTTCGGCCTTCTTGCGCAAGCTCGGCGACGACGCCCGCAAGAAAAACGGCAAAGGTTTGGCCCTGCTTCTCGACGATCATCGCTCGCCGACCGTTGCTGCTCAAATCGATGCGCTCCTGCGCCTCATGCCCGATACGCGCGTCGTGCGTTACGAAGCGTTCGGAAATGAAGCCGCCCTCGAAGGCGCCAAACTCACCTTCGGTCGCTCCGTCAACCCCGTTTATGACCTCGCAGAAGCCGATGTCGTCGTCACGCTCGACAGTGACTTCCTCGTTCACGAGCCGAGCGCGGTCAAGAATGCGCGCGCCTTCGCCGCACGTCGGAACCCCGATCGCAAAGACAAACCCATGAGCCGAATGTACTCCATCGAGAGCACTTTCTCGGTGACGGGTACCAATGCGGATCATCGGCTCCGCGTCGAAAGTCGCAAAGTCACCGAGATCGCCTACGCGCTTGCGCAAGAGATCGCGGCCGCGACGAAGCAAACTCTGCCGGGCGAAATCACCGGAGCCCTCAACGGCGCGCCGGCCCTCGACCCCAAAGCTGCGAAGTTCGTCAAGGCCATCGCCGCGGATGTGGCCAAGCGAAACGGCAACGTCGCGATCATTCCTGGACGCAAGCAACCGGCCAGCGTGCACGCCCTCGTGAATGTCGTGCATCAAATGCTCGGCAGCATCGGCAAGACCGTTAAGTTTGTCCGGACGCTCGACGAGGTCAAAGGTAGTTTGTCCGATCTGGCGGTTCTCGCGAAGGACATCGAGAGCGGCGCGATCGAAACGCTCGTCGTGTTTGGTGGCAATCCCGTGTTCAACGCTCCGGCGGATGTTCGCGGATCGATCGCCAAAGCCAAGATGCTCGTACACGTCGGCACGCATGTCGACGACACGGGTGCCGTGGCGACGTGGCACTTGAACCGCGCTCATACGTTGGAATCGTGGGGCGACCTGCGGGCAGCGGATGGAACGGGTTCGATCATCCAACCGCTCATTGCTCCGATGTACGGAGGAAAAACCGATGCCGAGATCCTCGAGACGTTCATTGGTGGAACGCGCAAGGCGTACGATTTGATTCGTTCGTCGTGGCGTGGTCCGCAGACGCTCGTGGCTGACTTCGATCGGGATTTCCGTCGTGCGTTGCATGACGGGGTTTGGAAGGACAGTGCGTACTTGCCCGAATCGGTTGTGGTGCAACCGGGTGAAGTCGCGACGGCGATCAAGACGCAACGGACGAATGCGGCCAAAGGCAATTTCGAGGTCGTGTTCGAACCGTGTCCGCATACGTGGGATGGCCGCTATGCCAACAACGGCTGGCTGCAAGAACTTCCCGATTCGATGCACAAACTCACTTGGGGCAATGTCGCGGCGATTTCGCCGGCAACAGCCAAGGGAATGGGCGTCGCGGATGGGGACCTCGTCACGGTTTCGGCCAATGGCAAAGACGTCACGCTTCCAGCCCTCATCGCGGTGGGCCAAGCCGACAACACGGTGGTCATGACGATTGGTCAGGGTCGCAAGAACGTGGGTCGAGTTGGCAAAGGCATTGGTGTGGCGACGGGTGATCTTCGGACGACGGCTGGGTTTCACATTGCCGACGGCAAGGTGACCAAGGCTGGTGGTTCGGCGAAGCTCGCGCGCACGCAGGAGCACTTCCTCACGGAAGGGCGCCCGATGGTGCACGAAGCTGGGTACGACAAGTACAAGGCCAATCCGGCGGTGGTTCCGGCGCCCAAGAAGTACCTGAGTCTTTTCGACGAAAAGTCGTACGACAAGGGACATCAATGGGGAATGTCGATCGATTTGACGGCGTGCATTGGTTGCAATGCGTGCACCGTCGCTTGCCAAGCGGAAAACAATATCTCGGTGGTTGGATTCGAAGGCGTCACGCGTTCGCGTGAAATGCATTGGATTCGTATCGACCGGTATTTCGAGGGCAAGAATCCGGACGAGCCGACAGCCATTGCGCAGCCGACGATGTGCAATCATTGCGAAAATGCGCCGTGTGAAGAGGTTTGTCCGGTTGCCGCGACGACCCATAGCCCCGAAGGGTTGAACGACATGGCGTACAATCGTTGCATTGGCACGAAGTACTGCGCCAACAACTGCCCCTTCAAAGTACGGCGTTTCAACTACTTCGATTACACCAAAGACACGATCGAAGTGCACAAGATGCAAATGAATCCAGACGTCACGGTTCGCAGCCGAGGTGTCATGGAGAAGTGCACGTTCTGCGTGCAACGCATCAATTCCGCCAAGATCAGCGCCAAGGTGGATGGTCGAGAACGCGTGCGCGATGGTGAAGTCGTCACCGCGTGTCAGGCGGCATGTCCGACCCAAGCCATTCACTTCGGGGATCTGAATGACAAACAGAGCGTCGTGGCCAAGGACTACGTCAGTCCGCGGGCGTATCGACAGCTCGAAGAAGTGAACGTCAGGTCGCGTTTGTCGTACTTGGCCAAGATCAAGAACCCCAACCCTGAGCTCGAGGGGGTATGACTACCGCCGTCTTGAATGAAGACACGCCCGGCAAGCGTGCACCGCTGGTTCTCGGACATCGCGATTTTCACGCGGTAACCGAAACAGTCGCGGGAATTGTCGAAAAGAAAACAACTCCATCGTGGGTCGTTCTCTTTTCGCTCGCCGTGAGCGTATTGCTCATTCTGCTCGGATCCCTC
>DAOMZH010001319.1:0-2781 GCA_035437985.1 Polyangium sp. (in: bacteria) | reverse complement strand
AATCATCCGAAATTGACCGATTTCGACCTCGTCGCGGTAGCTGATACGACGGGTGGAACGCGAACCGGCGCGCTTGGCACGTTCGTTTATGCCGCTCCCGAATGCCTCCACCACCCACAAGAAGCCGACTCGCGCGCCGATGTATACGGACTCGGAATGACAGCGCTTTTCTGCCTTCGTGGAACAGAACTGCCAATGGACGTGATTCGAGGGATGGAGTCGTTTCTCGACGATGTCGATTGCAGTGGGCCGATTCGAGCCGTCATCGAGCGGGCCACGGCATGGAAGAAAGACCTGCGGCAAGCGAATGCATCTGCATTTGTCGACGCGCTCCACAAGGCAATTCCCGAAAATGGGACTCCTGGAGCAATGACATCCGAGCCCGTGCAGGACATCCTTGCGTGGATCAGTGATGGTGAGCGCGACGAAACCTTGTGGTTGACAGAGGATGTCGAAAGAGTGCGCGTCGTTGCCCGCGTCGCTCGATTGGTTCTCGGCGCAGGGAATCAGATATGGGTAGGCCGTCGTGAGAAGCGAACCATTTTGCTATTTGCACCAGAAACGATAAACGAACATTGGAAGCGTATTGATAATGGCGACTCGCGTCGTGATGACTTTGCGACTGTTGAGCAGCAGCTCAATGATGTGAAGCTCGAACATACTGCATCAGGAAAATCCATTTGGCTTAGCGAATTCGGAATTGCGCATCATACTCGAGCATTCGAATTTTCAGGCTCATTGCAGGTTCTACCTTCGGTGGGGCGTTATCTTTTTCTGACGACGAGGGTACATGCCTTTTATGGTGGCGCGCATCCATTTGGACACGCGACTTTTCACGTTCTCGACCTCGAGACGGGCGAAACCGTCGACATTCTCACGCCAGACGAACGGGCCCGCCTGAGTGAAACGTGCGGCTCTCGCGTTGTAAGGGAAATTCGTGGCCGCTTTGGCGGTGACTGGCAACCGGATAAACCGCCCCAGATAACGATGTTCGAGATTGCGTATAGCAAGCGAGAGCCGTACAAGCTTGGCGCGACATACCAGTTGACTGTCGGCGCGGCCTATTCCTCGTCTGACCATCGCTGGGGATCCTACTCGCAATCGGCATCCACTTGGGGCGATTTGCTTCCGGTGGCACTCGAACCATATCGAATTGCCCCACCACTCCTTGCGCGGTACTGGTCCGAGGCTCCGCGGTTGGGAACGGCTTCCGGTTGGACTGCGGTTTCGCGATCACGTGAAACTCGAGCGATCCTACGGCAAGTATTCGAGGAGTCGCATTCGCATTGGCGAGTTCACCCATTACGCTGATGCATCACCGTCTCGTACCAGAAGGTGAGAATCCTATGGGATGTTCGGTGAATCTCCCGTTCCCAGTACGGTGTAATGAAACGTTCAACCCAGTCCCGTTGCAAGTGCTCCGCGATCCAAGGCGATAGCTTATGATCGAAGTATTGCGCGTCTGTTTCGGCGTCCCAACCCTCAAATTGGCCGACGATTTCGATCATTACCCTCGCGAGCCGCTCATCCCAGCGCGATTCAATGACTTTACGCACCGTCTCCAATGGCACGGAGTAATCAATCCAGCATGCTACTTCTTCCTGAAGGACCTGCACAACCGTGTCGAATTGGAGCAGCGGCCCCAAAACCATGAGCAAGGCAATTCGTTGCCCAGAATTGGATTCAACCCGAATTTTCTCATTGACGTATTCACAGTCGAGCTGGTTGAAAATACTGGTCAGATGCCGCGTTTCCTCATTAGGTGCGTATGACAACCGAATGTGGAATAATTCGTCCAATCCTTCGTGAGGTATCGAAGCCGCAACTGGCTCAAGAGTCGAAACCAACGCCATGATCCATACGCGCAGGAACTCCGTACTCGCGTCCGGATTATACTGTTGGAGCTTTGCCCGAATGTCGATGTTCCTATGGCAATAGTGTTCAATAGGCTGGCCCAACCGTAGATTTCGATGGGCCTCGATGATCGTCCGGAGCCACCCGTAGCAGATGGTCATCGCTGGCTCGGTGCGGCCATTTCTAATGAGAAACTTGACAACGGCGAATCCTCTCCAATCCCAATTCAATATTTGCGGCCTTTGGACCCACCCGACGAGTTCTTCGACAAACTGTTGCTTCTTTGCTTCGGGCAAGCACCGCCGAGACAAGAATCCACACACGCAGCCCATTTCTACAGAATTTTGCGATTGAATCACCTCATGTGCGTACGAATCGAATTCCGCCATGTCATTGTTGCCCGCAAACGTCCATAATGCGGATCGCACCAGATCGTCCGCGTCGGAATACGCGCGAAAGATCCTCGCTTTCATGGTGGCATTGAACGAGCATGACTCGAGAATCTTTTCGGCGTCGAAATAGATCCCATGTCGTCGCCTTTTCTTTGCATCGTCGTCTTCATTCGACAACTCCGCGTCGTAATGAATGTCCCCGAGCATCAGGCCGAGCAGCCATTCCGTATCGATTTCTGCCCCGACCTCATGGAGTATCTTCATGATATGAAATTTACCAAGTATTCCCTCGCCAGCCATCTCTTCGCGCATCTTCACGATGGCATACGAAGCGTTCAATTTGTGAAGGCATTGAAAGGCTTCGACCGTTGTGTAGTAGTCGCCCTTGGCATCAAACACGCGTGTAACGCGCTCAACATCGGACTTGTCTCCGAATGCTCGAATCGTATCCAATAGCAGCCTCAGAAGTGGGCTCGTGGGCGCAGAATCTATTTGCTGCCTTGCAAGTCGCAAAGTAACATGCAGCGGTGCCGAA
>DAOMZH010001318.1:0-2783 GCA_035437985.1 Polyangium sp. (in: bacteria) | reverse complement strand
GGTGGCATTCGACTTGTCCGCAGGTGCCTTGGATTTGTCTTGGGCGACCTTGGGCGCCTCAGCAGCGGCCGTGGGTTTGGCTGGAGCGACCTTGGGCGTATCAGCGGCAGCTTTGGGCTTACTGGTCGTCGTCTTTGCCGTGTCCGCGGCAGCTTGGGATTTCTCGACGCTCGAGGCCGGCTTGTCCGCCGCGGATCCACCCTTGGGTTTGTCAGCGTTTTTCGGCTTTTCGGTCGAATTGGTCTTTGGTTTGTCGCTCGTCTTCAAGGCGACGGGTTCATATCACGGGTTCGAGCGAAAGACCCGAATCTAGCCAGCGGAAGTTGCGTCTCCGGCCTCTGGACCACTCGGTGGCCCCGCATTCTTCACTGTAACGGGCGGAATCGTGGCCATTGGATCCGACAGGCCCAACGTCGATTGTCGGAAGTGCAGGAAGATCGTCTGCAGAATCGACATGCACGGAACCGCAAAAAGTGCCCCGGTAATTTGAAAAAAGTGTTCCCCGACGAGCAGTGAGAACACGACCAACACCGGATGAATTTTCGCCGAATCTCCGATGATCTTCGGATTGAGGAAGTTCGCTTCGAGCTGGTGAATGCCCACGATCCACGCGAGCACGCCCACCGCCGTCGCGGGCGATTGGGTCAAGCCAATCGCGACAGCCGGCACCGAACTCAGAATCGATCCGAAAATCGGAATGAGCGACATCACGGCCGCAAGGATCGACAGGATCGGCCAGTACTTGAGATCGAAGAGCCAGAAACCAATGGCCGAGAGCACGCCGTTGACTGCGCAAATCAAGAGTTGCCCGCGCACGACTCCCGACAAACCGCGATCGAGGCGGCGCAAAAACATGTCGAATGAAGTCCGATCCTCCGGCCGCCAAAGCTCACGGAAAAACGCGATGATGCGCTCGTGGGTCAGCATGATGTAGGCCGCGAGCATGAGCGTCATGAAGAGATTGAAGATGCCGCGCGAGACCGCGTTGGCGATCGCTTGGCCCACCTTCAAGAAGAGCGACACGTTTTGCCGCAAATACATGACGGCCTTGTCGAACGCTTGGCGCAACATGTTGGCCGAGGACAAACGCTGCGGCTCGGCATTCACGACCGTCCACGTACCCGATTCGACTTCGTGTAAACGCAGATCGTCGCTCAAGAACACGTCGTACGACCCATCGTCACGTTTGACGACGCGCATGGGCGGGTTCTCGTCGCGCCGGTTTTCCACACCAACACCATGCCCATCGCCGTCCGTATCGCTTCCCGGCATCTCGGTGACGGGTTGACCCGTCCATCGGGCAAGACGAGCGTCGATTGCCGGAAGCCATTCATTACGCACCGTACGATTGAACTTCGGCCATTCAGCAGCAGCTGCTTTGCCTTCCGACATCAGACGCGGAACGATAGTCCCGACAAACCCACCCACCGTACTGAGCGTGAGCGCATATACGAGCAAGATCGCGGCCCATCGAGGCACTCGCGCCCGCTCCACGCGCAACACCGCGGGCGTGAGCACGTACGCCACGACCAGCGCCAGGACAAACGGCAACATCACCGGTTGCGCCGCGATGCACACCACGACCACGGTGATTGCACTGACAGCCAAGAACACTCGCCGCGCTACCGGACGGTCCACGACGATGCTTTGTGCTTCAACGGATTTGGTCGGCGCTTCTTTGTCTTCCAAAGATCAACCCTCGGGTTCCGGAGATGTATTGCTGCCACGCGAAAGCCGCACAGCAGGCAAGTCAGCAAAATATGAACGCAGGTAGTCGCACGTCGCGTCGAGCGCCTGCGGAACGACTCGCGTATCGGCAAGCACCGGCATGAAGTTCGTGTCCCCACTCCATCGCGGCACGATGTGCACGTGCAGGTGCTCCGCAATGCCCGCTCCCGCTGCTCCACCCAGATTCAATCCCACATTGAGTCCGTCTGGACGAACCGCGGCGCGCAAGCGAACGGTGGACTCACGAACGAGATCGAAAAGCGCGTGATGGTCCTCGGTCGAAAGGTCTTCGAGCGAGCTCACATGGGCATGGGGCACGACGAGCAAGTGACCAGCGGCGAAGG
Source organism: Polyangium sp. (in: bacteria) (assembly GCA_035437985.1). Lineage (GTDB taxonomy): Bacteria > Myxococcota_A > Polyangia > Polyangiales > Polyangiaceae > Polyangium. The sequence goes on along the minus strand of DAOMZH010001318.1, from coordinate 711 downwards.
GATAACGGTTCATCACGACGAACGCACGGGGCAGGTCACAAACGATGAGACGTGCGCGTAGCTCGTCCGCATCGGCTTGTTCGACATTGCAAAAGACGCATGGGCCGCCCTTCTTTGCGAGAAGGTATTCGATGCGCCACGGCGCCCACAGTGGATGTCCCATCGATTCGCTGACGCTAGCATTGCTCGGGAAAAGAAGCGATTAGCGTGGGGCCGGAGTCCTTGCTGTCGATGATCCCGACAAGGGCGAAAATGCGGCATCGAGGGCGACAGCGAGCCCCACGCCCACGCCCGTACCAATCACGTCCCAAACGAAGTCCTTCCACGACGGGGTGCCGAATCCGACAGCGTCGAGGACTTCCTTCGAGTACCCCGCACCAAGAGCCAATGTGGCTCCAAGAACCGCCTGATTTTTTCGTCCGTCGATGACGATCGCGGACAAACCATAACCCGACATCGCCAGCGCGGCCGACACCGTGAAGTGCTTGGCCTTGTCCGCGCCAAAAAATGGATCGGCTGGTGGATCGGCGTGTGCAGGCAAGGGCGCAGCGAGGAGCGCGCAGAGAACCGAGGTCGCGACGAGTGCTGATTTCACGCGGGTTATTGTAGCGCGTTTGAATGCGACAAACGAAGAAGGGGCACAATCGCTTGCGCCCCTTCGTTCGAGATGACGAATTACGACGGCGACAAACCGTCGAAACCTCGATCAGC
>DAOMZH010001317.1:0-2785 GCA_035437985.1 Polyangium sp. (in: bacteria) | reverse complement strand
AGCGTCCGTATCGCCTCGACAATCTTCGTTTTCCCAACGCCGGAATGGCCCACGAGCAGGTTGATGTCGTCAAACCGCGCATCCTTCAAATGCCAGCCCGACTCCGTCTCTTTCACGTCCAAACGAATGATTCTCATGCGCCGTATTCTCTCGAGATCCTACTTCGCCAAGTCGTCGAAGCCAGCTTGGGGAGTGCTTGATTTCTCGGCGCTGCGGCGGGGCCCCGCTGTTTGAGCCCGCGGAGCGGGCGAGTTCGGGGTGCCGCGAGTGCCGGGAAATCAAGCCTCCCTAAGCACCAATTAACGCAGATAGTACCGCCCCGCCAGAGAAAAGTCACCCAAGGGTTCGTCCCCCTTTTATTCACCCGCGACCGGATCCTTTGATTTCATGATCTGCTCCGGCGAGAACCCTGCATTGCGCAACGCTGCAACCTCCGCGTCTTCAATCGACGGCAATGACGGTATGTCTGCAGGGTCGCGCACGCCTTCGAGCTGCGCATTCACTTCGCAACCCACGAGCACCGAGATCGATATCAGCCACAACCAAAGCAGCAATACCGCGACGCTCGCCAGGTTTCCGTACAGCGTTGCATATTGCGCCAACGTTCCCACGTAATACGTAAACAACGTGGAAACCGCCGCCCATAACGCCACCGTCAATATGGCACCCGGCCAAACCCGACGCTTCACCGTTGCCGGCCGATGAATCGTCAATCGATAAAATGTCGCCACAAGCCCCGTGACAATCACCGCGGGAGCCGCTGCGGCAATGAATCGACCGAAAAAAGAACCGGCAATACGCGCTAATAAAACACCCAATGTCGTCGCCAAAGCCACCGCTGGAATCGAACCAACGACCAACGCCATTCCCAAGAGCCGTCGCTTCCACCACGGCCTATGCGGCACCACGAACATCGTCTCGAATACGCCAATCGCCGTCGATGCACCTGCCGACGAAATCCATAAAAATGCGCCCAAAAACAGCGGTGCCAGGACAATCACGCTGTCGTCGGACATCCGGAAAAACTCGGCCCCCAAACCCGCTCGCACCGCCGGAGGCGTAGCCTGAAGCACTGACGCGAGCACCGTTGCCACATCATTACGGAGTCGATGCAGCGCCCAGCCGGCTACTGCAAACAGCGGAATGATGCTCATAAACGCGTCGAACGCCATTGCACTCGCCGCTCGCGGTGCGTCGTGCAAATCGAGGTAATGGAATAGCCGCTTCAGAGATCGCAGGGCCGTGCCTACGAGTTTCTGCCCCTGAATAGGGTCGAGCGGTGACGCCATGCCCCTCACTTTAGCGCGCCTTTGACCAAATAGCGCGATGCATCGTTGCTCAAAATGGAAGAAAAAAGGCCGACCCTTTCGAGCCGGCCTCTCTCAGCGTTTCTTTTCGTTATCGCTGAAACGATCAGAAGTCGTGGTTGTGGCCCGCATGCGCGCCACCACCTGCCGACTTCTCCTCCTTCGGACGCTCGGCAATGAGCGCCTCGGTCGTCAGCATCAAGCTCGCAACGCTTGCCGCGTTTTGCAGAGCCGAACGCACGACCTTCACCGGGTCGATGACGCCCATCGCGAGCAAGTCACCATACTCGCCCGTCGCCGCGTTGTACCCGAACGAACCCTGGCCATCGCGAACCTTCTGCACGACGATCGAACCTTCTTCGCCCGCGTTGCCCGCGATTTGACGAAGGGGTTCTTCCATCGCGCGACGGATGATGTTCACGCCAAACCGTTGCTCGTCGTTGACTTCGAGCTTGGCAAGCGATTCCTGCGCGCGGATGAGCGCCACGCCGCCACCAGCGACGATGCCCTCTTCCACGGCCGCGCGAGTCGCATGAAGCGCGTCCTCGACGCGAGCCTTCTTCTCCTTCATCTCCGTCTCGGTCGCTGCGCCAACCTTGATCACCGCAACGCCGCCCACGAGTTTGGCGAGACGCTCCTGGAGTTTTTCCCGGTCGTAGTCGCTCGTCGTGTGCTCGATCTGCGCGCGAATCTCTTGCTGACGCGCCTTGATCTTGTCTTTCTTGCCTTGGCCACCAACGATCGTCGTGTTGTCCTTGTCGATGATGACCGTCTTGGCGCGGCCAAGATCGCTGATCGTGAGGTTTTCGAGCTTCACGCCGAGGGCTTCAAAGATGGCCTGGCCACCGGTGAGGATGGCGATGTCTTCCAGCATGGCCTTGCGGCGATCGCCGTAACCCGGGGCCTTCACCGCGGCGCAGTTGAATGTGCCGCGGAGCTTGTTGATCACCAAAGTGGCCAGGGCCTCGCCTTCGACTTCTTCGCAGATGATGAGCAGCGGGCGGCTGCCTGTGATCAGCTATCAGACGGTGAACGGGTCGTCATCGGCGGCAACAAGCTACACATTTACAAGCCAACCGATCGGGACGGCGGACAGCAGCCGTTATGTCATCGTTTCGGCCATGCTCGCAATGGCCGGATCATCGGGGGCCACGCTTGGCTGTACGATCGGCGGAACAAGCGCGACGAACATCGGCGGGGCCACGCATACGTTCGTGACGGGTGCGGCTGATATTTGTTTTGGGATGTGGCGTCGGAATGTCACGAGCGGCACCACGGCTAACATTGTCATCACGACGAGCGTCTCGGCTGCGAACTGCCACATTGGAGTGTGGTCGATCTATTACACGCGCGACGCGGGTGCGCCATTTGCGGCCACGTTCAACTCAACGACGGGTGATCCGCTCAGCCTCAACATCAACACCGACTCAAACGGCATTGGATGTGGCCTGGTTTTGAACGCGGCCAATGTGACGTGG
>DAOMZH010001316.1:0-2788 GCA_035437985.1 Polyangium sp. (in: bacteria) | reverse complement strand
CTTGCGAAATATCTGCGGACACGATGCGCACCTGGGCCCCTGCGTGCATCATTGTTTCAATGGCCGTTTGCGCTTCGGGCGTCGGAGAACGTCGTCCCACGAGCACCACGTGCCGCGCTCCTTGCTCGACGAGCCAGTTGGCAACGGACAAACCCAGCCCGCCCAAACCTCCCGTAATGAGATAGGTTGCGTCCGGACGAACGAGCACCTGGGCGACGGGATGCAAGGGAACGATGGGTTGTTCTGGTTCATTCGCCACGCGCAGGGCAATTTTGCCAATATGCTTGGATTGCGCCAGGCATTCGAACGCATCTTTGGCATTCACCATGGCCAACGTGTGCACGGGTAGCGGACGAAAAACGCCTTTATCAAAAAGGGTCGCTACTTCACGAAGCAATCGTCCGACGAATTCGGGACGCTTACCGCTCAATCCCAACAAATCCAATCGCGAGAATGACAAATTGCGCGAGAAGGAACCGAGTCCAATCTTTTGGTTTTCCATGGCCTCGCGTTGGCCAATCTCGATAAAGCGACCCTGATCCGCCAATACCGAAAGGCTTGCGGTCATCAACGGACCGGATAGCGAGTTGAGAATGACGTCGACACCTTCACCGTTGGTGGCCTGCTTGATGCCTTCGACAAACTCGACGGAACGAGAATCGAACACGTGGCGCACCCCGAGCGACCGCAAGGTTTGGCGCCTTTCTTCGCTTCCTGCCGTCGAAAAGATTTCCGCTCCCATATGTTGCGCCCATTGAATGGCCGCGAGTCCCACGCCACCCGCGCCGGCGTGAATGAGCACGCGGTCGCCTGCGCGCAGACGCGCGAGATATTCGAGCGCATAATAGGCCGTCACGAACGATATCGACAGGGTCGCCGCTTGTTCCCAGCTCGAGGACGCTGGCTTTTTCCAGACGAGCGGGGAACGAGTGACGCAAAACGAGCCGAACGCAGCAATTCCCAGGGCAATCACCTCATCGCCCAGCGCGAAATCCGCGACATTTGCGCCTACCGCGACGATTCTCCCCGCACACTCATGGCCCAGGCGGAGCGTTTGTCCGTCTGGCACCATTGCTTTTTCGATCCCGGCCTCCGTCGCGGCCAGGACGTCGATGAAGTTCAATCCAGCCGCTTCGACGGCAATCAACACTTCGTCGGGTCCGGGCTGCGGTATTTCCATCTCGTAATGCGCCAAGCGGGACAACATGCCAGGACGTTCCATGGCGAGCCGATATGGGCGACCGCGAGCCGGTTCCAAAACGCGACTTGGTTCGTGCTGGTCGGCTCGTTCCAGTCGAGTCCGGGCAAGGCGCGCCACGTAACGCGCCCCATTGCGCAGCGCAATTTGATCCTCGGGCGCGTGGCTACTCAATTCACCAAGCAACGCTTCCACATCGAGCTCATTGGCTCTGGGGTCCAAGTCGATGCGCGTACACCGAAGCTCGGGGTGTTCCATGGCAATGGTTTTTCCGAGGCCAAGAGTCGGGGCTTGCGCCAGGGAAATCGCGTCTTCGGGAAACACGGACTGAGCGCCGCGCGTCAACAAGAACAAGCGTGGTGCTTGGCGAAACCCGTGACGTACGAGCGCCTGCACGAGCGCTGTCGTGCTCACGCATGTCCGCGCGAAATCTTTCGTGAGCGTCAGTGGTGTCGTACTGTTTGTCGGCGTCGTGTCGAGATTCGACCCGTCCACGATGCCCGCAATGGGCTGGTCATCGCGGATATTCTCGACAAAGAACCGGACCCAATCATTCACACTCGACGAATCGAGTGCAAAGAGGTGGGGAGCAACTTGCCGATAGGGTCCTTCGGACAAGATTTGAATGCATCCACCTTCGCGTTTGCCCAGGCGTTCGACGAGGGCCGCGCTGGTTGTTTCGTGCGGCGCGACGACAATCCATGAACCTCGCGTGTGCGTGAACGATTTTGCATTGGTTAATTCTTTGCGACGCCATTGGACGTCGAACAACCACTTTTCCAGCGGATTTCGAGCCGGGCCAGGATTGGCGATTTCGTAAGGAATGAGCTGCGCCAAGGCCGCTTGATTCCGCTGCGCGAGATCTTCGCTCGAGAGGATGGAGTTTTTCCGGACGGACAGCAAGACGTAACTGGTCCATCCGCGTCGCAAGGTTTTTCCGAGCCGATCGTATGAAACGAGGGCGGATCGCGAAAAACGATTCAACACGTCTGGGGACGCTTGGGCCAATTTCGCCTCGAAGTCTGGATCGTGCAAGAAATTGGCGATCTCCTGGCTGATGTCGATGCAATCGACGATTTCCAATCCGTGCGGGGACAAGACATCCACCCATTGTTCTTTGGTCAAGAAAAACGAGGAGGTCTCTTCGTGCTCGATTTCGAAGGATCCATTTGCGATGAAATCGGCGAGAACGAGCGCGCCCCCTTCGACCAAATGGCGGCTCACGTTTCCGAAGAGTGCTCCCTTGTCGCGAATGTGATGGGCGACTTCGAATCCGAATACGAGATCGTATTGCGCCGGAAATTCATCCTGGGCGCTATCCCGGTGATAAATGTGGATTCGTTCGTCGAGTCCTGCCTGGGCCACGCGCTGCCAATCACTCGCTGCTTGGTCTGCGGAAATCGTGTACCCGTCGAGTTGCAAATGGGGGTGTCGTTTGGCCAGAACCATCAGGTCCGTGGCATAACCGCAGCCGAAGTCCAAGACGCGTTTGCAGGATGCAAAATCGACGTGCCGAAATAATACACGACGCATTTCTCGTTGCGCGTCGAGCACGATTTCGCGATGCCGCGACGGTGCTTCTGCCTCGAG
>DAOMZH010001315.1:0-2790 GCA_035437985.1 Polyangium sp. (in: bacteria) | reverse complement strand
TTGGCGGCGACCCAGGCCCCATCGCCTGGTCACGAGACAGTCAGCGATTTGCAATTGCTTACCAAAGGAGTATTTTCGTTTTCGATCGCGCTGGACGTGAGATCCTTCAGATCCGGGGACATACCCAACCCGTCGTGACCATCGCATATTCGCCTGATGGTAAAACGATCGCTTCAGGGTCCTACGGCAATACCGTACGAACCTGGAATGCCTCGACCGGGCAAAGTATTCGCAAACTCGCTGGCCATACGAAATTCATCAAGTTCGTCACGTATTCGCCTGACGGATTTACCGTCGCATCAGCGTCGGCGGATAATACGATTCGCTTGTGGGACGTCGCCACGGGGGAACAACGAGCAGTGCTTTCTGGACACACGGGGGACGTTCTCCGCGTTGTTTATGCTCCAAATGGCAAAACGCTGGCCTCTTTGTCCGAAGACCAGTCGGTTCGGTTATGGGATGCATTTACGGGGCAAGCAATACAAACCATCGACAACAAGGCCGAATTCATTGACGATGACGCGTTTGCGATATCCGCCGACGGGAAATCTCTGCACTGGACGACGCGAACGAAATATGGTGAACCCGTGGTCCAGCAATGGGATCTGGTCGCAAACAAGGAGATTCCGGACGTTCCGCAATCAGCGCGGCCTGAACAAGCCATCAACATCTCACCAGACGGCACGCTCGGCATTGCAAACAACGAGAACCGCGTGGAGTTGCGGGATGTCGCCACGAACAAACCAATACGAGCCATTCAGGCACACGCGCAGCCATTCCGAAGCCTTGCGTATGCGCAAGATGGCAAGGCACTCGCAGCAACGACGGATGTGCGCGTTCATACATGGATGTTGGCACTCCAGCCCAATTATCGAGCGTCGGATTGGATTGTCACCCCATTGCCTCTTTGGCCAAGCGCAGACATGGTGGACCGTTTGCTCGAGCAAATGTATCACGAAGGCCATGAACTCGACGAGCGCGTTGCGATTGCCGTAGCTTCGGACGGAAAGTTCGTCGCTTTTGGTCTTCAAGGCAATACAATGGCGCTTTATGACTTGGCTTCGCACGAGATGATTCGGTCGTTCCCTGCCCAAAGGCAACCCATCGTCAAAATAAGAGTCTCGCCAGATGACAAGACGCTTGCAGTTAGATTGGAGGACGGAACTGTCCAACTTTGGGATGCGGCGTCCGGAGCCACGATTCGGACGCTCGGCAAACGCGAGCGAATTGACCCACCAACGGACGGAATGGAGTTTGCGTCTGATGGTAAAACCATCGCCACAACGTCGCAAGAAGCACTACGGGTTTGGAACGTCCACACGGGTGAGGTCGTGCAAACGTTTACAACGCCCGACGATCCGTGGGTGAATTTCAATTTTTCGCCAGATGGTCGGACATTGGCCGTAGCGACGAGCAAACGTCAGATCCAGTTGCTGGACGTAGCCACGGGGAAATCTCGATTGACACTCCGGAAGGGCATTGAGTTTGTCGAGTTTTCACCGGATAGCAAAGCTTTGCTTGGCGGTGCCGAAGGTCGTCGAATACGCATCTTGGATGCGACGACGGGGAAAGAACTACACAAACTCGTCGGCGCGGATGGCGAACTCCACCTGCCGCAATACACACCCAATGGTCGCCTCATTGCCGGCATCGAGGGCGATGGCTCGCTCGATTTATTCGACGCGAACACGGGCAAACTCGTCGCGACCGCGCGCGCACTTCCATTGCGTGAAATGGGGGACGAAGAACAGAACTGGGACGATGACACCACCAAACGTCCATTCGAAGCGTCCTACGTATTCGCTCCCTCGGGTCACATCGACATCATGGGCAGGGACGCGTGTGCCGTTCGCGAGTACCCTGTTTGTCATGTCGGAACGATGGCGTTTCCTTTCGATGTCTGCGAAGAACGTCTTCGCGCACCTGGGTTATTGGGCCAACTGCATGAGGGCGAGGCATCGTATCTCGAACCGGAAGCCGCGCCGCTCATGATGGATTGCAACAACATTCCGAGCCATTGAGGATCTGTGGCTCATGAAACCACAACTCGACCCATTTGTGGACAGCCAGTCCACACCCCAACAGCAGCCGCCCATGAATCAAAGAGGCCCCATTATGCGCACATCGAATCATCTTGAAAACACTTTCCGCATCGTGGGCCTTTTGGGAACGCTCGCCGTTGCAAACTGCGTAGGTTCCAAACCCGCGCACATCGCGTCTCCCAAGCCTGCCGTCATAGCCTCGAGCAACGGCCCTGCTGGGCAGGTTGTCGCCAAAAGCCGCCCCGAAGACATTCAATTCCGCGCTTACGCCGCGGCCCATCCGAATCTGACCGCAGCGGATGTTTTGGCCACGTTGCCCAAACGTTCGTATCGTGAAACCTTGGACTTCGACCCCACCACGGTTGCCTATTATGGCGAAGTTACCGATGCCCTTCAGCTCACCGACGACGAAAAAGGCATTCTACGGAAACGCGGGTTTGTCTCTGTCGACATTCGCCAGCGTCTCTCCATGGCTTCTGCCTATTACGCAATCTATACCAGCGACCTTCCCGTTCTCATTACGACCGATTCGATCGCGCATGCATTGCATCGATCGTTCGACGAAATGCTGAAGACACTCGAAGAGAAAGTGTTTTCACGTTCGCTTTCGCTGGTCCTCGCTGCGGCTCATGAGCAACTCGTCAAAGAATCAGCCGGTGTTTCCAATAGCGCCGTGCTCACGAGTGCCCGCGACGTGGATTTGTACTTGTCCGTGGCGCGAGCACTTCTCGAGGGAACTCAGAGCCCA
>DAOMZH010001314.1:0-2790 GCA_035437985.1 Polyangium sp. (in: bacteria) | reverse complement strand
AACATGCGGACAAACTCGACATCTCGGCGGCTTCTAGCAGGGGCCGTGACGACATTGCTCCTTACGATGGCTTCGATGGGAGCTGCTCAGGAATCGACGAACACGCCGAGTCTTGCGCTTGGCCGGTTTCATCCTTCGCAAGCGGGTGACCGGTTGTTTGGTGTGCAGTCGCCATTCGTTGCGGGTCACATGACGCCGCATGCGGTGTTGATGTTCGACTACGCGCACAATCCGTTGGTGTTGCGGCAGGCGAACAAGGACGCGATTGGTTCGATCGTGTCCAATCAGATGTTCGTGCACGTCAATGCGACGTTTGCCATGTGGAACCGCGTACAGCTCAATGTGAATTTGCCGCTGGCAGTGGTTCAGTCAGGTGACAAGCCGAGCGGAGATGGGCGAACGTTTGAGTCGCCGTCTGGTTTTGCATTGGGCGATGTGCGTATAGGGGCGCGCGTTCGGCTCTTGGGGAATTATTACGATGCCTTGCAACTCGGCATTGGTGGGTATGTGTGGGTACCGACTGGTTCGGGCAATTTCGTGACGGATGGAAGCATTCGTGGATTGCCGCAGGTCATCGTGGGTGGGCGAATTGGTCAGCACATGTATTCGTTGGCCGTTGGTCCGGAATTGCGGTCGTCGCAGAATCTTTATGGCGCGGTGCAACAAGGTTCGATGATCGCGGGGGGACTCGGGTATGCGATGTTCCTCGGGGCGGAAGAGCAGATTCAGATTGGGGCGGAAGCGACGTTTTCGACGGTATTGGCTGGGGATGGCCCGTCGCAATACAACACGAACGCGGAAGTGCTCGTGGGTGGACGATATCGTTTCCTGAAGGTGCTCGAGGTGGGCATTGGTGCTGGTCCTGGTTTGACCGGGGGTGTGGGAACGCCTGATGTGCGGGTCGTTGGGACATTCTCGTATTCACCGCCGGTGCCGAAGGGCGTCGATAGCGATGGTGATGGCATTTTCGATGCGCAGGACAAGTGTCCGATGTTGCCGGGGATTCCGAGCAGCGATCCCTTGAAGCATGGTTGTCCGCCGGATAAGGATGGCGATGGTATTTTCGATGCGCAGGATTCGTGTGTCGATGTGCCGGGCGTGCCGAGCGAGATCAAGGCCAAGCATGGTTGTCCGCCGGATCGGGATGGTGATGGCATCATTGATGTGAAGGATGCGTGTGTCGATGTGCCCGGTGTTGCGCATCAAGAGCCGACGAAGAATGGTTGTCCGCCGGATAAGGACGGTGATGGCATTCTCGATCCGCAAGATGCATGCATCGACGTTCCGGGTGTAGCGAGCACCGAGGCGGCGAAGAATGGTTGTCCGCCGGATACGGATGGTGATGGGATCATCGATACGGACGACGCTTGTCCGAAGGTCCCGGGGCCGAAGGATGCGGATCCGAAGAAGAATGGTTGCCAGCCGGATAAGGATGGCGACGGGATTCCGGACAAGGAAGACGCCTGCATTACGATTCCGGGTATCAAGACGACGGACGCCAAGACAAACGGTTGTCCGGGCGATACGGACGGCGACAAGATTCGGGATGACAAGGATGCTTGCCCGAATGAAAAGGGCGCGGCGGATACGGATCCGAAGAAGAATGGTTGTCCGAAGCAAGTTCGCGTATCGGATACCGAAGTCATCATTCTGAAGCAGGTGGAATTCGATACGGCCAAGGCCACCATTCGCAAGGTCAGCGACAAACTGCTGGACGAAGTGTCGGCGGTTCTCAAAGAGCACCCGGAAATCACGAAGCTCGAGGTGCAAGGGCATACCGACGATCGGGGCAGCAAGGAGCTGAACGAGAAGTTGTCGGATGATCGTGCGAAGGCGGTCATGGCGGCGCTCATCAAGCGCGGCATCGAAGCGGATCGTTTGACGGCCAAGGGATTTGGTCCGAACGTGCCGGTTGGCGATAACAAGACCGAAAAGGGGCGGCAAGCGAATCGCCGCGTGCAATTCGTGATCAAAGAGAAGAAGCCGAAGGCGCCGGCAAACTGAGCCGGTGACCGACCGAGGCGCAGCGTAGTAGACACGCTGCGCCTCTGGTTTGGCTCGACAAATTTCATGAAATGACGGCAACGAAGAGCTTGACTCGAGGTAAACGATGAAGAAAAAATTCCTTATGCAGGGTGCGCTCTGTGCAATGCTCATGGGCATTGCGGCAGGGGACGCCAGCGCCGCGCAGACGGTGCGGGTGCAGGTAGATCAGAAGGGTGACTTCCTTTTGATTGGCAATACACTCGGTCACGATTGCGTGGCGACGACACCGGCGCCGGTCGTAGGCGCTGTCGGAATGTGCGGGACGAATACGAATGACACCGCGCCCGACGTATTTTGGCGGTCAGATTCGCCCATGGGTGGGCAAGCGGAAGCCAATAACGGGGTCATGCTGGCCAATGCGCGCAGTACCGCCGTCTTGACGATTCCTGCTGGCGCAATGGTTACCCATGCATTTCTCTATTGGGGTTCCGTTCTGGCGGGTGGTGATTCGACCGTGACGCTCGAGCGTCCAGGGGTGTTCACCGACAACCTGACCGCCATGACGACGTACACGAACGCGACCGTGAATGCGTACCAAAGCGTCGTCGATGTGACGTCGATCGTACAAGCGCAGGGCTCGGGCGCGTACCGAGTCTCCGGCGTGGACGGGACAAACCTGATCAATGCGAACAACGACAATCTCTTTGCCGGCTGGTGGATGGTCGTCTTTTACAAATTGAACACCGATCCTCCGCGAAATCTGACGCTTTTCGATGGGTTTGACCTGGTGGATCAGAACAATCC
>DAOMZH010001313.1:0-2791 GCA_035437985.1 Polyangium sp. (in: bacteria) | reverse complement strand
CTCACAATCTCTTTGGCTTCGCCAAAGAGACTGACCCGACGGCTCTGCCCCCATACCCCCGGGAGTCAATCCGATACCCTGGCCTTCAGATCCCCGACGCCTTCGCGCCACTACGCAATGCGTCGAGTTGGTACGCGCGCCCGAGGGCCACGGTGCGTAACGCATAAGGACTCGTGTCGTACGGATCCTGCTGCAAATGACATTCGACAATCAGACGCACCTTCATCGTCACCAGCATGGGCAACGTTTGATCCAAGGACTTCGGCATATACACCGGAATGGATGCATCCGAGCCTTTGGATTGTCCCTCTGGCACATAAACCGTCAACATGGCGCGAATGAATTCCCCACCAAAGACCTTACGAATGGCATAACGTCGTTGTTCGAGGAGCAGCCGTTCCACGTGCCCGTCGAGATACGAGGCTGGCAATGAACGATTCGATTCGCGGAATTGATTGCGCAAGTCCCGCACGAGCTTGTCGACGATACCTGTCGAGCCTTGCAAATATGGCGTCTTCAATAATTCGGTCATTCCATCGACCATTTCTTTGAGGCGTTTGTCCGCACCCAAGAAGGGGGTCATGGCCACGATCATCGCTTTGAGCGTCTCGACTTCGTCAAAAGGAAATCGCAATTCTCCGCCCGTGAGCGTCAAAGGCGGCGTAAAGCGCCCCCGTTGATTGACAGCTTCACTGATGACCCGCGAAATCCCCGACGGCTCGACCATTTCCCCATCGGAAAGAATACCAAATACATTGTGCCGCGTGCGCGTTTTTTCCGGATCCTCCGCATTGAGGTCCTTGCGCGGATCCGCCGGCTCGAAATCCAATTCCGTGACGAGTTCTTCCCAGTTTGCACGAATACGCGGAACGAAGGCATCATCGTACCACAACAAATCGAGCACATCATTGCTGGGTAAACGATATGGTTTTTGTGAACCGATTGTCGTGACAACCGGTTTGATTGCCGGCTGAGGCGGCGGAGCAGCCCGCATTTGCGCATCTGCCGCGGCGTCCGACAATGCTTGGGCGCTGCCCGTTTTCGCGGAACTCGTCGCCGCCGTCGCCACGACTGCACTCGCAACACCCAATCCCACTGCGCCCGCAACAGCACCGGTCGGCGCATTCGATGCCCAGGGACTAATGCTTGGCTCCGAAGGCGGGCGCACGGCTGGCGTCGCCGCGGAAGCCATCGGCGGCGGAGAAACAGGCGCCATGGGCACCGGCGGTGGGGCAACAGGTAGCGGAGAAACAGCTGCCGTAGGAATTGGTAATGGCGGAACAACCGTTCCGGGTTTTACCGGGGCAGGGGCACCCGCCAATGGAGGAACGACAGTTCCCGGCGGCGTGAGTGGAGGCGACCCCATTGGCGGAGCAACAGGCGGCACTACCGCAGGGCCAGCACTCATCGGCCAAGGCATAACGCCCCCAGGTCGCGGCGAAGGAGGCGCAACAGACGGCGGCTGGTCTGTCCTTAAAAACGGCAGGGCTGCATCCGAGGCCCGGGCCGCGGGCGCTGCTGGACGAGATGCCGGTTGGTCGGAACCCACGAATGGCATCACGCGCGCATGCGTACCCGTAACCCCAGGAATGAAGGTCTTGGATGCTGGCCGCGCGGTTTCATTCGGCGGAACCATCGTGGTCAAACCATTTTCTTGATCATCGTCGTCATCCGCAGGCGTCGCAATCGTTGGCAGCGGCGCACGCATCGCGGGCGCGTCGCCCTCTTCGCTCATCGTCACCGAAATACGCCCGGCTTCTTGCGCATGTCGCAAACCGATTCTTCCCCGCCAAACCACCGTACACACACCGCGATCCGTATCGATGAGCAACGTATCGCCCACAAGCGCCACTTCCTCCCGCTCCCCCGTCGCCCGCTCGACGAGCGCCCGCGGACGCAAACCCGGGAGACTCGTCACGAGCCGGGGATGATCAGGATGCAGATTTTCAAGGATGATCCGTTCGCTTGGACGAACCTCCGGAATCTGTTGGTCGGAAGGTGCGGCCTGGAAAAACCCTGGGTCGAATCCTTCGGGCAGTGGCGCTTCGGTCCATCCGGGTTGAGGAAAGTTTGGCGCGACGCGACTGAGCCGCTCTTTTCGTGTGGGCCAAGTCGGCGCAATGGGCGCGAAACAGACTGGAACGAAGACATCCGATCGTTTGGACACATACTGTCCTGGAGGTTGCAGATTCGCGATGGGGATCATTCCATAACCATCGGGCTGAGCGTCGAAACGCATTCCCACGGGATTGTTCGATTCAGGTCCTCCGGCAGCTCGTTCCCAGGACAAACGCGACTTGCTGAAACGGGATCCTTCGAGCAGTTGGCCTTGATGACTTCGAAAGCTCCGATCGCAGAAAACTTCGATCGATTTGTCGATATCGCCAACCGTGATGCGGGCGATGAGAGAACGTACGGGTTGTTGTTTGGGCGCGTAGGCGTGCCCGACGAGCATGACGTCAGCGCGCGGTTTATACGGAGCTTTGTCGCTCGGAACGAGGATGCTGCGGTTCGGATCGTCGTTCCAGTAGCGATCTTCTTCGATGGCGGGATCTTGTTCTTCCGCGAGCACGACTTTGCTCGGGGCAAGCTTGAACGTGGCTTTGACGACGACAGTTTGCGCATGTCGACCGTCGGGTGATTGCCACACGAAGCCCCAAGCTTGGAGCGGGCAGAGCGAGACCAATTCCATCGCGCGGGAGGATATCACGACGCGGCGCGGGGCAAACAAGAATGTGCGAGAATTTTTCCGACGTTAGGTGGGGGAAAACAAAGGAACGGAGGCGACGCT
>DAOMZH010001312.1:0-2795 GCA_035437985.1 Polyangium sp. (in: bacteria) | reverse complement strand
CAGACAACAAGGAGTCGAGAATGACTTGTCGTGGGCAGCGCAGTTCTTTAGGTCAGTCGGCTCCTGCAGTTTGGTTCGCAATCAACGCAACCTCGATGCAATTTTTCACCTGTGTCGCCACGAACATTTGCGACAAACGCGTCGAGGTCTGCGCGTAGTGTTTTAACTTCATCTTTACGAGCATCGAGTTCTGGCCCAATTGTTCGAATCACGTCGCAAGCCAAAAACAATTCATCGACGCTCTGGCGCTCCTTTGTTTTGCCTCCTCTTGAACTGACGCACACCCGTTACCCTTGCCCGCAGCGTCATCATGGCACCTCCGTCGGTCCCAATAGACCGAGAAAGAGTCATGTCGCAGCATACCAACGTGCAACTTTAGATGCTTTGATTTCGCCGAAATTCCTTGCTTGTCTAGGTTTGCCCGAACGGAGGCAACCCATGAAAAAGCAACGCATGAATTCACATAAGACCCACGCGCAAGCACGCCTCACGATCGCCGAACGTCAGGTGCTCGAAATGCTGCTGTACACTGGTTATTCACTCAAAGAAATCGCTTCGCAGCGTCATTCCAGCTACAACACCGTTCGAACGCAGTGCGAGAGCATCTACAAAAAACTGCGCGTTCATTCACGCCCAGAGCTGGTGGCGAAACTTCGTGGCCCAGAAGGTTCGTCATCCAGTTCGTCCTAGTCCCACATCCAAGGTTTGAAATACCCGTGAAACGCCGCCCGCGGGATTGGCGTCCTGTTGCCAGCGTCGATCGTGCCATACCCAAAATAAAACACGACACCTCACTTCCGCATCCGGGTGATCACCAACTCCGTGACGAAGCCAGTCATACAGGATTGCTACGGGCGCACCATGTGACGATAAACGTATGGGATTGCAAGAATGCGGGCGAAAATGCCTTGAAAGCCAATTGCAATACGATGTAGATCGGATGCGTCTCAATGCACCTTTTTCCTGTGCACCATCGACAACAACCCCAACGTCTTCTCCGCTCCATATTTCCGCCGGTGACGACTTATTACGGACTTCACCGTATTCTCCGACATGTTGTTCATCTCCATCGCGATCACTTTACTCGGTTGCTGCAAAATCAGCGTACGGTGCATGATCTCGTAATGCGTTGGCGATAACTCGGCCTTCCATTCGGCGGGAAGAGACTCATCCAAGATTTCTTCCAGAAGTATGAGCCATACGCCTGCTGAATGTTGAAGCCATTTCACCTCGAGGACTCCATCGGCACCGCGTACGTGACCCACGCCCGGCTCGAACTTGGGCCAAATCTTCTTGGACCCACGACGTTTCAGTTCGTCGACGAAAAGGGTGGGCAATTTCCCGCCGCTTCGCGCGTGGGCATCGAAGTATTTTTCGACGAGTGTCGTGGCCAGAGCTGTTCGTCCAATCTCTCGACCATTGACATGCGCGTAAATGCACGCCAAACCTTGATGTTGCAGCACCATTTCAAGTGATACATTTACCAATCCGTATTTTTCGAATTCACGACACTTTCGCGCAGCTTCTCGAATACTTGCGAGGGTCAAATCGGCAAATGCCTCGGCTTCCGGAGTAAACGAAACATTTTTGTCGCGAAAATAGGAAACACCCACGCTCATTTCTGGGGTAGCCAAGACC
This sequence comes from Polyangium sp. (in: bacteria), assembly GCA_035437985.1. GTDB lineage: Bacteria > Myxococcota_A > Polyangia > Polyangiales > Polyangiaceae > Polyangium. The sequence goes on along the minus strand of DAOMZH010001312.1, from coordinate 1,157 downwards.
ATTGCACTCATTGCCCGCTCGATCGTCATTCCACACTCGCGCGCCCATACGCACATATCACTGCGGACGAGAAATTCATGGTCGGCCATTCGTTCGTCCGTCACGAACTTCCCTGGCGTTTTCAAGACGGCTTGCAGAACGACATCATTTTTTTGCGCCGCGGCATATTCGGGCCCGAGAAACCTGGTGGGCAATCGCCGAGTATGCCACGCAAGCTCCGTCGGGTTGAACATCGACGAAATCGCGACGCCCAATCCATCCACGCCGAGCGATGGCAAAACATGCTTCTCCAACACGTCTACGATTCCGATCACATCGTGCACCGCGGCAAGCCTGTTGTTAATGTCGATGATCCGATACAAACTGCTTGACTCGAGCATCACCGATGAACTCATGACGGACATGATAACGCTGTTGGTCGCGGCTTTCACGCGCCAAATGCGCTTGGCCAACGTAGGTTCTTGCCGAGTCGACGCGCCAGAGTTTGCCCTGCCGGCGTAACGGATGCCGGCTTCGTTTTGCAATTTGCACAAAATGCAGGCGGCTAGGACGAAGTCCGATCATGCAACTCATTGAAATAATTTCATTTTAGCTTTGGCCCAAACCGTGCTCCATGGTCGGGCACAGCACGCCGATGTTTTTCCCGGAAGGATGCAATCGCTGATTTTCGTGCTGTTTGGAGCTGGTCATGAAGATCGTTCGTTCTCTCGCCAAGATCACCAAAAAAACCGTCAAAACGCTCGAGGCTCATCCTGTCGCCAAAACGATGTTCAAGGGCACGATGACCAAGAAAGCGTACATTCATTATCTGATTCAGACGGTCAAATACGTGGCCTACTCGCCCCCATTCCTGCAAGCCGCGGCTTGCGGTGCAATGGCAAAGTATCCGGATTTGGCTGCAATTTTTCAGGTAAAGAGCGCCGAAGAGACGGACCATGATAACCTTGCCCTCGAAGATTTGGAGAAGCTGGGGATTGACAAGCCGTCGGTGATTGAAACTCCGGCTTGCGCGGCGGTAGACGAGTACATCCAATACCACGTGCGGGAAATTGCGGAAGGCGTTCCGGCCGCATTCTTCGGAGCTTGCTGGGTTCTCGAGACGTTGGCAATTGCTTGCGGTCCCAAAGCGCTCAAAGGGCTTCGCAACAATCCGAATC
>DAOMZH010001311.1:0-2803 GCA_035437985.1 Polyangium sp. (in: bacteria) | reverse complement strand
CGTGAAATTCGCCGCGCCTTTTCGGAACCGAGCATGATAACCCGTACCCGTTCCCTCCTCCACGAAAACCATTTCGACTTCCGCGTCGCCCGCACCAATGGCCAAGCCCGGCTTTGCATTCGCAATCAAGTTGCCCGGGATTTGCAAGGGGTTTGACCACGTTGCATTGGCCCCATTAAAGCGCGACCACCAGATCTTCTTAGTCGCATCGCGATACGCGAGCATTGCATCGCCATTAGCCATGGCCACCAAAACCGGCGCCGTGGCGATTGCATTCGTGATATTCGCCGCCGGCGTCCACGAAGCCGGACCCGTACGCGACACCCACCGCAATTGACCAGGCGTTGCTGAATTGTCCGTATACACGACCAAAATATCTCGGGCCGCATTGCCGCTGACCGCGACGATGGCCGGCACATCGGAAACCATCGTTCCCGTCGTCCCGAACGTCTGACCCCAAACGGCCGCATTGCTCGCGCTGTTGGCATAAACGAAGAGCCGATTGAGCGAAGCAAAAGCCACGATCTGTTGCGTCGCCGCTCCCGCAACCGCTGGCGCAAAAGGACCCCCTTGCGTCGAGGTGGGGTCCACCGGAAACATCGTAATCGGCATCATCGAATACATGAACGTACCAGCTGCCGTGTAGCGCGCATAATAATGTTTCAGGTCCGTCCCATGCATCGCAATGTGAATCGCGTCCGCCGTCGCTGCCGCCGATACGCCCGAACGAGCCGACACCGTGCTCGCCATGTTCATAATCGAGTTCCATGAGGAAAAACCCGCTGGCGTCCAAGTTTGATATCGAAGCACTGAATCCGTACGCCGAATGACCGACATCGCGCGGTTTTGTCCAGGCATCGCCGCAATCGCCGGCACATCCGTGCTCGCTTCATTCATATAAGCCGTCGTCGCCCACGAAGGCGTGTTTGATGAGACAAACGTCCCCGTTACGCCACTCGCTCCCGTTCCAATCATCACCATCGTCGGACATGGCGGACAGGTCCCCGTGCCACACCCGTCTTTTCCGCCCCATTCCGGACAAAGCGTTCCACCGCTCGAACTCGAGGAAGACGACGAAGAAGAAGATGACGACGACGACGATGAACTACCCTTTCCGCCATCGCCGCCCATTCCGCTCGAACTACTGGCGCCGCTCATTCCACCCATGCCGCCCATTCCGCTGGAACTCGACGCATTGCCCATTCCGCCATTTCCGCCCGTGTTGGTCGTTCCTCCGCCCGTGCCCCCATTGCCGCTGCTGCTCCCGACCATGCCGCCCGTGCCACTGCCCCCGCCGCCAGTTTCTCCACCTGTGGAGGTCGTATCGTTGGTATTCGTCGTCGTCGTGCATCCCCCAAGACTCAATGCTCCGAACGCGAGCCCATAAACCAAGCCAATGTAAGTTTTCATGCTCGATACGCTCCTCTGGGAAGATGTTCCCATTGCTCTAGCAGTCATACGCTCGTGCGTGTTGGGAGTCAACAAAAGTTGCGGGATTCGAGCCAGGCCAAGGACTCCTTCTGGTGATTGACCCTCGCCTAGACGCCCGATACCATCAGGGCCAGGAGGTTCTTTTCAATGGCGACTTTGCACCACCTCTTTGCGCGGGTTTGGCTTGTCCTACTTGCGCTCACGTGTGCCTTTGCCAGCTCATGCACATGCGCGCCTGTGGGTCAAGCGCCAGCGCAGCGCGGAATCCTTGCTTGCAAGTCGCCGCAATTCGTAACGACATTGGGCATTTCGTCGCCAACGAAAATCGTTCCGGGGGCCAGTGCCACGTCGTTTAATGGTACCCCTTCTGGGGACGCCGCATTGTCCATTCCGCTCGATATGCCACCCGGTCGAGCGGGATTCGCGCCGGAGTTGGCCATTTCGTATTCGAGTTCCGCGACTGAAAGCGCTTTGGGAATGGGCTTTGCCTTGTCGGGCGCTTCGTCGATTGGCCGCTGCCGTAAGGAAATGGTACTCGATGGTGAAATCTCCAATGTCCAATTCAACGAAGACGACGCCCTTTGTCTTGACGGAAAACGCCTCATTGCCATAACGAACCAGGGCGACCAAATCGAGTACCGCACGTTTCCCGATTCGCAAACGAAGATCATTGGCAATTTTGCAGACCCAGCGAATTCATCCTTCGAAGTGTTTCTGCCCAATGGTCACCGCATTCTTTTTGGGTCGACCGATGCTGGCCGCGTGATGTCCAATGAGCAGGTGCCCAGCCAATGGCTCGCTGAAGAATCGCGTGATGCCCGCGGAAATGTCATTCATTACGATTGGTGCTTGGCCAATGACGAAAGTGGATACACGGCTGAATATGCGTTGACCTCGATTCGATATGGGGATGCGATCGTGGTGTTTGATTACGACATACGCGAGGACGTGCAAACGACGTATTGGCGCGGGATGCAAATGCAAGAGTCGCTGCAGCTCGCCACAATCGAGATGCAGGTGGACAACACGTTGGTGCGTCGTTACGAATTCGCCTACGAACAAAGCGAAACGACGAAACGGACGTTGTTGCAATCGGTGCAAGCATGTGCAGGCACCGAGTGTTTCGCACCGACGCGGTTTCATTACGGGAAAAGCGAGACGGGATTCGAACGCATCGCTACGAATATCGCGAACCCCTTGTCGGATAAATCGAGCCCGATGTTTTTCGATATCGATGGCGACGGATTGTCGGACTATGTCGTTGGAGATTCAACGCCCGCTTCGACAGCCGAGCATCCGATGACGGAGTGGCGTATTGCCAAGAATTTAGGCGGTACCTTCGCGCCAGAAAAGGTGGCGTTGTTGCAAGATT
>DAOMZH010001310.1:0-2804 GCA_035437985.1 Polyangium sp. (in: bacteria) | reverse complement strand
AAGATGAATTCCGTATTGGGACTCGAGCCCGCCATCGAATACGTCGTCGAGTCTCGACCTCCCCACTTTTCAAGACGCGCTCCCACTTCCGCAGGTTCACTATGCCAAACCATATTCGACCATTGCAGCCAAATAGCCGCCTGCGCGGCCGCCAAATTCGCCGCTGCCCCCAGTCCCCCCCGGATCAACAATTGCGCCGAGACGACAGGCAAGCCCGGCCGGTTCGCTAGCACCACCTCCAGTCCATTCTTGAGCGTCACTTTCCTAAATCCAGCCACCCCAACCCCAGGGAATATCGACTGCAATCGCTCCACATCCGCGCGAACCAGACCATGCTCTTCCTCTACGCCCGTGTGCACACCCAATGGTGCCGCCGCCGGAAGCTCTCCACCTCCCTTCGGAGGCCGAAGCACAATCCCCCGCGCGCGTTCCCGATTGACGTATTTCCTTGCAAACTCCGCAATTTGCGGCGGTTCGAGGGCCATTACCTGGGCCGAAGTGCGGGAATACAAGTCGGGATCCCCCGTGAAATGTGTAGTCACCGCCCGAGAAATACCGCGTGTCGAAATATTCTCGGCACCTAGCATCATGTCGACGACCGCGATTCGCTGATTCTTGCGCATTTCTCGCTCGTCGAGCTTAATCTCCTTCACCGATAATTCCCGCAGTGTCCATGCTCGCGACAATGCATTCAGCACATGCTCGTAAGTCCTGTCCGGATGCCCTCCTCGTGTCAACCCCACCCGACAGAGCAACATCGATGCATCTTTGCCTCCAACGATAAACGTATCGACAAATGCGATGTCCTCATCTTCGCGTTCAGCGTTCCACAAGGCATTGCGAACCGTGCTATTGGCAAAATCCACAAGATACGCATCCGCATCGAATGAGCGCGGCAAAGACCAACCCACCCATAACTCGGGCGTCGCCACGGCCACTTCTTGCGTTGGTAGCGTGGAAGGTGCCGGTGCTGGCGGTGCTGGCGGTGCTGGAGCCACCGGCGGAATACGTGATGCAGGCGGATTGGATTTGGCCCCGTAAATCAATTGCGGCGGCAACGATTGTTTCACCAGCGTTTTGATTTCATTCAAATCGATATCGCCGATGATGAGCAACGTCATGTTGTCTGGACGATAGTGTTTTTCCACGAATGCCGTTACATCGTCCGCAGAGATATTCGACAAACTCACGTGCGTTCCGCCCTGCGGACGAGAATATGGATGCGACTCCGGGAACAAAAGCCGCTGCATCGAAGCGATGATCTCCGAAATGAATCCCGTCTCATTTCGCTGCCGAAGTTCATTCCGGACCACATTCATCTCGACCGGAATCACCGCAGGCGCTATCTGTTCTACGGGATTCATCATGCGAATTCCTTCGAGCCGCAACAGCGGACCCAGGGCTTCTTTCGGTCCCACATCCGAATAAACCGTGCTATCGAACCCCACAGTGGCAGTCCATTGCCCTGTACCCGATGCCTCGAGCATCTGCGCCATGTTGCTGTTGCCGAATGGGCGCGAGCGAAACGTCAAATGCTCGACGTAATGCGCCAAACCCTCCTTGCCCGGAGGATCACTCGTCGAACCCGCCCCCACCACCAAAATCAACGCCACCACTGGCGACCGCCGATCCTCCTCCGCCAAAACTCGCAAGCCCGATGGAAACTGGATGTCCTCTATCGCGTACTGAATGTCGCGCATCACCAGCCCCTGCCGAGGCATCGTTTGACATCCACCACATCCCGTCCCGGCCATGCCAAATACCAACGAACCGAGCAAGGTGAACTTTGAGAGATTTTTCTTTGCAAACCGAGTCGCTTGGAGCATGAGCCCGGACAAACTACATTCTTGGCGTCGTGTCCATACGTAAGTTTTCGTATTCGTGTTGATTGTGCCGGTCTCACTACGCGACATTTGGTGCGCGAATGGCGCAAACTCCAGCGGATCATTTGAACATGATAACGAGCACACGCCGATGACCACAGTGCCCGTGCCAAACCGGTTTGGTTTATTAAGACGCACCAATTCAACGCCGAATGGTCGCCGCCCCAAGCGCATCATTGCATGCCGGTCCACCAGAATCGAGAATGGTTCGGCAACCTCGATTTCAGCACCTATACGCAATTGACCCGCGAGTGTGGTGCGAAACCCGTCGTTGCTAGGGGAAGCGCGTCGCGGTTTGTCTATAAAGACGTCACCAACATACGCGCGACCGCAATCATGCGGACAGATGTACATGCTAGTGGAAAGGTGTGGCTAAAATGATGCTGATTGGTTTCAGTTGTGTGTGGACATATGTACACGCATGTGGGACTTTCATCGAGGGTTCGCCTGTGGCTTCTTGGCCGACTCGATCTTGCGGCAGGTCATTTTTGGTTTTCAGCCGCCTTTGGGCGCGAAAAGAGGGTACCCACCGCCGTCCGCCAAACGCCATGCCGGCCTCCCTCGCCGGGGCGAGCTACGTGGCGGGTTTGGTCGGATCGGGATCCGGTTTGACGGCGCCGACCATCAGGTAGTGAGCTGCGGTGTGCTCGTCGATGCCCGCCGCTCGGGCTGCTGTCAGGCGCGCTGCGATGGCGGCTTCGGACATGTCCAGCGTCACGTGGCGGGCATGCGCCGAACGGATCTCGGCCACCTTCACCCCACGCACCGCCCAGGGGAGCCATTTCGAAGCAGAATACACATGATTGCCCTGCTCCTCCCGGGTGCGCTCGCCGAAGACCAGCATGGCGTGGACGCCGGCGGGGAGGTCGCTGGGGGCCGAGGTCAACAGATGCACCGAGGGCTCTTCGGACAAGCCTCCTG
>DAOMZH010001309.1:0-2804 GCA_035437985.1 Polyangium sp. (in: bacteria) | reverse complement strand
TGCAGGGAGTCGTCCAGTCCAAAACGACGGATTGGCCGAAACCATGTTGACCGTCTCGTAGGCTGGTTCTCCGCGACGACGGAAATGCAGCAATGCGCCCGTGGCATTACCATCCAATTGCACCACGAGGTCGAGGACTGAACTTTCGAGCACCTCCGAGGGCGGCTCGAAACTCGCGAGTTCAGGGTTTGGCTCTTCTTCTCGTCGCCCGTCGCTTGCGCGGGGCTTGGGCACGTCTTTGCCTTCGACGAGCTTGCGTAACGCGGCGGCTTCCTCGTACAGAACGCGCGCGTAACGACCTTTGGGCGATGTGCGCACGTATTCTTCGTATTTGCGAATGCGCGTGATCAAATCGGCGCCTTCGAGGCCCTTGAACATGTCAACGACCGCCTGTGAATCCGGATCGAGCTTCGTTTCTCCACCGGACTCACTGGTCGTCGTTCCCGTGGTCGTTCCGGTCGTCGTCGTTGCGGGGGCAGGCGTCGGGGCGGCCCCAGGCAAAATCACCAAATCGCCTTTTTGCGGCTCCCGGGTCATTTCCCCCGATGGTTTGGCCAGTGACAGCGCTGTTCGTACTTGGCCGAGCTGCAATGTACCAATCCGAAAACGATCCTCGAGAGTTCGACCCGTCACCGGATGTCGTAACTTCACAGGTCGCCATATCTCGACGAGCGCGCCTTCGGTGGCTCCTTGACTCGCTCCAAGATCGACAACGAGATCTGCGCCGTCGATAGCCACGACGGTCGCCTGAATCTCGTTCGTGGGTTTCGCCTGCGCCCATACGCGCGCACTCGACCCCACAACAATGTTTACGAAAATGAAACACGCGAGAGCCCCCCAGAGCCCCCCGCGTTTCCGTCTTCGCCATCCCCTAGCGGAAACTCGCTTCGAGTCGTCCATGAATATGGCATCTTTAAGTATTGAACTCAAAATTTCAAGAGAAAAATTCAAAATTATCTCAGGAAAACCATTTCGCACAATTTTGCTACACGTGTATGGACATTCGCAGCCATGACCATGCCCAACGTTTGGCGATGTGGTGATTTCGGCACATGAAGAGGTACGATCCTGTTCCGATGTCAAGTTTCCCCCCTCGAGCTGGGAATTCATGCTATGGTCGGCGGCGTATGCGCTCGTCGACGCTACGTATCGTGAGTATTGGAATTTGCGGTCTGGGCATTACCGCGTGCTCGAACAAGCGGACCGAATCGTTCGATATCGACGAGATTCGCGAGCTTCCGGTGCCGACTGCAGAAAGCCCCGCCCCAAAAAAAGAATCTTTGCTCGAAGCATTGGCGTCGGCATCCGCAAAACTCGTCGATGAACACCCCCCCGAAGATTTCGCGGCGATTCGAGAATGCCCTCATCCAAATCGATGGCAAAAGTTCGACTCTTTCGCCCCAGCATGTGGGTACGTCTGGACAACCGATCCGAATCTATTGCCCAATGCCCTAGAATGGAGTCCGTGTTCGTCCGTCGACATCACGCCCGCAAGTGCCTGCACCCAACTGAAGCGAAGTCGGCGCATCCAGGCTTTCCACGTGGGGATGAATGCCCAGAAAAAAATGCAAATAGGGTTTGTCGAGACTTGCAACCCCGACCAACTCGTGCTCGCCGACGTCGATGGTCCCACGCGGTTTGCCCTGCGCCGCGTTACGAATGAACCAGCCACGAACTGCCCAATGAAATTGCTCGCCGCCGACTTGGGCCAATGGCTCGCCGCGTTTGGCGAACCAGAATCAATGGCCGATGCAGGACCGATTGGTTATACGGCCGGCGGAGCGTTTGTCGGCGGGACCATCGGGTCCGCTCCCGAAGTATTGTTGGCTGTGGCATCGGAGCCGTTTCACGTGGCCACGAGCCAAGGCCGAATCGTGACCGAAGGCTGGATGGCCGACGGCAAAAAGCGGTATTGGAATGGAAAACCGATGGAACGAACTCCCCGCATCGGATGGCAACGACTAACGAAACAGCTGTTCGTCGACGAGAAAAAGGGGTTTTACGAATTGAAAAAAACCAACGACGAACCTTTCTTCGCGGTCACGAAAGGGAACACGTTCACAGGTTTTCAAGTCCGTGACAAACAAATCGTTTGGCAAGAAGAGTCATCGGCCCAAGGCCACAAAACATGTACATTGTTTGCTGGAGAAATCGACTCCAAAGAGGCCCTGACGAACGTGCGCGGTTTGACGGCGATTCCCTGCGGAAAACTCGTCTTGGGGTGCAATTCCGTCTTGGCGGAGGGGGATTCTCAAGTGCAATTGGTATCGCTGACCAATGGTTCGTCCAGAATCCTGCGACTCCGAGCCCATCCGGTGGCGATAGATTGCAAAGAAGCGTTCGTCGAGCGTTCAGGGAGGTTGCTGAGAATCGATCTCGCCGCCTTCAGCGCCCCGAAAGTGCCCTCGTCGTTGCCGATCGACCAACGATCCAACAAAGAAACCAAGACCCATTGACATTGACGAATTTTCGCAATGGGCGAGCCGTTACGGCCCAGGAGGTGCGGCGGGAGGCGAAATCGTCGGCGGTGGAACGGGCAATGGTGGAGCCGGCGGCGGCGGAACGCGCGGAGGTGTTGTTATCAATGTCGACGTTTTGGCCGATGGCGCACGCGAATGCGCGAGCGTTGGTATAGGTATAGGTGCAGGTATAGGCGCAGGTGCAGACGTGATTACAGGCGCGGCTGAAGGCGCAGCCATCGCTACCTCGACGCGCGGGGGAATGGCCCCGTCGACACTGATGACGACATGCCTTCGTACACGAATGCCTTGTACATGTTGAACGGGGAGGCAGCCTGCGCCCAA
>DAOMZH010001308.1:0-2806 GCA_035437985.1 Polyangium sp. (in: bacteria) | reverse complement strand
ACTACTTCGGATCCAACGGGAATGATTGGTGAATAAATGAGACGAATGGTCAGGGCAAAGACCGGGCTCTCAGGTACCGTCTATCCGCAACACATCCCACCGCAATCGTCGCCCCGGCCCTTTGCTCGCCGTCACGTGCACATCCTCGATTGTCATGTCAAACGCATCCACCACGTCCGAATTGACGCGCAATCGATCCACCTGCCCTTGCGTGCCCGTCACATAACATCGCGCGCAATCTGCAATTTCCGCCGCAGTCACCTGCGCCAAACCCCCCGGGTTGCCCGCATTCGCCATTTCCCGCTTCGCCACCAATTCCGTGCCATCCGCCAGCACCAATGTCGCCTGCTCCCCCGGGGCCAACGCCACCATTACGTCCAGCCGATCTTTTACCATATCGAGCGTCACGACCGTCGGATCCGTCGCGGGCGCTAATGTATCGATGCTGGGATCCAACAAAGGCAACATCTCCCCGGATACCAAAAAGAGCGGCATTTTGCCGAGCGGCGCCGCAATCGTCGATTTCATTCCGCCGTCGTGCACGCTGAAATCATCGAAATGCACATACGATTTGCCCGGCGGGAGCCACATATCCTTGCTGGTTTGTCCCCGCCCAACAATCGGCGATACATAAAGCGCCGCTCCAAGGAAAAACGCATCTTCAATCGCCCACGCGTCAGGCTCGTCCGGATGCGTCAAGAATGGATGCAAGGTCAAAGGACGCCCGGTTTCCGAAGCTCGATTGGCCAGCACTTGGAAATAGGGCAAGAGCCTCGTGTGTAATCCCGCATATTTGCGGTAATGCTGAATCGTCTCCTCGTCATTAAAGAGTTTCCACTTTTCTTTCATCGCAATGGGATTCTTGCACGCGTTTTGCTCCATCATGATGGGCGATACCGCGCCAAACTCGACCCACCGCAAAAACACTTCCTTGTCGTTCGGATCGCTCGTCAAACACTTGAAACCCGTCATGTCACTGCCCCAATACGGCACACCCGACATGCTCAGATTCAATCCGCCATGCACCGACGATGGCAGCCCTTGCGAATTGTCGAACGTCGCCTCCGCATCGCCACCCCACACGGCAGGCACGTATTTTTGCGTGCCACTTCCGCCCGAACGAACGAAAAACAGATAATCATTGGGCCGTTCGGCCTCCAAAAGATCGTGCGCCGCTTTTGCCGAAAGAACCGGAAAAGCATTGTGGAATTCATCGCCTCGTCGACCATCGAAAAGCACGGCATCCCGCGGAATGTATTCCCCAAAATCATGCATCCAGCCGTCGTATCCAATATCCAAGGTTCGGCGCAACAAATCTTGGAACCATTTCTCCGCATCTGGGTTCGTCAAGTCAATCGCCGCGACCCGCAAGAGTTTGCCGGAAATGAACTCGGTCAAAGCCGGCTGCCCGTCGGGCTTTTTGACGAAGTAGCCATTCATCTTTCCAAACTCGTAATCCATCGTCGCATTCGCATTGTTTTCCGCGACGTACGGATTGTTGTACGCCATGGCCTTGTAGCCCGCGGCATGGAGATTCGCCGTCCACGTCATCAATTCCGCTTCGATCCCCAAATGCGAGAGCGCCGGCAAAAAGTGCATTGCATCATCGACGCTCGTCACGGGAATCTTGCGCTCCCGCATTTTCAAATATTCGGGCACGCCATCGACCATGTCTCCACGCCCGACCCTGCGCCTTGGACCAAATACCCATGGTGCCGGCACCCGTGCGCGCCCCGTGTCTTCCGTGTAATCGGCGATCGTAGCCAGCGGATCGTGGTGCACATAAATCGTCGCCGAAAATTCATTCGAATTCACCGCCGCCCGCCATTTGTTGCTCGCTTCGCTTCCGAAATGCAGCTCCGTGCGATACGTCGTGTCGAGGAACAATCCATATCCCGCATTGGACAGGAAAAACGGCACGGGGAAATACGTCATCGACGGTCCGTTCGGCAATGGGGCCACATGTTCGTCCGGGGTTGATTCGCCCTGCCCAAGCCCACCTTCTTCGGCATAACTGTACAGCGAAAGCCCACGATGATCGACGCTCGCAAAACGTTCTCCCAATCCATAAAAATGCTCATCTTCGCGCATTACGAACGCGAGGCTCGATTTGTTGAGCACGTTGTTCCGCGGCACCACGGTATAATCGACCGCGGTCATGAACAACCGCACTCGCGGACCATTGAGCGTTACGTCCAGCGTTATGGATTTCAGGCCCGAGCCATCATTCAATTGAATTTTCAAGCCGTCGGCACGGGTTTCGGCAATGGTTGCCGAAGACGGGTGCCTCCAACCGTTCACGATGTTTTCCTGGTATCCGTCCCATCCGGGCAGTGATTTGGCTGCGAAAGACGGCTCGTCCTGAGCCCCCGCGGCCCCGCCATACACGTCCTCGCCGGTTGCGGTCACGAGGACTCGATTGCCATTACCATCCAAAATTCCCAGCTCGAAGGGCTCGAACTGGACTTCCACGCCACTTTCCGGCCCTTGAACCTTTACGGGCGGAGGTCGCGGAGCGGGCTCCGTACACGCGCAAGGACTGAGAGCCGTTAGCAATATCCCGATCGAAAAACGTCGCGCTTGCATCATGATTCCCCAATCTTTGCCAACAGTTCGATTCGGGCAACCTTCCCGCACGCGCACGAGGATGTCAAGTTCGTCGTTCGAAACCACTCCGAAGAAATTTCTCGCCCCACGACCAAAAGTCCGAACCTTGCCAGAAACGATACGACGCGACGCGCCATCGACCCACACGACTCCTCGTACAAGCTCTTTATGACGAGCGATCGCTCGTTTGATCCAACAA
>DAOMZH010001307.1:0-2809 GCA_035437985.1 Polyangium sp. (in: bacteria) | reverse complement strand
GCGATCAACGCCGCGATCAAATCCGCGATCAAATCCGCGATCTTCGCCAAACTTCACCAAATCTTCGATGATGACCGGTTCGAGGTTCGCTTGTTCCATGGCTGTTACCATCGCATCGTACCTCTTGCGCATCGCTGCCGCAACCACGGCCATGTGCCGCTCCGCCCAACTCGCCCGACGAGCCGCCAGCGCCATCGCCACGCGCCGACACAGCTCCTCGTCCGTCCATGCGCCTGCATCCGCACCAGCGGCGAAACACGCAGTTCTCCCATCTTGCAGCAGTTTTTCCGCCGACACCCGAGTCAGATCAACCATCGTGATCCGCACGCTGATGTCATGCACCGTCACCACCTCGGTCGATTGCTCCACCGGCAACGGCACCAGCCACAACGCCACGGTACGCACGCGCCGCTTGCCCCTGTAACGCAGCGCCAAACCAATATGGTACCACAACGCACGCTCCAAGAAGTTTGCGTGATGATACCCTTGACACTCGATATGCAGCGTATCCGAAGACTCGATGCGCCCCACCCAATCAGCGTCGAGCTCCGGGGGCAAACCATCGATCTGTGTCGGAGCAACATCGTCGGGAACGATCATCGCGGACTCCGGAACGAGCTCCGGGGTCAAAATCCGCAAAAGCGCAGTCACGACATCCGGCTCTTGCCGGCACAAAGCTCGAAATGCCCGGTCTGTCTTGGCCATGCCCCACCATGCACCAGGACAGACCTCAACGCCAATGAAATTCGCCCTCGGTTTGTCGAAGAGAGGTTCGTCTTTCGACGACGATTCCCCTCACCGCGACAACTTGCTCAACATCGTCCGCGCTCGCTTCCGAAATCCATCGGCCTCGGTACCAATTGTCGCAATGCGGACCCGCAAATCCTTGATGCGTTTTTCATGGTCCAAAATCGATACCGTGAACTTTTCCGCGTCGTCTTTCGAACGCGTGGCCGACAAATATCCCCGAATTCGCCCCACGTCCGTCAATGCTTCTGCCAAATCGATTCGCCGCTGCGGCAACAAGCTTTCCCGCGCCTCCGCCTCCATCAGCATCTTCGCCGCATCTTCGAGCACCGCCTTCTGCGTCGTCGGCAACTTCGGCGACTCCGCAATCGCCCGCAAAGAACGCGGATTCAAAGACGTCAGCGGCGTGCGTCGAGACAGACCTTCGTCCGTTTCGATTCGCCGTACCTTCTTCGACCGAGCTTCGATCGTAAATACAGCCAACGGTTTGTCCGAAACAAAGTCGAAATCGAGCTCGTCAGCACCTTGCACCGTCGCATTCCGGACCAGGTTCAGATTCAAAAACACCGTGCGCGGCGTACCACTCCGATTCTCAATCGAGTAGTCCGTCCGGTGATGGCGCACGAAATGCTCGATCAAATCATTCCCTGACCCTTCGACCAAATGTGTCGTTTCCGTCACCACATCCGCTTGTGATTCGAGTTCCACATCCATTTCCGTGCCAAATGCAATATGGCGAATCTCCGAGGGTTTGAGCCGATCGATCTGGGCTTCGCCCGCAAAACCGCCATCGGCAAAAAACGCCACCGGCCCCGGCGGAAGTGTTTGTTTCGTATCGTTTTTGATCCGCGCCGCACTTCGTCCCACATCCCCGGCATCGGAAAACCACACGATCCGCCGCGCAGATATCGATTGCTGCAAAAATGGCACGAGCGCCGACCCTCGCGGACGTAGGTCCACTAAATTCGGCAATGAATATCGGAAAAGCGCGCCCGATTCCATCCCTTCAGCCTCGGCCACTTGCGCCAAATCCCCCACGGACAAGACCGTGCTTTCCCCTGAACCCGTCCCTGTCCCCGAACCATGGCCAATCGTGCCAATACTCCCGAGCCCAATGCCTTCTCCCCGACCACCACCACCTTCGCCGATCCCCGACAAACCCAATCCACCAGCGCCAAATGTGTCCCCAATGGCCTCGCTCCACATCGCATCCGCCGTACGCCCAATGAGCTGCGGCACCGTCGACAACGCCTCGGCAGGCGCACGCAACTCACGTCGCGCATAACGCGGAGCCGCCAGCGGATACAAAAACGAATCCGGTCGGCCATTCACCAGCTCGATTTTGACCTTTTTCCATTCTTCATCGGTATCATTGTGCACCAGCGCCCAACCCTGCAACGTCCCTCGCTCGGCTTTCGGATCGAAAACCATTCGATACGTCGATCGCCATACCGGCGCTTCCGCCACATATCCAATCGTCACATCCCCCGTGCTTTCGGCGAGCACCCGCAAATCACGGCGGGCCGAAGCGCCTTGAGAAGACGCGACCGAAACACTCGCGCCAAGACGCGCCGCCAGCGAAGGATCCGTGGGTTTGACGCCTACGATATCGGACAAGAAAAACTTCCGAATTTCAGCTTCGTTCGTCAAGAGAAGCACGGTTATTTCTCGACGAACCACACAAGGTGCTGGCGGAGCATCGGGTTTGGCTGGAACGCCCGGAGCAGTCACAGGAATGCACGTTCCAGCGTCACTTTCCTGCGGTTCGAGCACTTCGACGAGTTTTCCGCGCACGGTTTCTCGAGACGTACGCAATTCCACGGCGCCTCCTTTGAGGCTCCGCAACATGCCCGCGTGCGTGACATTGAGTTCGTTCTCGGGCAAACCGGCGAGCGCCCGGCCCATTTCTGGACTGATACTGCTCGCGAATTCAATCCCTGCAACCGTCGTTTTGCCATCCGTTCCCAGCACGACGAGCGTCTTGAGCGCATCGTCGAGATGCGACACGGGCACGGGCAAACCGAGTCCCGTTCCTTTGCCAACTCGGCCCGCGCGTTCGAAA
>DAOMZH010001306.1:0-2822 GCA_035437985.1 Polyangium sp. (in: bacteria) | reverse complement strand
CCTGTGCGTCCTTCGAGCGACTCGTGGTCGTACCGTCGCCCAGCTGACCTTAGGCATTATCGCCCCAGCTCCAAGCCGGGTCGTCGGTACGTAATGCCAACGAATGATATGTACCTCCAGCAGCGACGCTGGTCAACCCCGGCACTTGGACGGGAAAGGTGCGGTTTGTCGCCGTGCCATTACCAAGCTGGCCATAATCGTTGTAACCCCACGCCTGCACCGAACCATCCGCCCGCCACGCAAGCGAGTGATACGTGCCCATTGCAATGGCTGTAGCATAGCTCAGATTCTTCACTTGGACCGGAGTCGAGCGACGAGTTGTCGTGCCATCACCAAGCTCGCCATAACCATTGAAACCCCAAGCCCAAGCCGAGCCATCTCCACGCAGGGCCATGGAATGCATAGAACACGCTGCAATGGAAGTGATGTTGCTCAGACCCGGCACTTGAATGGGCATCGCGCGGTTTGTCGCCGTGCCATCACCAAGCTGCGCGTTGATATTCAGACCCCAGGCCCAGACCGAACCGTCCGAGCGTAATGCCATTGAATGGGAGCCGGCTGCAACGGCAATGATATCCGTCAAGCCTTGCACCTGTATGGGTGTCGAACGGTTTGTCGTCGTACCATCGCCCAACTCGCCTGATGTATTGAGGCCCCAAGCCCAGACCGAGCCATCCGCGCGTAATGCCAGCGAATGATGCGAACCCGTGGCGACCACGCTGATGTTGCTCAGGCCTTGCACCTGTATGGGAATTGAATGGTTTGTCGTCGTACCATCCCCGAGCTCACCAAAGTCGTTGATGCCCCAAGCCCAAACCGAGCCATCCGAGCGCAACGCCAGCGAATGATGAGACCCTGCAGCAATGACCGTGACACTCGTCAAACCCTGAACCTGTACGGGAATCGAACGGTTTGTCGTCGTGCCATCGCCGAGCAAACCTGAGTTGTTGATGCCCCAGGCCCAAACCGAGCCATCCGAGCGCAACGCGAGGGAGTGATTGTAGCCCGCAGCAATGGTCGTGATATTGGTCAAACCCTGCACTTGCACCGGGATCGATCGGCGCGTGCTCGTGCCGTCTCCAAGTTGACCGTACGCATTGTCGCCGGAACTCCAGACTGTACCGTTGTTTTTGAGCACGAGCGAGTGCGCTGCACCGCCGCTGATACGCGTTGGCGTCGCGATGGCTTGCGCCACTTCGGCCCAGTGCTCACCCGATTCGTCGCTCTCTTCGGGAACACCGGAGCAACCGGTAACCAGAAAAACGCAAAAAAAGAGGCCCAGAAGGCAGCGCCATCGGCTTATCGAGGAGATTTTGTGTTTCTGCAGTGTGTTTCCACGCATGTGATACCTCACAGACGACGGACCTTACAGATGCTTCGGAAACGCGGTCAACAAAAAACAGAAAAAAGATTGTTAAAAGGAATGTTGTGCAGAAACGTGCTTGAGGTCGAGTAAATGCAGCATCGCTCACAGTGAGGGCGAGCGCTTCGCGCGCGATTATCAGGCTCTCGTGTGGTGTGCAAGTGGATTGCAAGGGATCCATACACCTGTGTGGTAGGTACACATGCGACATCGTTCCCGAGCGCGCGATGGCGAATGGATGCACCTACATGTGCTCACGCCCAATGGTCTACTGCACTGATGTGAGTATATCGAGCGTTCTCCGAAATGAACAGAATTTATTCTGCTTATCGACTGCAACGTAAGAATGAAAGAAAAATATGTCCGTGCGTCTTGCCCAAGACGGGAGTAAACATGCCCGATGTGGGGTCAATCGGCCCCGAAGGAATTGAGCATCCGACAAGCGAACCCGCCATGCCCCGCACCAAAAAAACCGAAAATGTGCAGCAAGTCGACCAATTCGTCGGTGAACGGGTCGAAGCTTTTCGAAACGAACATGAATGGACCCTCGCCGACCTTTCGCAACGCTTGGGCGTGAGTGTCTCGCACCTGAAGGCCCTCGAGGCAGGACGTTATTCATTTTCCGCGTCGATGCTCGTTTTGCTGAGTGAAACGTTCAAGCGCCCCGTGCATGCGTTTCTTCCCGAAACGCAGCGACCCGAATCGCTCGCGGGTGAATGGGAGGAGTTGCGCGGTGCTCTTTTGCCGCGCGATCTGCGGGTGCTGCTCGAGATGGGTCGCAAACTGATCGACTGGAATCCGCGTCGAGTGACCGAGCCAAAAGAAACCACGAAAGTCGTTTCGCTCGAAGGCATCGATGGCACGATTCTGCGCGAAATTGCCGACAAGGTCGTTGCGAAGCTCAACACCCCGACCGAGCCGGTTTCGTGTGTGTGGTACGACTTCGAGGATCCCATGACGAAACACCTCGTCGAACGAATTCTGGACATGAAAGGTGTCGCCAATCCGGACGCGGAAATTCGTATCAATCACGCATTCGAAAAGACGCTTCTTTTTGCCTGTGAGCGGCTTCAACGACAGCAAACCAGAATTCGGCCGGCGTTGCAGCAGGGCCATAGCGTCATTACGCCGTTCTTCACAATGGCCGCGGGCGTTTATTACGAAGTCGACGGGAGCATGGATCGTCGGGCTGTCGAATCCATCGAAACGCAACTCCTGAATCCAGATTTGGTGGTCGTCGTCGATTCGGATCCCAGCGAAGCCGCTCGTCGGGCGAGTCTCAAATTGCCGCTCCTCAAGGGGACATTTTATAGTCCCTACGAGCACGTGGACCAGTTCAAAGAGGCGATGAACGTCTATGAAAAGATGTCCCACGAATTCATGAATCGCGGGTACCACGTGCTGCGTCTCGACGCCCGAAAAGAACGGTCGCTCGAGCCATTGGTCACGAGTATCATCC
>DAOMZH010001305.1:0-2825 GCA_035437985.1 Polyangium sp. (in: bacteria) | reverse complement strand
TTCTCTGCCCGACGTCGTTTCCGCACTAGCTGTATTCGAATCGGCCGAACCCAACAAATTCCCGGATCCTTCACCATTGGCGAAAAACGTCACGTATTCTTGGCGCGTCGTGCCGGAAGTCGTGCCTGCGGGTGCTGGCAAAGCCAAAATCGTAAAGCAATGGACCGCCCTCGATGAATGGGCCAGTCGTTCCGTCGAGATTCTTCGGCGCCGGTTGGACACCATGGAGCAAGAAGAACCGAGTTTTCTCGTTCGTTTGAAACGTCTCTTGTCCGGCCAAACTGTAGTTCAGCAGGAACGCGCGCGCATTCGCCACGTTCTCACGGAGCTTGGGGAACAATCGCCCAGTCAACGCGCCGAAGACGCAGCTGACGTTGTGCGAGGTCTGGTCGAAGAAGCGGGCAAGATCCGCGATTTGGTGCAGCGAGCCCATGACGCTCGACAAAAAGCTGAAGACCATATGGAAGAAGAACAACAACGCGGGGTTTGGCAGACCAAGGTCGAACAAGCGAAAAAAGACCTCGCGGAAAAACGAAAAACGCTCGCAGATGTCGACAGTAAGGCGGCTGCCGCTGAAACGCCCGTCAAAGACGCCGAGGCAACGCTGCAAAAACAAATCGCAAACCTTCGGGCCTCGAGGCTCGTGCAGCTCAATGAAGACCGCGAGCGAGCTGTCTCTGAACTCACGACGGCCAAAACAAACCTCGAAGCTCTGGGCAGCAAAGCATCCAAGGACGAGAAAAAGCCGATCACGACCGAAATTGCTCGGCTGGAAAAACACTTGGCCACGACGAAACAGGAACTCCAAAACATCGACAAGTGGTTACCGCCCGTCAGCGAAACCGAGGAGACCACGGGCCGAGTTGAACAAGCACGCAATACGCAAAAATCGTTGCGTAAAACGCGTTCGTCACTCGAGAGCGAAATCGACGACCTCGAACGCACAGCCCGGGAGGAATTCGTACCTCGCCAAACGCCGCGCCTTCCCACCGTTGCGCTGCCCGATATCGCAGCGGCGCCGACGGTTCCTGCGGAAGCGCCACCAGAGCTTGGGGAACTGTTCGAACTCCAAAACGATCGGTTTCTCGCGGTACGCACCTGGGAGCAGGTGGCCCGCGCAAACCCTGTCGCCTCGAGATTACGTGCAAAGTTGGTAGCTTTTCCGGATTCGATCAAGTAACCTGCCCACTCGCAAAGGAGAGATACGCATGCCGAAACTTCCTGGGGGACCGTTGGCCACACGGCCATTACACTTCATCTTCATCGCCGATTGTTCGGGCTCCATGGCCGGAGACAAGATTCAATCGCTGAACCAGGCCATTCGCGAAGCAATCCCCCACATGCGCGAGGTCGCCAAAGGCAATCCCAATGCCGAAGTCCTCGTGCGGTCCATCAAATTCGAATCCGGTGCGCAATGGCATCAGTCGCAACCGACGAACGTGGAGACGTTCGAGTGGATTGACTTGAGCACCGGGGGAACGACGAGTATGGGCATGGCGCTGTCGCTCGTGGCAGGTGCGTTAAAGACACCTCCGATGCCCGAACGCGCATTGCCACCGGTGCTCGTGTTGATCAGTGACGGTGAGCCAACGGATGATTTCGACGGTGGTCTGCGCACACTCATGGCCGAACCATGGGGCAAGAAAGCCGTGCGTTTGGCCATTGCGATTGGCGAGGGAGTTCGTCTCGACGTATTGCAAAGATTCATTGGCCACAACGAAATCCAGCCGCTCGTGGCCAAGAATTCGGACCAGCTCGTCAAATACATCCGCTGGGCTTCGACGGCGGTGCTTCAGGCAGCATCTGCACCAGCGAGCCAAACGCGCGCGGCACCACCGGGTGTAAATGTTCCGCTGCCGCCTCCGCCGCTGGCAACTGCGCCTTCTGACCCCAACGAGGTTTGGTAGACCTATCATGACCCAGCCATTCCCCGTTCATGAAAAAGTGCTGCTGCTCGAGCCCAAGCGGCGGATCAGGGCGGCAGGGCACAAGGTCATTGGGGCCAAGCACCTCCGCGAAGGTCGACCTTGTCAAGATGACCTACGCATCGAACAAGATGGTGCAGCGCTTGCCGTCGTGGTCGCGGATGGGCACGGGTCCAGCGCTCATGCGGAGGTGGGTGCACGCATCGCTGTGGAAATCACCACGAAAGCTCTCTTTGAGTTTGCCGCGAACCTCAGGGACGAACAACGTAGCGATCCGCGTTCGGTCCATGGTTTGGCACAGGATCCATTTCGCCGATTGCTGGTGCGAGAATGGGTGCGCCAGGTCCACGAGCATGCCGGGAGCGACACGGTCGACCTGAAGGACTATGGGACCACGTTGCTGTTTGCCCTCGTCACGCGCGATTTCATCCTTTTCGGCCAGCTTGGGGATGGCGATATCTTGGTCATCGATGACGTGGGCACCGTGTCTCGCCCTCTTCCGCAGGATCCCGCGTGTTTTGCGGACGAAACGTCGAGTCTTTCGCTGCCCGATGCCGCCACGAGTCTCCGGGTGATGGTTTTGCCCTTGCCAGAATTCGAAACGCTCCTGCTCCTCAGCACGGATGGCTACAGCAAGTCGTATGCGACGGATGCCGATTTCGAGCGCATCGCGCCCGATTATATCGCAATGGTGCGCGATGACGGACTCTTTGTCGTTGCCAATGCGCTCCACGGGTTTCTCACGACAGTAACGACTGACGGAAGCGGAGACGACATCGCCTTTGGCATGGTGCACATACCCACGGATTTTTCAAAACCGCAATATACGTTGGAGGTTCTACGGTGAGAGATTTCAAGAGAATCGCCGACGGTGCGATTGCCCGGGGAAAAAAGGCGTTG
>DAOMZH010001304.1:0-2825 GCA_035437985.1 Polyangium sp. (in: bacteria) | reverse complement strand
AAAGCGCTGGTTTCGTGCCATTTTTGGTGTGTTTGCCCACGTGCACGATGACGAACGTTCGTTCGGTACGTCTTTGCAGACAAACCAAATGATTGTTTGTCTTTCTCGTATTTGATGGTAGATACAGCGGCGCCCGGACGAACTCAACTCGATTCGTGGACGAACAGGGCGAAAGAAGAAAGGTTTCACGTCATGCCTAGAAGAACCGAAGCTGATGCGCAAACAGCAAAGATCGGTGCGCGATTGCGTGAGCTGCGCCTCGAACGCAACATGTCCCTGAGTGAGCTCGCGGAAGTGTCCGACGTGGCGAAAGGCCATCTTTCCAGCATCGAACATGGTTTGGCGGCCATTACAGTCCAAACCATTTCGCGTTTGGCGAAGGGCCTTGGGCTTCCGCCGCTTTATTTGTTGACGTCGCCAGCGGATGACGATCGCGATCATGTCGCCGAACTCGTACGCAAATTGCCGGCGCATGAAATCGTGAAATTGCGTCGCGAGCTGATGAAGGCCAACAAGGAAGCGGCAAAAACCGCAGCCAAAGCTGCTCGTGCGGCCGGTGTGCGTCCGCGCGCATGACGCGAGACGCGTTCCCATGCGTTCGCTCTGTTCGCGCTTGTAAAGCGTTGCGCTGATCGAGTATCCTGTGACGAGGTTCATGGAGACGGCTCCGTAGTCCACCCTCTGCTTTTCCACCAACGTCAGTCTGTTCAAGTTCACACCTCACCTCTCCAGGTACATGGGCATTGATGACGTGCCCTCGTTGCAGCCAGCCAGACGTACTCCAGCGAGCTGACGTTCGCTGAGCTTCGCCCGACAAACACGTCCTCGACCCAACGACGTCCCGTCCAAGAACCCACCCGCCGACAACCGCCAGCCAATCTCAGGAGACAACCGGTGACCACACAAAAGACGCTACCCCAGCACGCCAACGCCGAGCAGCTTGCCCAACGAGCGAGGGATCTTGCCTGGGCTCAGACCCTCTACACCTGGGCGCATTCCTACACGTACACGTACCAAGACAAACAGTTCGTGCTCCAGCCCATCGCCGTGCTCGCCGTCGACAAAGAGCATCCGTTGCCCGATAGCCAGCAGATCAACCTGGTTCAGATCCTCGACATCATCGATGTCGGCATCTCTTTGCTCAGCAACTTAGTCGTCAACATCACCAACCTTTTGGGTGTTGGAGCGGTCGAGGAAGACCCGCCTCCACCCGCTTCGTTCATGAGGCCAGAAAGCCCAGGTTCCGAGTTATTCGGGGCGATCGCCGCTTTCCGTTCAAAGGTGGAGCATGCGGTGGCGGACGTCGTTCACGACCTTGATGAAATCGTGCACGATGTCGCGGGCGCCGAAAAGCTCGCCAAAAACATGCGCACTTACCGCGCCGAACTCGATGCGCTCGAACGCGACATTCACGACGCGATCGCCAGGGGCAAGCCCAGCCCGGCTACGAATGCTTCATTTGCCTCGAGGCTCGGCGACATATTCAAGCGAATCGTGGAAAGCCTTCTCGAGGCGCAACTGAGCAAAGCTGGTTTGTTTGGTCCCGCCCAGGCCATGTCCGACTACGCGCGCCAATTTCAATCCATCGTGGTCCCGAACGTCGTTTCGGTGGCCATGTCGGATGCGAGTTTTGCGCGGATGCGTATTGCCGGGCCAAACCCGGTCGTGATCCGCAAGATCGACGCTCTTCCGAGCAATTTCCCCGTCGAGTCCGCACGATTCGAGGCGCTCACTGGGCAGGCCCTCGAGGCTGCATTGGCCAGCGACCGCGTTTATCTCGTCGACTACAAAGTCCTCGACGTCATGACGGGCGGCACCTATCCGGCAGGGCAAAAGTACGTGGCCCCGGGTTTCGCGTTGTTTGCGCTTGGTGAAAACCGCCGCAAGCTCGAGCCGGTCGCGATTCAATGCGGCCAAACGCCTGGCCATGCAACGCCCGTGTTTTACCGCGACGATGGCGAGAGCTGGGATCTCGCCAAGCTCCACATACAAGCGGCCGACGGCAATTACCATGAACTCATCAGCCACCTTGGGCTCACCCACTTGCTCATTGAAGCTTTTGTCGTGGCAACCCATCGAAATTTGTCGCAGCAGCACCCTCTGTTCACGCTTCTGTTGCCCCATTTCCAGGGCACCATCTTCATCAACAATTCCGCGCTGACCTCCTTGATCAATCCGGGCGGCACAGTGGACCGTCTACTCGCCGGAACCATCGAATCGGATTGGACCGTGACGGCAAATGCTCTCAGCGCGCTCGATTTTAATGCCCACATGTTGCCGAACGAGCTTGCTGGCCGCGGTGTTGCCAATCCCAAGACATTTCCCGATTACCCCTACCGCGACGATGCGCTCTTGTTATGGGGCGCCATTGAATCCTGGGTGCGAGACTATCTCGCGATCTATTACAACGATGACGCAGCCATTGTCCACGACCTCGAGTTGCAGGCGTGGTACCGCGACCTCGTTTCTTCTCAGGGCGGTTGTATCCAAGGATTCGGCGAGACAGCTGCGGATGGGCAAAAAGGCATCTTCACCTACGCATATCTGACCCAAGTCGTCACGATGTTGATCTTCACGGGCAGCGTTCAGCACGCCGCGGTCAACTTCCCGCAAAAAGAGATCATGAGTTATACGCCGGCGATGCCGCTCGCCATGTATGCACCGCCGCCCACGCGGGTTGGTGGTCCTGAGTCATCGAGCACGACCGTTGCGAATTTGCCTCCGCTGCAAATGAGCTTCTTGCAGGTCGTCGTGGGCCAGCTTCTGGGCGGCGTGTATTTCACGCGCCTAGGCGATTACGATCGCCATTCCAAGGAGCCGTGGTT
>DAOMZH010001303.1:0-2826 GCA_035437985.1 Polyangium sp. (in: bacteria) | reverse complement strand
TGGTCGGATTGCACGTACCGGCAACGTGGCATTGATCGGAAGCTGCGCACGTGACGGGGTTTGCCCCGGTACACACGCCAGTTTGGCAGCTATCGGTCTGCGTGCAGGCATTGTTGTCATTACACGTCGTGCCATTGGGCGCATTGGGATTGCTACACGTACCCGTGGTCGGATTGCACGTACCGGCAACGTGGCATTGATCGGAAGCTGCGCACGTGACCGGGTTTGCCCCGACGCACGCGCCAGCTTGGCAGCTATCCATTTGCGTACAGGCGTTGCTATCGCTGCACGCCGTGCCATTCGGGGCCTTGTTGTCCGCCGGGCACGTAGCCGAAGTCCCGGTGCACGATTCCGCGACGTCACATGCACCCGTTGCAGCACGACAAACCGTCGTCGCCGCCTCGAATTGGCACGTCGACGAGCAGCAGTCGCCGTTCGCCGTATTGCCGTCGTCGCATTGCTCGCCGGCATTAATGGCTCCGTTGCCACATGTCCCGACCGAACAGTTATGGACGACTTGGGCTGAAAAGGGCTTGTTCGTCAAACCTGTGAAAGCCAGGTTGTCGATGTACCAGCCGCCAGCTCCCACCGCTTCATCCGTACCAATACGGAATCGGATCCGAATGGTTCGGTTGGTAAAGGTCGCCGGGAAAGTGAGCGTGCGGTTGTTCATGACGCCCGTCGCGAAGTTCGCCGTGGCGCTCGTATACCCCATACGCCCACCAAGCACCGGGTTCGTGGCCGTAATCGTGCCGTTGTAGCCCGTGGCTACGCCGAGCGTGCTCACATCGGCCCAGGTCATGCCGCCATCTTCGCTGTATTCGATGACGCCGCCATCCCAACGCGTACCGTCGAACTCGAAGTCGTAGCGGTGTTGGAACGTCACGGAGAGCGCGGTCGCCCCAATGACGAGATCCGGGGATTCCAAAACGTGATCGCTCGCTCCTGGGATATCTTGACCCCAGGCCGTTTCATTGATGCCAACAGGCGTCGGCACCGCGGGACGCACAACGCCCCAGTAGTTTGTCGCTCCGCCACCATTGACCTTTGCGGTCCACGTCTGGATCCCTTCGAACGTCTCTGTCGTCACGCCCGTAGGTGAATTCGGTTGCGTCACGTCGTACATCACTTCGCCGGCACCCGTTCCGGTCGTCGTCGCCGTACACGAGTTTGGCGAGTTGATCGTGACGCTGAACGGAATGTACGTTGCCGTCGTGATTGCCGCACCCACGGATATGGGGATCGTCACCGAGCTTGTCGCCAAGGAGGCCGTCGTCGGAAGGGCGGCTGAATTTCCGCTCGGGAACGTAATGTTGCCGTTCGTCGTCGTGACCGACACGGTTGCACCCGTCAGTGCGGCCCAGCCCGTGTTTTGCACGTTGATCGTTACACCGCCACCTTCGCCCACGTCGACGATTCCGTCGTTGTCACACGTCGGTGTTCCTTCAGTCAGCTTGAGCGAAACGAAATTCGCTTTGGCCTTGTTGTTCGTAAAATCTTCAACGACGCCAGTCAGGGTTGTCGAGGTACGTGCTGGACCCACCGCACAAGGCCCTGCTCCACGCGTGGCAAAACCGTCTTGAATGTCCGTGACGTCCGCCGTCACGCCACCAGCAATCGTCGCGGCAATGATGCCATCACGTTGCTCGGTGATCGTCGGATCGAACGGCGCCATTTTCAAGCCACCAACCACGTAGTTGGCCATTTTGCGTTTGGCCTGGACATACGTATGTCGCGGCATCGCGACCACCGTGTCTTCGAGCAAATTCGCGTAGGACTCCCAGAGCATCGAGCACCAAACTTCGCCCGCGTTGTGCACTTCGGAGTTGGCATTACCCGCAAACGGGGACGTCGTCGGCAATGGCAACGCCACACCGTTGCCAATGTGCCTGAACGTCAGGGCGTTCTTCTGGAAGTTTGTCGAGTACGGAAAACGACGAATGCCGTAATAACCGCTGTCCTGGAACTTCTTGGAAGCATAAATGCCCGTGGCAAACGTTCCCCCGAAATTGTCGTTCGAACGGAGCACCTGCATGAGCGCCTGGAAATCACCCCAGCCTTCGCTCATCGCCCCATATTGCTGATTGCCGCCGGTCGTATTGCGCATATGGAGGTAGTGCCCCCACTCGTGGCCGACGATTCCGTTGTCGATGGCTCCGTCACGGGCGATGGTGACTCCCCCGCCCGCCGTAAAGACGTACATTTGCATGCGCGGCGAATCGCCATCGGCCGGCGTGGACATATTCGCATTGTCCGTGCCGCTCGAGTCCTGCGCTTCCGCGAGAAGCACGTCGCCTTCGACCCCGCCACGACCGAAGTTCACGGCTTGCGCATTACCCGCTGCTTCGTTGAAGCCCGAGTCGTACCAGAAATCGTGGTAGTAGTTGTTATCGAAGAACAGCTGCGTAATCGACGCTTGGCGCTGCGCGTTGCCTGTCGGGGCTTGCGCCGTGTTGTATACGCGATCAAACGTGCCGGCACTCGTCGTACTCGCGCGGAAATCCGTTCCGGAAAAACCATCGGTCGCATCCAGATCGACATACGCATCGACGTTGTTGCCAACCGTCGTTGTCGCACCAGCTGGAAGCCACGAGTCGAACGTCATCATTGGGTTCGTATTGAACCCATCCACCGTCACGAGCGGCGGCGTCGTATTGAACATGGGATACGAGTTATCCGCGACGCCCGTCGGGTGCGGCGTGAAATCATTCAGCGGACCATCCGGCGGCGTGTACGTCGGCGCATTGTCGCTCCAAACGCGATAGTTGAAAGCCGCTTCCTTCGTCAAACTCTTGCGCTCGAGCAGGCGCCCGTCGTCCGCCGCAA
>DAOMZH010001302.1:0-2828 GCA_035437985.1 Polyangium sp. (in: bacteria) | reverse complement strand
AGACTTCGACAAAAGCTTCGTGTAGAGCGAGTCCTTGTTCTTGCGTCCCCCGACAAACTCGGTGATCGGAAAGCCCGCCGCAAGCATCCCCCCGACGACGCGATACACCTTCTCCTCGACCAAGTGAAAAACATCCTGGTCGCTCATCGGAATCGAGAAGAGCAATTCACGCCCATCCAAGTGATGGATGATGTGCATCGCCTTCAAGATCGTGCAGGCACAAAGCTGCCGATGCCCCTTTCCCGAAGCGAGCATGAACATCTCTTCGACCGACGCTCGTTCCACAGGCTTCGGAATAGGAAACTCGAAGTGCCGGCGGAGATACGCGATCGCTTCGTTCTTGATCGCTTCGAGTCGTGCGCGATCAGCAGGTTCGTCGGGGTGAAAGTCCTGCGCCAGGAGCAATTGCCGCGCTTGCTCCTCGTTTTCGATGTGAAGACGATGCCAATCGACGACTGAATCGCCTCGCAAGACGAGACGAACAGCCTCGAGATCCATCAAAGTGAACTCATCGATGCCCTTGAGGGTACCGACGGCGTCGTAGGTCATGGCGCCTTGAAAATCTCAGCCATCACGTGGCTGGCTGCTAGACGCTTGCATTCGGAGGCGGCGAAGGAGGCGGAGGCGCAGGCGACCGTCCAAGCGACAATGTACCGTAGAAAATACCAATCGTGAGAACTACGACAGCTGCATGGCCAAGATAGGCGCCGCTGCAACCAATCGCAGCGAACGGGGCGAGCGCAGCCAAATACCAGGGCGTGATCTTCATCGGTCCTCCATCATTGCTGGCAGCTGGAACACATATGCTGCCTCCGCCGCGACACTCTCCTTTAGTGGAGACAAGGTGTGTGTGTCGCCGACAGATAAGCGCATGTAGGATAAGGTGACACACCCAAAGACAACGGGCCAAGAAGTAGGGGCAATCTTGTTGCGGCATCAAGCGAATTCGTCACACGATCCGTTCCAAGGATCCGGCCAAACTTCAAGTAATCAAACTAGTCTTTTAGAAACGAATGTTTAGGGACATGTCCTTCAAGTTTTGCATGATGTGGCTGGATGTGGCTCCCAAGCCGCACGTGATGCTTTAAGGACGCAGGCGATCAGCTCGGAGCGGAACTGCGATTCGATCGGCTTCTCCGAGGGTAATTCGGTGCTGGATCGTGTCGAGGCGATCGGCGTGTTCGATGCGGATGTCCAACACATACGATCCGTTTGGCAAGTGCACGTTCATGTTCACGATTTCCGGCGCTTGCGCGGGCTCGGACGACCGCGAGCTTCCGGTCAGAACTTCGCCGGATCCCAAGTCATCTGCGCGTGTCCACTCGACATCGAAACGCGTCACATCGCTTCGTGCACCTTCGAAACGGAAGTCGATTTGATGGTCATGCGGCCAGATGCGCGTGAGTGGAGCAAGACCAAGCACAGCTCCAGCGACGATGAGCAGAGTCGACAAGCGACTGCGTCGCCGAGGTAGCACCACTGAAGGTTTGTTCGGCGAAACTTCTTCCGCAGTGGATTCTTCTGGAGTCATGGTTGGCGCAGTGTGTTGGATGAACAGTGGGGATGGGGCGCGTTTGCCCGGGGAGTTTGTCGACGCAGCGTGTTTGACGCGGAGCGCCTAGCGCGTGCGATTTTCGCGAATGCGGGCGACGAGGCCGGTGATCACTTGCGGCGGCAAAGAGTCGAATGCGGGCATGCGATTTCGGCCTTTGCGAATCACGTCGGCGATCTGTTCATCCGTCACCTGTGACTGCCATTCGGCACGCGTCAGATCCTGCGCTCGCACCATCGGACCTTGTGGTCCATCACCACGACCAATGGGCCCATGACAACTCGCGCAGTTACGAGCCCACGCGATCTCGACGAGGCTTTTGTCGGGGCCTGATTGGCTGGACGAACTCGGACGGGCCGGCACTTGTTGACCTGTTTGACCAGCAGGTTGGTCGTGATCCGACGGTTGCCATTCGCGCATGTCACTAGAAGAGCGGCCGCATGCGCCGAGTGTGAGCAGGAGCATCGCGCTGATGATGCCCAGGCGCGGGCCAGGATCGATGGGGAAGCGTGCTGGTCGGTGCATGGCGAAGAGATGAGGGAAGGGCTTCGGGTTGGCGAGCGTTTTTCGAGAGAGAACGATCACGGAGAGCAATCTTGCTTGGCTATGGCGAAGGGCAAAGGAGAAATGGATACAAAAAGCATCGAGCCTGCGTTGCATCTCGAGGAGCAGCCGCAGGCTCGTGTGTTCATGCGGGTTTCATGAGGACGAGAGGTGCGTCAGAAGATCGTTCCGACGAACCGCGTCATCTTCAGGGCGCGCAGGCGTCTTTGACGACGGGGGCGCTGGCGTCGACGGGCATGCCCATGATCGCCTTGCCCTTGAGTTCGGCATTCACGAAGTCTGTGCGCCGATTCTGGGCTTTGCCTTCTTCGGTCTTGTTGTCGGCAACGGGCTTGGTGTCGCCAAAGCCAGTCGGGACCAAGCGCTTGCAGTCGATGCCCTTGCCGACGAGGTACTTCGCGACGGCGAGCGAACGCGAACCGGAGAGCTCGAGGTTTTTCTTTGGATCACCAACGTTATCCGTATGGCCTTCGATACGGAGCTTGGTGATATTGGGCTTGGCATCGAGGTACGACTTGACGATTTCGAGAACGGGGAAGCTGACTTCTTCGATGTCAGCCTTGCCGGTCTTGAAGACGATGGCGCCTGGCAACGACAGCTTGTTGCCTTCCATCTTGAACTCTTGCGCCGGCGCGGGCGGCGGGGGCGGCGGGGGCGGCGGGGGCGGCGGGGGCGGCGGCGGCGGGGGCGTGTTGGTGGTGCCGATCGAGCC
>DAOMZH010001301.1:0-2828 GCA_035437985.1 Polyangium sp. (in: bacteria) | reverse complement strand
GCTTGGCGCGGTCATGGGCTCGTTTTTCTCGACATTCGTATTGCTCGAGGTTTTCGGCGATCGGCTCTTGTTGTGGATTGGGTGTCTTCTCAATGCGCTTTTGGGCGTGATTGCTCGCGCCATTGCCCGAAGCATGCCCGATGCTTTGGAAGTTTCGGACACACCGCCCGCTGTCGCGACGGCATTAACCCAAGCAGCGGACGAATCCGCGCCTGTCGTGACAAACGAAAAAGCAGAAGATGCCGACGCGGAAGCGGCGCAAGAGGCGACCGAGGACGAGAAGGCGCAAGCGTCCGAAAAACCAGAATCGTCTCATGAGGACAAACCCGAAGAAATTCCATTGGCGGCCCGCGAGGTCGTGAAGGAAGCCCCGTCTGGTGCCGAAGCTGGGGCGCCACCGCAATTCGTGTTGGCTGCTGCCGCGATCGTGGGTTTTACGTTTCTCCTGATGGAGCTCGTGTTTTACCGCATTCTGGGTCCCGTTCTTGGCGGCTCGACCTACACGTTCGGCTTGATTTTGGCCATTGCCCTGCTCGGCGTGGGTATTGGCGGTGCAGCGTATCCCGTGTGGTTTGCGCAGCGTCCGGTGACGATTTCGGCGTTTGCCGTGACTTGCGTGCTCGAGGCGCTCGGGTTTGCCATTCCCTACGCCTTGGGTGATAGAATTGCGCTGCTGGCCATTGCATTTCGTTCTTTCGAGCCTCTCGGGTTTGCCGCCCTGGTTGGTGGTTGGTTTGTCGTCGCCGCGATCGTGGTCTTGCCGGCGGCTATTGTGTCGGGATTGCAATTCCCGTTGCTCATTGCGCTTTTGGGAAAGGCGCGAAAAGATGCCGGAAGGCATGTAGGTTTGGCCTATGGTTGGAATACCATCGGAGCCATTGCCGGTTCCTTGGCTGGTGGATTCGGTTTTTTGCCTCTGCTCACGGCACCAGGCGTCTGGCGCATTTCGGCATTGTTGCTTTTGGGCTTGGGCGTTGGGGCCATGATTCTTTCGGCTCGAATCGAAAAGAAAATGAATGCCCTCGTTTTGCCCACGATGGCGACAATCGTCACGCTCTTGTTGGTGCGAGCCGTAGGGCCAACGGCCGCATTGCGCCATTCTCCCATTGGGGCAGGACGCGCAGGGAGTGTTTTGCACGAGGCATCAATCAATAGCGTGCGGGATTGGATGCAAGGTGCACGGCGGGCAATCGTTTGGGAAGCGGATGGTGTCGAGAGCAGCGTTGCCCTGAATGGAGGCAACGGTTATTCGTTCATCGTCAATGGCAAAGCTGACGGTCACGTACGTATGGACGCGGGAACGCAGGTCATGGGCGGGCTCATTGGCGCATTATTGCATCCTGCGCCCCGCAATGCCCTTGTCGTAGGCCTTGGAACTGGAAGCACCGCTGGATGGCTCGGTGCTGTTCCGACGATGGAACGCGTGGATGTCGTCGAATTGGAGCCGGCCATCGTGCGCGTGGCGAGAGATTGCACTCCGGTCAACCATGATGCTCTCGACAATCCCAAGCTTCACGTATTCATTGGCGATGCGCGGGAAGTCCTGATTACGACGAAACAACGTTACGACATCATTTTTTCGGAACCGTCCAATCCGTATCGTGCGGGAATTGCTAGCCTATTCACGGCGGATTTTTATCAATCCGTCACGAAACGTTTGGCACCGGGCGGAATTTTCTTGCAATGGCTGCAATCGTACGAGGTTGATGGGCAAACCATTCGCACGGTATATGCGACGTTGGGATCCGTTTTTCCCAATGTAGAAACGTGGATGACTGAATCTGGAGATCTCGTTCTGGCCGCGACGCTCGAACCAACGACGTATGACGTGACGGCTTTGCGTGCGCGCGTTGCCGAGGAGCCATTTCGTTCGGCGCTGGCCAATGCGTGGAGTGTTTCGGACGTCGAAGGGTTTTTCGCGCACTACATTGCGAATGACAAACTCACGCGGGTCATGGTCAAAGAGGAAGCCGGCACCGTGAATTCGGACGACCAAAATTTGCTCGAATTCTCGTTTGCGCGGATGGCTGGGCGGCACGCGATTGCCAACAAGCAACAAATCGTCGATATCGCTTCGGTATTGCAATTCGACCGGATCGAGCACGTGAATGGCCAGCTCGACCCATCCCGTCTTTGGGATCAACGTGCGCAAATGCTCGTGACGTACGTGAATCCTATTCCACCATCGTCCACTCCGACGCCCGATCAACAATACCGCATGTCGAGCTTCGCCGCCTATATGAAACGAGACTACCAGCAATCGGTCGCTTTCTGGCGCAAGCAATCCCAAGCTCCAAATGGCCTGAATGAAATTGAATTCATGGCTCACGCTCTCAGCGCGATTGGTGATCCCGACGCACCAGCGGCAATTGACAAATTACGATCCCTCGAGCCGACGGCAGCCGAGGCGCTCGTGGCTATTTATCAATTGCAGAAAAATGCCTTGCCCGAAGCTACGGACGCGGCCGTCAAAGCATTCGAGCTGTTTCGAAAAGACGCGTGGCCATCACGGTTCATCACGGAACATTTGCTGAGCCTAGCCCCGTCCATTGCCTTGAAAGACAAGGCGCAAGGGCGCAGGTTGTTGGAAGCTGTGAGCCAACCTTTCGCCGTGGGCATGCACGAGGACGCGCGCCGCCGCGCACGAATGCAATTAGCCTCGCGGGTCGATTTTCCACGGCTATGCGTGGATGCGGTATCCGCATACGAACCCAATGTGCCATTTCGGGCTGATTTTCTCACGAAACGACTCGAATGTTATACCCTGACGCACCATCCGCTGCGCATTCAGGCCATGCAGGATTTGGACGATTTTTATGAGAATGACT
>DAOMZH010001300.1:0-2831 GCA_035437985.1 Polyangium sp. (in: bacteria) | reverse complement strand
CAGAGCTCGGGCCGATAACCGGGGGTCTGGGGGAAATCTTTCATTTCACGATAGCCTCGTCATCGAGGTCTCGGGCGGAGTTATTCGAATTGGCGTCGACGCGGGTTGCGCCGCTTTTGCGGGCAGTTCCGGGAGTGGTGGAAGTCAATACATGGGGCGGCGAGCAACGAACGATTGAAGTGCTGGCCGATCCTGCCCGACTTGCCCAGCGCCATATGACGCTCGATGCCTTGCGAACAGCGCTCGAACGATCGACGGGGAGTGTGCCTGGAGCGAGTTTGCCGTTGGGAAGTGGTCAAGCACTTTTGCGGGCCGTGGCGCAGCCGAAAAGTCCTTCGGAATTGGGATATGCAATCGTATCGCCGATTGACGAATCTGGTCGTGCCGTGCGTGTGGCCGACGTTGCGGATGTTCGAATTGGGGGTTTGCCGCGGATTGGGGTGGCGACAGCTGACGGTGGTGGTGAAGTCGTTTATGTGATGGTACAAATGCTGCGCGGAGCCAATGCGCTCGACGTCATGGATCGGCTTCACGCGCGTATGCCTGACGTGCGCGCGAGTTTGCCCGAGGACGTGGCGGTGCGCATCGTGTACGATCGCAGTACGCTCGTGAAAAACACATTACGGACGGTGGGCACGAGTTTACTCGAAGGTGGCTTGCTCGTGGTCGTCGTTCTTTTTGCGATGCTCGGCAGCGCGCGGGCCGGATTGCTCGTGGCGTCGGCGATTCCGCTTTCGATGCTCGGAGCGTTGGCGGCTATGGTGGGTTTTGGTATTCCGGGCAATTTAATGAGCCTCGGGGCGATTGATTTTGGATTGGTCGTCGATGGCTCGGTGGTCATGGTCGAACACTTTTTTCACGCGGCGCAAAAAGGAAATCCACCCAAAGAACCAACAGAAAGGATCGCGTGGGTGAGTCGCATTACGGGCGAAGTCGCGAGCCCGGTGTTTTTCTCGGTACTCATCATTCTGATCGTGTATTTACCGGTGCTCACGATGACGGGTGTCGATGGTAAGATGTTTCGTCCCATGGCGCTTGCGGTCGTGTTTGCCCTGTTCACGTCGCTCATCTTGTCGCTCACCTATGTACCAGCAGCGATGAGCCTCGTATTGCGGCACAAGGACGTTCCCGAAAAAGATCCGTTATTGGTTCGTCTCGTCAATCGGTTTTACGGGCCGCAACTATCCTTTGTGGTCAAACGACCAAAGCTCGTGGGTACGGTTGCCTTGGCGATGTGCGTCGTGGGACTCGTAATGTTTGCGCGTGCGGGGAGCGAGCTTGCGCCGCAGCTCGACGAGGGGGATTTGGTTGTGCAAACGACGCGGGTGCCGGATATTCGCTTGGAAACTGCGGTTGCTGAAGCGGGGAAATTGGAAGCGGCGGCGCGGCGGGTGCCGGAGGTAGAGCAGGTCGTGTCGCGTGTGGGAAGTCCGGCCATTGCGACGGATATCATGGGACTCGAACAGGCGGACGTGTTCATTACGCTTGCGCCGCGGGAACGTTGGCGACCAGGTTTGGAACGAGAAACGCTCATCGAAGAGATTGGCAAACGGGTGGAGGAAGCATCACCTGGGTCGGATCCATCGTTTACGCAACCAATTCAAATGCGTTTTAATGAATTGCTTGGAGGAGCCGTCGCGGATGTCGTGGTGAGCGTGTATGGGCCGGATTTGGCAGCTCTCCGCGAATTGTCGCAAAAAATGGCGACCGAGATAGCCGAGGAACGAGGCGCGGCCGACGTAAAAATCCTCGCGCCGCCCGATGTTTCGTTGATTGAAGTGACGCCGAAGGCGCTCGAAGCTTCGCAAGTGGGTCTTGGCGTGAGCGAAGTGCTCGATGCGGTGCAAGCGGTGCGAAATGGAATTCAAGTGGGCACGACATACGATGGGCTCTTGCGCATTCCGGTGATGCTGCGCCTCGATGGGGCGCGAGGGGCGTTTGATCTGCCAAACCTGAGTCTACCCACGACGACGGGAGGTCTCGTGCCGTTGTCGCGCGTGGCGAACGTGGATGAATTGCCAACGCCGGGCATGGTGAGTCATGACAATGGCGAGCGGCGGATCGTGGTAGGATTCAATGTTCGCGGTGCAGACCTGGGGGATCTCGTGGCGCGAGTGCGGGCGCGTGTGGAGCGCGTGGTGCCGCCTCCGCGGGGATATCGCGTAACGTGGGGTGGTCAATATGAAACGTTGCAGGAAGCTTCGAGACGATTGCTCATCGTGGTGCCCGGTGCGGTGGTCTTGATTTTGGCGGCGCTTTATGCGGCATTTCGCAAAGTAAAACCCATGCTCATCATTTTCACGAACGTGCCGTTTGCCTGCGTCGGAGGAGTGGTGGCGTTGTATTTGCGAGGCATGCCCGTGTCGATTTCTGCGGCCGTTGGTTTTATTGCTTTGAGCGGCGTGGCGGTGCTCAACGGAGTGGTGCTGTTGTCGCGGGTGCTCGCAAATGAAAACGAAGGAATGGATCCAGCGATGGCGGCTGAAAATGCAGCCCGATCGCGAGCTCGTCCGGTGCTCATGACTGCGCTCGTCGCGGCGCTCGGGTTTGTCCCCATGATGTTGTCGCGAGGTGTTGGTTCGGAGGTCCAGAGGCCGTTGGCCACGGTGGTCGTCGGGGGACTGGTGACGTCGACGATATTGACATTGCTCGTTGTTCCAAGTCTTTACGGGTGGATCCGCCGTGGGCGTGCAACAATGCCGACCGAAGCAAAGTCCGAGGCAATGAGTGTCCCATGAGATTGTTCGTCGTCGAAGATGAAGCGAAGATGGCGCGGCTGCTGGAACGCGGTTTGCGAGAAGAGGGCCATCAAATCGATCTTGCCGTCAATG
>DAOMZH010001299.1:0-2835 GCA_035437985.1 Polyangium sp. (in: bacteria) | reverse complement strand
ACTGGTCCAGCGCTCGCTGGTCCGGGTGCAGGGTCGGACAGACCCTGCTCGGGTCCGGGGTGAAGCCCCGGCAAAACCCTAATAGGCACGCTCAGCGTCGTTTTACATGGTCGAACAGCGGCACCCGCACGATCACCCCTTGGGCTGCGAGCATCATCTGGCGCGCGATTTTTTCCGAAACCGTACGATTGGCTTGCGGCTTGAACTTCGTCGCATGGGCCTGGCGATACGCGACAAACCCGGGATCCTCGACACCTGCGGTTTGCGGAATCGTGCGATACTTGCGGCACTTCCACACGAATTCGCGCACGGACCGACAATAATCATGCTGCATGACCATACCCGGCGCATACACCGAACGCTTTCCTGGAAACTCTTTATCGAGCAGATATCCCAAAAAGAGACCTTCGGAACCGTAAAATTCATCAGGAAATCCGCCAACTTTCAGATACGCATGGCGACGAATCATCATGTTGCCTTCGAGCGACAAGGAACCTTCGTCCCACATCTCGAGGCCCCGGTCGTAATGTGCGGCGAAGGTATTGAAATATCGGTGCTTGTGCGGCACGATACGCCCACGCGCCGCGACGATGGTCGGATCCCGAAATACCGCGAGGGCTTGCTCGACCCAATCTCGCACGACCAACCCATCATCGTCGATGATCGCAACAAACTCACCGCGCGCATAAGCCATTGCTGCGTTTCGCGCCACGTTCAGCGGCAAACCATAACGAAGGCGCAAGTCGACATCGACGAGATTGCCATAACGCTCACGCAAATGATCGAGCCCACCGCTGTCTGCAACCATAATTTCATAAGGGACATCGAGCGCCACCGTCTGCGCCCGAAGATGCTGCAAACAGTCGAGCAGATAATCGCCCGCCCGAAACGAAATGACGACCAACGTCACTCGGGGATTGGTTATTTCTCGACGAACGACGAGCCCCTCGAATTCCGCCGCATAACGCGTGCGAAACACCTGCGCCAACGCTCGCTCCTCGTCACTGATCCCTTCGCGATCCGGCAATGGGACCAGAGGCGATCGCGACGAAAGCTCCGTAGGCGATGTACTGGAATTGGACAACTCTGCAGTCATGGATTCGGCTTGGTACGAAGCGGTTCGAGGCGCACCCACCGACGAATGAACGCCCGATCCTCAGCGGTGAGAACACCAAAGACATTTGCGCATATTACATACGGGGGAACGAACGTCAACACGCTCGCCACAAGCTGCACCGCCACGGGCGTTCGCGAGCTGAGCAACCAAAGCACGGCGCCAGAAACAGCAGCCGCAATCGCCGCTGCCAAGACCGTGCGTAACCAATGTGACCACGGAAAAATTCCCCGCACGCCCACATGCGCCTGCGCATTGACGCGCATGAGAATCATGACAATCATCGACAATTGCGTGAACACCGCGCCAAGCGGCGCCGCAATCATCCCAATGCGGGGCAACAGAAAGAAACTCGCCGAAACATTGACGACCATTCCGACAATTTGAATGCGCATCAGCTCTTTTGTCCGGCCAAATGCCATGAGCATCGTGCCGTATCCCGTGAGCCGGACGAGCATGAGCCCACTGTACAAGCGAAATGGCAGCGCCGCGGCGCGATATTTTTCACCATAAAGCGCCACCATGAACGGTTCCGCCGCAAGCAGCAAAAATACCGCAATGGGAACCATGACGATCGTGGCTTTGCGCATCCCCGCATGCCACATCGCGATCGCGTTCCGCGCGCCTTCTACGCGACTTTTCCCGCTCTCGTAAAGCTCGACGAGCTTCGGCGTCATCGTCGAAGCAATCGTGTAGGGCAGAATGCTCACCAGCGGCAATTCTTGGGAACCAATGGCAAATTCGGCGAATGATTCGGCTCCAAAAAATAATCCAACGATGAAGCGATCCAGCTTCTGATTAAATACCCCCGCAAAACGCGTGATGCTCAGGGGAAGCACATATTGAAACTGCGCCCGCACTCCGCCAGGAAATGGGACCAAGTTCGTCCCGTCGAACATTTGGCGTACCAAACGTTCCGACAAGACAATCCGCACGATGGCGCTCACGACCATCGACCACAAGATAATCGAAACGGGCCAACCAAGAGCTGCAGGGATGAGATTGCCAGCAGCGCCGAGCAACGTCAAAAACAAGGAAATACCGGCGGCTCGGCGATGATTGTCCGTTGCAATGAACAGATTTCCATACGCGCTCGAAGGAAATGCCACGATGGAGACGAGACCCGCCAGCACGAGCAGGGCGCCCAAGTCCGTACGGCCATTGAGAAAAATCCCGGGCGCCAAACCCAAGAGCGCCAAGATCAGGGCCACCACGACCCCGAGCCCCGCCAAGAGCCTCATGCTTTGCCGCAAAAGACCAAGCAATTCGCCGCGATTTGCTTTGGGAGCAAAATAAAGAATGGATTCGGGCAAATACAACATGCCCAATTCTCGGCCGGTCGCGAGCAGAAAAAGAACCAACGAAATCGTGCCATAGGCCCGTTTGTCGAGCCACCGCACGAGCAAAACGCCTTGCAATAGGCCAATGATCGCCGAGACAAACTGCCCCCCCACCACGAGACCAATGCGATCGGCAAATGTCGTCGAATCTCGAGCGGGCGCCGGCGCGGGTTCTTCGATTTTCGCCGGTGAATTCATCGGTCCTGCGTCGCGCTACGCCCGAACATACGCAAAAGATGCTTCCATGTTGAAGAACCCCGTGGCTTGGACGAATTCGGCCACGGTAATACCATAACGCTCGGTCAAACGCTCGGCATGTGGGGACTTCAAAACGTCCTTGCGAAACCAACGAGCTTTGCGCCCTCGAAAATACCCTTCCAT
>DAOMZH010001298.1:0-2836 GCA_035437985.1 Polyangium sp. (in: bacteria) | reverse complement strand
AGCTGCTCGATGCTTCGTCATGACCCACCCTGCGCCAAGAATTGCGTAAAGCGGTTGTTGAGGTCATCGTCGATCGGCACATTGAGTTCCTTGTGAAGTGCGGCCAGGAGGGCGAATATGTTGCGAATATCCCTGCCGTGCACAGCGGGGAATTGTTCGTAACGGGGCCAGAGAATATCGAGGGTTTTGTGGGCAATAGGAAGGGCTTCCGTGCCACGCCCGAGTCGATAAAGATAGACCGCAACGTTGAACGAACTACCTGCCAACTCGGGTAAAAACACATCGGGACGCTGCTTGCCAAGCTGCCGGTAGATCGCGACCGCTTCTTGCGTCGACGCCAGCGCCGCTTCCTGCTGACCAAGCTCACTTTGCCGTGCACCCAGGTTGTGGAGGCTCGTGGCCAGGTTTGGCGAATACACGTCTGGACGCTGCTCGGCAAGCTGCCCGTAGATGGCGACCGCGTCTTGCGTTGACGCCAGCGCCGCTTCCTGTTGACCAAGCTCGCCTTGCCGAATCCCCAGATTGTTGAGGCTCATGGCCAGGTCCGGCTGATACGCGTCCGCACGCTGCTTGGCAAGCTGTTGGTAGGTGGCGGCGGCTTCTTGCGCCGACGCCAGCGCCGCTTCCCGTTGACCAAGCGCGCTCTGCAGATTGCCCAGGTTGTTGAGGCTCATGGCCAGGTCTGGCTGATAAATATCCGGATGCTGCTCGGCAAGCTGCCGCCGAATGACGACGGCTTCTTGCGTCGATGTCAACGCCGCTTCCCGCTGACCCAGCGCGATTTGCCGATTGCCAAGGTTGTTGAGGCTCATGGCCAGGTACGGCAGATATGCGTCTGGAAGCTGCTCGGCAAGCTTGCGCCAAATGTCAACTGCTTCCACGGTCGACGCCAGCGCCGGTTCGTGCTGACCGATCTTGCTTTGTCGATTGCCGAGGTCATTCAATTCCCCGGCGAGTTTCGCGCGAGCCTCAATGCTCTCGTCGTCTGCTGAATGCAACGGCAGCCGCTTCCGCGTCACCCATTCCCGCAGCTCCCGCATCGACACGGTTCCATCAGGCACCCCCGCCTCTTCCAACCTCCGCGCCAATTCCACCGTCCCCAAGCGCTCCAGCACCCCCGCCAATTCAATGCCCACCCACGCATACGCCGTCTTCGTTCCCAGCTCCTTCGTAGCCCTCAACGCCGCCAATGCCCGCGCGTCAATGTCCCCCTCCAGCACATGCATGATCCACGGTCGCACCTCTTGCGCATGCTCCACCGACAATCGGCCAAGCACCGTGAAACCTGCCACCAGAGCCCCCTCGGGCTCCCCCCGGAACACCTGATCCAAAAAAAGCGCCGGCAAGTCCCCTTGCTCCCGCATTCGCGTCATGGTCCGCCAAACCATTCCGTCACCAAGCAAATCCGGTTCGAGACCCGTCGTGAATGTCCCCTTCAGGCCCGGATACAAGCGCCGCAAAAATGCCAATAACTCGTCGTCGAATCGCGGCGAGATCCGCCCCAAAAGCAATTCGCCCGCATGTTGACTCGCCATGCCTCCGCATAACGTCATGGCTGCAACGGCTCGACGCGTCTTCTCGATGAATGCATACTCGGCCAGGCCATTGTTCATGGCATTCGCTTGCGTCACCCAAAATCGCTCCTCATGTGAGAGGATCTCGTCGAGCAACGTGTCCGCCGTAAAAAACAATCCCTCCACCCACGCCAAAGCTGCCAAATGCAAATACAGCGCGCGCTCGAATCGGACGTCGTGCAATGGCGGCAATACGCTCGAGGTTTTTTCTCGACCTATGATCGTGGCAAACTCGTCCGCCGCCTTCTTGACCATGTCAATACGCTGCGCGCTTTCAACCAAGGGCCCTAGCGCCTCGGGCGCCCGCTCCGTCAAGAGCGCCGTCGTGGAGCTGTCGCGCGCGAGCAGCATCGTCCACCAATCTCCAGCATTCCGCGCCAACAGCACAAAACGCAATGGCGCACCTCGCACCCGAATACGCGCCACATCGGCCAGCAACGACGCCAATTCCGGACGGCTCTCCGCGTAGTCAATCACGAGAAATACGGGCAGGTCCGAAGTTATCAATTCCGTAAAGCGATCCTTGTCTGCTGACGCCCGCAAAAATCCCGCAACCCATCCGTCGCTGCGCAATTGCTTGACAAACTCGATCATGAGCCGCGTTTTGCCCATCCCGCC
This sequence comes from Polyangium sp. (in: bacteria), assembly GCA_035437985.1. Taxonomy (GTDB): domain Bacteria; phylum Myxococcota_A; class Polyangia; order Polyangiales; family Polyangiaceae; genus Polyangium. The sequence goes on along the minus strand of DAOMZH010001298.1, from coordinate 644 downwards.
TTCGCCATGAATGAGCCACACGCCCGTGGGCGCAGGCTCGGTGCAGAAGGCCCGCAAACGCCGCAAAATATCCCTGCGACCAGCCTCGTAAAACGAGATGTACTGGTATTTGGCGTGCAATAAATGCGAAGGACCAGGCGCATGCGGTCGATCCGCCGTACCCGAATCCAAAATGCCTTCGAATCGATCGATAGGGGGCAAAAACGCCCGCAAAAACGCCATCAAGCATTCAGCAGAAGCCCGCGCCGCAAACTCTTTTGTCGCATCGCTTTTCCACTCGTCCGCGTGATCCATCACGCCTTTCATCACGATCGCATGACGAATGTCGTCCTGATGCTCATGCGCAACCGCCCCAAGGGCCATCGCCTCCATTTCGAGGCCCAGAACTTTGCGCATGTTCTCGGACAAGTTATTAAAAATCTCGGGGTCTAGAACGACTTTGTTGCCCGTACCGATGGGACCCACGCGCACTTGGAAATCGGCAGATTCGGGCACGTCGTCGTATTTCACGAGCAATCGATTGATTCGTTTCTTGCCAAGGTCGGTCAATTCCACGTCGCCATCACGCACGAGCCCCATCTTCCACAACAAATCCATGACTTGCGGAAAGTTCGGCGCTTTGGTCTTGACCTCGGGATGCTTTC
>DAOMZH010001297.1:0-2845 GCA_035437985.1 Polyangium sp. (in: bacteria) | reverse complement strand
CGAGGAGCTTTTCGGGCGACCTTGGCATGCCAAACCAAATACGCACGCTGCTGTACCAATCACGAGAGGCGCAAAAAAGAATCGCGGCCGACCCCCGCGTGTCTTGTTCTTCGAGACCTTGGCTTGGCTTTTCGTCATCATCGTTTCCAGCTCATTCCGGAGCTTGTTCCCCGACGGATTCGGTGAATGCCGAAAAACGCTCTTTTGCCCGGGCCAAGTAAGGACTGTCCGCTCCAGCCCCCTCGATGATTCGTCGATACAAGACGCTCGCGGCTTGTTTTTCGCCGCTGTCCCATTTGATATCCGCAAGCCCCGACAGCGCATCGAAATGATTCTTGTCCGCGGTCAAGGCCTTCTCGAAGTATGCCGAAGCTCGTGGTCGATCGTCCTTTTTGAGCGCCAATCGACCGGCCGCCGTCAAGACGTTCGCATTGTTCGGAAAACGTGTTTCGAGGTCCTTGAGCAGTTCGGCAGCTTTTTCGAACTCCCCGTTTGTCGTCGCTTCGACGGCCGTTTGCAACGCCGCAGTTGCCTCGTCCACAGCCCCGCCAGCATCTTCGGCAGGCGCTGCGTTGGCCGCCTTGTCTGCTGCTGCGATGTACGCGCGAAACGCACCAATGAGCGGATGCGGTCGCGGCATCGCGACGAGTTGATCCAGTTCGGATTTTGCGCGGGTGAGATCGCCGGATTGGACGAGCGCGTAAATCAACATCGATCGCGCGTGTCCAAGGTTCTGTTCACTACCCGCGGCGTGCGACAAACGTTCGATGATCGAAGGCCACGCGGGCGTTGGTTCAGACATGTCGAGCAACGCGAGACCCACTTCGTCATGCGCTGCTCCCGCTGGTTTTACGAGTGAAGCGAGCAGCTTGCGCGCTTCGTTGACGTTGCTTTGCAAGCGAAACACGTCGATTCGACAACGCGTGACATCCTGATCGTTCGGCAACACCGCTTGCGCCCGTTCCACAGCTTGAAGTGCGCGACCTGCGGCCAGAACCAGTTCCCGTCGCGTGGGCGCGAGATCCGGATCGGATTCGGACAAAAGGCGCACCTTGAGCCAAGGAACGTCGGCCCGCACGATCGCCATTCGCGCCAATCGCAACTCGACCCGTGCGTCTTTATCGACGAGCGCACTGGCCTTGACAAACGCCTCGTTCGCGGCTTCGAGGTCCCCTTCGTTCGCTGCCCGATCTCCTTGATCGAGCAGGGCCACGACCCGCGCTTCCGTTTGTCCCGCTCCTTGCTTGGCGTAGAGCTTGGGAAGAATCGTCAAGGCAGCAAGCAAGGTGCATCCGGCCAGGACAACCGCAACGATCCAACGTGCAGCACCAGCTCGACGAGACGCCGTTGGGGCTGATGGCGAATTGATCGACGGACGAGGTTCCGACACACGCGGCTCGGAGAAGCGAGATTCCGAATAGGGCTCACTATAACGTGATGACGGCAACGGGGCGGATCCTGGTGCAGACAAACGTTCACTGTTGGGTGTCTTCATGGACGTATCGCTCGAGGTTGGCGTCGATGCGCGTTCCTCCGTTGCCGAGGTTCGGGGTTCGTCGATTGTAGCAACGGGGGGCTGAGATGGTTCTTCAGGGTTCGTCGAGGTCGCATCCGGTTTGTCTACGGACGGTTTGTCCGTGGGGGAGACCGGGGTATGTTCGGTGGTGGTCGGAGTCGTCGTCGGCGCTTTGGTTTTCGATGGTGCGGTCTCGGACGGAGGTGTCGGCGCCTTCGACATTTTCGTCGGTTCGGGATCGGGAAACATCTTTGGCGCTAGCGCTGTTTCCGCAAGCGGAGGAGGTGGCTCGGGGGGCGGAAACATTGGCGGCGGAGGCGGCGCGCTTCGTCTCGGCATCGGAGGCGGCGGAGGCAACGCGCTGATTCGTTCGATCCCCGTGTTCGACCAATCCTCCTCGTTTTCCGTGTCGTTTGGATCGCCAAACCGACCTGAAGGGCTTGGTGCGCGCATGGGTGCGGGACGTCGACCCGTGGGCGCGGTTGGTGGCGGCGGCGGAATCGAGCCGCGACGGTAGGGCGGGGGCGAACCATCCGTTCCGCTGCGCGGCGTTGCGGGAGGAATCGAAGCGCGGCGAATCGAAGGCTCTGAACCGTCGCGTCTCGCCGGAGGTGGCGGAGGCGGAGGCAACGTACTGCGACGAACCGAGACGGGAGCCTCTTGTTCGACAGCTCCACCCATGAGGTTTGGCAACGAGAACACGACGGAGTTTTCGGCGCGCTGGGCCGTGACGGCGGGGACTGCTGCTGCGCCCGCACCTGCAAGCGTACGCGCCCGACGTTGGGGGTTTGGCGCGTTCATTCCGGAGCGATTGAAAAACGGTTCGAGCTCGGCGATCGAACCAAGACGTCGTGGGCGACTGCTTCCACGAACGAGCACGTCTTCACGCGTCACTCGATTGTCGTAGATGGCGGCTTGTAGATCCCGCAGCGCAGAAAATTCGATTTCCCGCCCATCTACTGTTCGTACAATCCATGAGTACGGCGGGATCGAACAGGCGCTGTCGCCGGAGTGCACGCCCGCCTATTCGATGTGTTCCATGATGCCGCCGATCACGACGCGCTCGCCGTCGCAGATGGCATCGACGTCGACCTCGGTGGCGTCGGCGAGGAAGCGATCGACCAGCACCGGGTGCTCGGGCGAGGCGTTCACCGCGAAGCGCATGTACTCGCGCAGCGCGGCGACCTCGTGGACGATCATCATCGCGCGTCCGCCGAGCACGTAGGACGGCCGCACCAGCACCGGGTAGCCGATCCGCTCGGCGACGCGTTCGGCCTCGTCGGCGCTGCGCGCGAGGCCGGACGGCGGCCGCGCGAGCCCGAGCTTCTC
>DAOMZH010001296.1:0-2851 GCA_035437985.1 Polyangium sp. (in: bacteria) | reverse complement strand
AAATGGAAGCACGTCTTGGTCATCCGCGATCTTTTTTTCCATCCCCCTCACTATCTCGCATCATGCGGATTATGCACCGCCCCGCGCCCCGGACGAACCGCACCCGCACCCCCACCTGCTCGCACCTCACCGCGTAAGAACACGTACGTAACGCGCAAAGGGTTTCACCCATGACGCGGTGAGACAAACGACGGCGCGCGATCCAATGCCCGGCGTTTTTCCTGGTAATAAATCAAGGTGTGAATCCACAACAACACCAAATCCATCCCAAAATCACCCAGCCCAATCCCAAAGGTTTGCCCAGTGTCCAATTAAATGTGCCACAATTTACAAATAATGTTACGAAAGGTTATGTAGCGGAAGCAGAAATAATCGACAAAATGATGGCCATCAGCCTGTCGGATTGTATATTTGTGATATGTGTTGCAATTTTTATCGACTCTCTTGTGGATTTGGATAAATGCCTGGTCGCCCTGCGTCCTTCAAAAACGCATCCGCTCCGCGCAATAACGAATCCGGATCCTTTCCCGGACGATACACCGGATCTTTCGGCGCAACCCCCTCTCCCGTTCCAATGAGCCAAACCTCCTCGTACCACCCTTTGCGCCACGCCTCGCCAATGCTGCGCCGCTCCTCGATCGCCCGCTGAAGATCCCCATGGGGCAAGCTCGAGACCGGCAGCGCATATGCCAAATAATACGTCTGCACGTCCTCGTCATACACGAAAAACCCTCCCGTACCGCGTTCGTAACGCCCACCAATCTCGTGATTCTCGAGCAACTCCAACATTTGTTTCGTGGGCAATGGGGAGGGCATCGCGCCCGCAATGGGCACTCGCACACTCAAAAAACTGTCGCACGCATTCGGCATCGAATCATACATGATGTCGAATTGCCTCTGCTCGAACACCCTTCGCTTGCTCGAAGGGCCAAATGGTTTGGACTTGCCGTACTCCATTTCGATTTGGGTCAAATACGCCTCCGCCCGACTGCGCACCGTTTTTTCATCCAGCCCGCAATCCACGGAACTACGCACCATCGACTTGAGACCGAGCCGAAATCCGCTAATTCCGAACGCCACCGCCAAAACCAGCATGACCGCCAGCACTTTCCCCAAAGGACCTTCTCGCCACAAGCCCTTCGCCCGCTGCGCAATGGAACGATACATGAAACGAACGTAGCACGGTTCGCTCGTTGTTGAAAAGAACACCGCGCCAAACCGAAGCTTCGCCGCTTAACCCGCACGATTTCATGCACGCTTCAATGCGAAATTCAACCTCGGACCCATCGTTCCAGTCGAATTTGATGATTGTTGCAATGGTTTGCCCGCGTATTGCCGCAATGAAATTGCGTTACGCGAGCGCGCAGCGGAGGCGCACGACGTCTTCCTCTGGCTCGAACATTCGTAGCGCAACGAAACTGTCGTCCAAAAGCGACACTTCGTCCAATGACTGGAAATTACTTATGGATGCAGTTATCAAAGTTTCGTCCGCAAAAGCGAAACGCCACCGTGATGCGAGATCACAATGGCGTTTTACGCAATCGACAGAGATTAAAATCGACTCAGGTGTCGTCGGGGAACGCGCTTCCGCCGCCCTTCTTGTGATCGGTCATGCTCACGTCCGTCGTTTGCCCGTCAATCATCTCCTGAACCGGAGGCGCTTCGGCATGTGCCGCGAGGAACCGCGTGTCTTCACGCACGATCGGCAAAGGCGGATCGCCAATCAAGTCGAGCTGCGTCGCCAGCCATTGCTCTTCTTCGATCAACAGCTTGCGCTTCGGATCGGTCATGTCGCCTTGCCAGCGATCCAGCTCGGCATCCACTTCCTTGAGACGTTCGCGCACCTTCACGACATCCACATCGTCACGATTCATGAACCGCTCGGTCAGCACGAGCGCCTTGTCGCCGAGTACCTCGACAAACCCATGCGCGACCGCGTGACGATGCTCCTTACCGGACTCGTGGTAACTCACGATGCCCGTGCGGAGGGCGGCGAGCAGCGGGACGTGGCCCGGCATCACGCCAAACTCACCAGCGACGCTCGGGGCCGTGACGTCTGCGACGTTCTTGCGCAAAGCAACGCCAGTGGGGGTAACGATCTCCAGCAAAATCGAGTCGGACATCGGTCAGTTGCTCCTATCGCCCCGAAGATCAGCGCTTGCCCGAGGCGCGCGCCTTCACTTCGTCGATACCACCGGCCATGTAGAAATCTTGTTCGGAGATGTGATCGAGTTTGCCCGACAGGATCTCTTCGAAGCTCGAAACCGTGTCTTTCAGGCTCACGAGTTTGCCCTCGAGGCCCGTGAATTGCGCAGCGACGAAGAACGGTTGCGACAAGAACTTCTGCATCTTGCGCGCGCGTTGCACCACGAGTTTGTCGTCTTCGCTGAGCTCGTCCATGCCGAGAATCGCGATGATGTCTTGCAAATCCTTGTAACGCTGCAGCGTCTGCTGCACCTTGCGCGCTACGTCGTAATGCCTCTGGCCGACGATCTGCGGGTCCAGCATCGTCGACGTTGAATCGAGCGGATCCACGGCCGGGTAAATTCCGAGCTCCGAGATCGCACGGGACAAAACCGTCGTGGCATCCAAGTGGGCGAAGGCCGTTGCCGGAGCAGGGTCGGTCAAGTCGTCGGCAGGCACGTAAATCGCCTGCACGCTGGTAACCGAACCTTTCGTGGTCGAAGTAATTCGCTCCTGAAGTTGACCCATTTCCGTCGCGAGCGTCGGCTGATAACCGACGGCGCTCGGGATACGACCAAGAAGAGCGGACACTTCCGAACCGGCCTGCGTGAAGCGGAAGATGTTGTCGACGAAGGGAAGCACGTCTTGGCCTTCTTCATCGCGGAAG
>DAOMZH010001295.1:0-2856 GCA_035437985.1 Polyangium sp. (in: bacteria) | reverse complement strand
TTGCTGCTGCATTGGCAACGCTGCATAAGGCTGCGGCGGGGCCGGAGGCGCTGCGACCTGCGGCAATGCACCTGCAATGACTTCACCCGCTGATAGAGGTGGAGACGGAGGCTGAATCGGGTCCTGTGGAGAATCGACCGGAGGTCGCTTTTTCAGGCCAAGCTCCGCACCGGTTGCCGCGGCCCACGTAGCCAGTGCTCCATTGGCGACATTGTGAATGTTTTGCGCGGCGAAACGAGCCATTTTCCCACCGGCAAACCCGAGCCCATAAGCGACGCCATGCAGCAAAAGCCCCGTCGCTGCGTCAATGGGCAAACCGAGAATGGCCGCCTTCTCCCCGTAGTATCCGCGGAGAAACCCCATTCCGAACGCCGTCGCGCCGATCTCCAGCGACGCGAGGATGTTCTGCACGATTCGCCCATTCAGCTCTTCGAGTTCTTCGACGCGGCGCGCCTTGCTGGCCGCGAAGTTTCGAACCTTCCCGAGCACCACTTTCACTTTTCCCTGTTCGAGCTGCGCCATGCGTCTGGACGTACTGCATCCCCGACCAGACAGTCCACTGTTTGCCGGAGGGAAATATCCTGTAACCGTGATGATTACCGTGACATTTCGGATGCACAATCCTGAATGATTTCATAAAGTAAAATATCACGGCCAATAATATTGGGGGGACTCTTGAAAAAGTATATTTCGCGGTCGGATGCGGCCCAAAAGTATCGCCTCGGGTACATGTCGCTCGTCGACATGGAGCGGAAACGCGTACTCATCGCGTACGACCCAGATGCTGTCGGATATTCACATCCGACAAACCGGCGTGGTCCGCCGGCGAAATACGTCTATGACGAGGGGCAAGTAGCAGCACTTGCTGAGAACGTCGTTCGCGCGGCATCCGCCGTCAAACGCAGTCGCATCGAAGGGCAAGCGTTTGACTTGCTCGCAGAGGGCAAGAATTTGACCCATTTGGTGCGGGAATTAGCCATTGATGCGCCAACGGCACGACAGATTCGCGACCTTTACATGCGCGAAAATGGGGGGGTCTTCATTCCCGGTGATGTTGTTCAGGCGTTGCGCGAGATAAACATTCATCTCACGCCCGAGAACGCGGTCGATGTCTTCATGGCGCTCATCACACGACTTCGTGTCGCAGAATCACGCCGTGGAACAGCGGACAAACCGCCCCCGAAACACGTGCGACTCGTTCCTGCGAAGAAGAAGAAAAAGAAGTGAACTGCTTCCGACAAACCATGCCAACTGTTTGTCATTCAAGTCGCTTTGTAATGACGAACCAACACGTCAATGTATGAGGCGGACAAACCAACGCATGGAGTGTGCTGGACGAACGACATTCGAACCCACACGTCTCGAACGCCTTGCACACAAAAAACGAACAAGGTTCAGGCTTCTTTTTCTCTTGCAGTTCGGCCGGCTAGTACGCCCTGATGCGTCTGCCTCACGAGGTCACTCACGTTCGGCAGCTCGTGGTCATGGACGAGACTTCCGACTGCAAGGGCACTCGCACGGGCCACCTCGAGCGCTGGTGTGACCGCTCCGCGAGCATGCTCATAGAGGGGGACCGTCCCTGGACAAACCGCCTCGAAACTCAGCAGTTCTTCGAGATTTTCGACGCGCGTGACAAGTGATCGATCCGGCTTGCGGATGCTCGCGAGTGCGGGCGCAACTCCCTTTGCACATGACACGTCAACGAGTGATATGAGCGCGTTCTCATCGAGGTCGTACTCGGCAATTACGCGGCCAAGTGCAACGCATGCGGCGAAGATGATTCGCGCGAGTTCATCCTCATCGGGCTCACGAATGATGGCGGATGCCCTCGACGCCTTCTGATGAAGAGGCGCGAAAACAAGCCCCGGACGTGCGATTTCACCACGCAGCAAGGACTCGATGCGCGCGGCGATTTCGAGCAGTGCATCTTGCTCTTCCTGTTCCATTACGGGCCCCCATTCACAAAAGGATTGTGTTGTCAATCGGCGCGTGCCGATGTTGCTTTCGAAAAAGCGATTCAGTTTATGCCGATTTCGTGCCGCCAATGGCCATTTCTAGACCCGTACGCAGTTGGCGCAACGCGCAAACATAACGCGACGCTCCGTGGGCTGGAAGTTTTCGAGCAAGAAGCAGGAATGCGATACCATCGACCGAGTTGCGACCCTCATGGAATGGTGGTGGCCCGTGAACGACGAAAAGCAGAAGACGACTTCGGTCACGAGATATCTCGCCACCGTTGAAGACATTGAGGAGTTGATGGGGATTTGCATCGGGCTGCTCAGCGAAAGCCAATCGATGAGCCCCGACGACCGAACGATATCGGCGAATTTATTGGGGGATGCCGCCGCCATTGCCGCGGATGGCGGGACTCACGAAAACGCGAGGTTGCTCCGAATCACGGAAGCTGCGATTGGCGGGGTCGCCGTCGGCGATAACGAGACCATTGCAGCATTGTTTCAACGGCACAAGACGGAGCTCGAGCGATTGCGGCGGAAGGCTGCGGGGATGTTCGAGGTGGTCGAATCGAAGAAGGAGCCCACACGAGCGACCGAGCCAATGGTACCAAAGGACGAACCGGCGCAGACTGCGACGGAGGAGGCCACGTCACCGCCGACAGAGTCGGCATCGGCCCCCGAACCCGCCACGATTGCAACCGAGGAGTCGGCAGAGGGCCCTACGGTTCGCGCGAGAAAGCGGGCGCCGGGACGGAAGAAGACGACCCCGAAGCAGTGACTTCCGCTAAACTTGACTTAGCGGAAGTCTCAATGTCGCGTGAGCATTTAGATGTTCAGAATAGGGATCCCGTGTATGCTATGCGTGTTAGCGTAAAACCATACGCTCGATGCACCAGGTTCG
>DAOMZH010001294.1:0-2866 GCA_035437985.1 Polyangium sp. (in: bacteria) | reverse complement strand
CGCGGGTGCAGGAAATGTTTTGGTCGACGAAGACTTCGCGCGCAGCGGTGCGGACGTTCGCGGATTGCAGCTTTTTGGGAGTGAATACGCGGCGCAGGGCGGGGACGCGGGCGCTGCACGCATAAGCGGCGAAAAAGAGGGCGGCAATGGAAGGAGGGGCGAGGTCGTCGGTGAATTCGACCGGAGCATAAACATAAATGCAAAGGCCAATCAACGCGACTAAGGCGCCGAAGGTCACGTCGGCGGCGCGGTAGTCACCGGAAAATGGTTTGACTGAAAAAACGATCTCCGCCGAGCTTTGGGATTCGACTTCACGCACGAGGTCTTCGATGCGCTGCTTGGTCTTGGGGTCATGCCACGTGATGGTCGCCATTCAATTCCCCACCGAGAAAGAAGGAACGTTTTGTTGCGCGGCTTCATTAAAGGCCGAGCGAATCTTGAAGGCGAAATCGCTCGCTTGTAATGCGACGGTATCCGAGGACAAACCAATATCGAGGCGCGGACTGCTTTCGGCAGAAAAACGAAAACCCCCAAGGCGCGCTCCATTTTGCAAATCGAAAACGATGACTTCGGCTTGCAAATACCCTCCGTCGTAAACTTTGCATTTAGCCGTGGACACAGCGCCAGCATCGGGAACACCCGCGTCAGCTCCATTGGTCGATGAGGCATCGGGGCAGGGGCCAGAGGATTCGCGAATTACCGTGGGGGAAACATAGGCGAGGGAGCGAATGACGAAGAGATAACGAACGCCTTCGCAATGCTTGAAATTGTCTTCGGCCATGTACCAGGGAATTTCTGTGGGAACGGTTCCAACGATGGGATCGTAGACATAACGATGCGTGGAAAGAACCGCGGCGCATCGATTCATCGAGCCGCTGCCCATGATGCGAAATGGCACCGCGCCCCAGGAATTCAGGTCTTCGAGGTCTTCGACGTATTCAATGGCGACATTGGCGTGTTCATCGACGTCGGTGACGCCAATGCGCGGAGGTGGGCCGGGGATAGTGACGTCGTCAGCCGTAACGGCCGGAGTTGCCCGTAGGGTTTCGCGAATGACATTGACTTTGGCGAGTTGGGCTTCGACTTTGGGTCGATGTTCGGTGATGACGGTGCGCAGGTCTTTGGATGCACAACCAAGAGCGGGCAAAAGTGCCAGGATCCATGGCCAACAGCGCCCGAGGTGCAGCGACATGACATCGAGCATACGCGGCGCACGCCGGGAGAAGCAAGTAAAGTTTTTGCTTGTCGCGAGGATAATAGACAGGAAGCCCCGCTCACAGCTGGGGAGCGGGGCTTTGGGGAGGTTCAGAACGGGAATACGCGAGGCAGGTTTTCTTCGGCGCGAATGACGACGTCACCGCTGCCAGCTTGACCGAGGTGATTGGAGCCCCAGCAAACGAGGCCATTGTCCGACAGCAGGGCGCACTTGTGGTCGGATCCGCTGATCAAAACGGCCGTCGCGTGCTGGCCGAGGCGAATGAAGGGCAGGCTGTCGCCCATTTCGCCAGCGTTGTCACCGCGATTGGCATTGTCCGCGAGACCGAGGATGCCGCCTTCGTTATTGCCCCAGCACTTGACTCGGCCATTGTTCAAAATGGCGCAGGTGCCGTCGTTGTTGCCGCTGATGCTCACGGCATTCAATCCAGTGCCCAGTTTTACCGCGGGCAAATCGTCGCCCATTTCATGAGCTTCGTCACCGCGGCTCTCTCGATCGCCAAGACCGAGTTGTCCGGAGCCATTGTAGCCCCAGCACTTGAGGTCGCCGTCGCTGAGCAAAACGCAGCTATGGGACTGCCCAACGCTGATGGCCGTGGCGGTTTGTCGCGTACCGAGATTGACGGCCAAGTCCGGGCGATATCGCGGATTCGTATCGCCGAGTCCGAGTTCACCAGCTTGGTTCAATCCCCAGCACTTGACGCTGCCGTCGTCGAGAAGGGCGCAAGTATGGCGCAAACCGGCGTCGATGGCCACGGCAGTGCGTCCAGCGCCGAGATCCACGACGGGAAGCGCGTCGCCCATTTCGCCGGCATTGTCGCCGCGGGTGACATTGTCGCCCAATCCAAGGTATTGAGCGGCTCCCCAGCACTTGACACTGGCGTCATTGAGAATGGCACAGGTAAAACCCGACCATCCCGCCGTAATGGCTACGGCCGTCTTGCCCGTTCCCAAATCGACAGCAGGCAGCGCGTCGCCCATTTCGCCAGCATCGTCGCCACGATCGCGGGAATCGCCGACGCCCAATTCGCCGCGCTTGTTGCGGCCCCAGCATTTGACTTGACCATTGTCGAGCAGCGCGCAGGCATGTGTCCAGCCCACGGCAATGCTCGTCGCAGTGCGTCCTTTGCCGAGGTCGATCGCGGACAAACTCCCGGCGCCGATCGTTCGATTCTGCGTATCGCCGACGCCCAACGTGCCCCATTCATTGTTGCCCCAGCAGGTGACGCGACCGTCGCTCGTGCGAGCGCAGGTAAAATCAGAGCCCGTTTCGATTTGACGAAGGGGGTTTGGAGTGCACGTGATACCATCGCCCATGTATCCCATGTTGCAGGCGCATGTGCGCGAGCCAGGTGTATTGGTGCAGGTGGCATTGACGTCGCAGCCGCCATTGTTCGTCGAGCATTCGTTGATATCGGTGCAGTTGTAGCCGTCACCGGTATAACCCATGTCGCAAACGCAAGCGCTGTTCGTGCAGGTTGCATTGGAACCGCATTCGGTGCTCGACGTGCACGTGGGCACGTTGCAAACGCCGGAGCCATTACAAACGCCAGGATTGCATTCTTCATCCGGGTCGGTGTTCACCTTGATGAATGCACAGACGCCGTCTTGGCCGCTGCCTTTCTTGGCCGCCGTGCAAGCATAACACGTT
>DAOMZH010001293.1:0-2885 GCA_035437985.1 Polyangium sp. (in: bacteria) | reverse complement strand
TGACCCGTTGTCCAACATCGACGAAAACACCTTTTTCAAGCGGCGATTGGCCCACGAGTTTCCCGTCGACATACAGACGCGCGCCGATCACGTTCGTCTTGATCTGCAATACGCCAATCTGCTGACGCGCTTCTTCGATGCGTTTTCCAAGCGCCTCTCGCACTTCGGGTTTTCCACCCGTAGGAAATTCGTCGTACGCATAGGAAAGATGTTCGGCAGCATCGCGATACTGCTTGAGCTGCATCTCGACATCCCCAAGATTGCCTGCGAGATCGAAGCTCTTGCGCAGATTCCAGGCCGATTGATACGCAGCTTCCGCTTCAGCCCACTTCTGTTCGTCGTAGAGCTTGTTGCCCATGTCGTAGAGTTCTTTGGCGCGAGCCGTATCGTCTGCGCGTGCAGACATACTGACTGACATCGCCACGAACGTTGCGGCAAGGAACGCAAGTCGTCGCATGTTTGTTCTCCCCTTCTTCAATTGAACAATCGTGGACGCGTGGTGGTTGGAGCTGGAGCCGGAGCTGGAGCTGCAGTTGTTTTGGGCGCTGGTGCAGTTCGTCGCGGTACCGTTCGAGTCGTTGGCGATTTTGTCGTCGACGTTGCGGCCCCTGCGTCTTCCGTTGGCTCTGAGCTGTTTGGCTCGACAACCTCGGGCTCACTCGCAAGGTCAGTGTTCGTCGGGCTCGTGGGCACCGCGATCGAGATCGGGGCGCTCGATGAAACCGCATCCGTCCCACTCTTCGTGCCTCCACCGCGCAGTGCCAAAGCAATGCCCCCACCAAGAAGTGCTGCTACGACAATCACCGCGATCCATACACCAGCGCCAATGCTCGACGGCGCTTTGCTCATCGGTGGCGGCATCGAGGGAACACGCGTGGCTTGCACTGGAGTCCCTGAACCCATCGCTGCTGATGGCAACATCGAACGATCGATGCCCGCATTTTGCGACCATGGACTCGCTCCTGGTGCGAGCGGAGGAGGTGGTGGTGCGACGGCTCCACCTGGACGCGAAGGCGATCCTGCATCCGCAACTTCGGCTGCTGCGGGAGGCGGCAAAGGCCGAATTCCCCCGGGCGGAATGTCCATTCTAGTCGTCGGCATGTGTCGCGGATCGAGCTGCTGGACTTTCATGTCCGGCGAGATCCGCACTTTCGACATGTCGATCGTGTGCATACGTTGGTGCTTCCGCGGCACCTCTACAGGCGCGACGTAGGCGCGTTTTTCTCGCTCACCGTGCGATGCAACGACTCCCGCACGAGCGCTATCGGGCGCGTGATGCGCGTAATCGGCTGCGCCACCCGGTGCCTCGCCGGCTGCGCCGCTGGGGTTATGATTATCCGCGCTCACGCCTCATCTACCTCGCACGCCACGATCCTCACGCTACAAGCTCATCATGCCCCGAATTGCGCCATGCGCGCTAGCCATCCGTTGATGGATCCACGGACGACCATATCTCGTTTGCCGCTTCGTATGCACCTTTCGTCCGTCACCGCACTAGCGCAACCACGTCGCCGCGGCAAAGGGGGAACCGCCTTCCGTCCATCATCTCTACCATCCGCCAAGGTCCAATCGTTTTTTCCTGCCAGCATCCGTCCCCGCAAGGCTCAATTCGTGGCATGACCGGGCCGTGCTTCCACCCAGCGATACCCAAACGGCTCCTTTGGCGCAACGGCTGCCCGTTCCACAAGAACAAACCTCAGCCGACGATATCTTCGACCGATTTCTCGACTATGTGTCCGAGAAAAACCTCGAACTCTACCCTGCGCAAGAAGAAGCTTTGCTCGAAATTATCGCCGGGAAAAACCTGATCCTCAACACACCCACCGGATCGGGCAAGTCCCTCGTCGCGACCGCCATGCATTTTTTCGCGATGTCCCAGGGCAAACGTTCGTTCTACACCTGCCCCATCAAGGCGCTGGTCAACGAAAAGTTTTTCGCGCTTTGTCGTGATTTCGGGCCCGAGAACGTCGGCATGATGACCGGCGATGCCTCTGTCAATCGCGACGCTCCCATCATTTGTTGCACCGCCGAAATCCTCGCCAACATGGCTCTGCGCCAAGGTGCAAACACCGGCGTCGACTACGTGATCATGGACGAGTTTCACTACTACGCCGACCGCGAGCGCGGCGTCGCGTGGCAAGTGCCGCTCTTGACGATGCCGAACGCGACGTTTTTGCTCATGTCCGCGACGCTCGGCGACACGGAAAAATTCACGAGAATCCTCGAAGATCTCACCGGAAAAGAAACCGCGCTCGTTCGTTCCCGTGAACGACCCGTGCCGCTCGACTTCGAGTATCGCGAGACGCCGCTGCACGAAACCGTGCACGATCTCGTGCAGAAAGACCGCGCTCCGGTCTACATCGTCTGCTTCACGCAGCGCGGAGCAGCCGAAGAAGCGCAGAACCTCATGAGCCTCGACTACACGTCGAAAGAGGACAAACGCGCCATCGCGAACGTGTTGTCCGGGGCGCGTTTCGACAGTCCCTACGGCAAAGATTTGCAGCGCTTTCTGCGTCACGGCGTGGGTCTACATCACGCGGGGCTCTTGCCCAAGTACCGCTTGCTCGTGGAAAAACTCGCGCAAAAGGGCTTGCTCAAGGTGATTTGTGGAACCGACACGCTCGGCGTGGGCGTGAACATTCCGATTCGTACGGTTTTGTTTACCAAACTCTGCAAATTCGACGGGCATAAGACGGCTATTTTGAGCGTCCGCGACTTTCAGCAAATCTCGGGACGCGCAGGACGCAAAGGGTTCGACGTGCGCGGAACCGTCGTGGCTCAAGCTCCCGAACACGCCATCGAGAACCTGCGGCTCGAGGCCAAAGCGGGAAGTGATCCGGTGAAGAAGAAGCGTATCGTGCGTAAAAAACCGCCGGAAAAAGGCT